>CAZSKQ010000155.1:0-6555 GCA_964607425.1 uncultured Woeseiaceae bacterium
GGACGCGATCGAGTACATGTGCAAGGAAGCGCCGGCATCGGTCATCGAGCTCGAGCACTACGGGATGCCGTTTTCCCGTACCGATGACGGGCACATCTACCAGCGCCCGTTCGGCGGCATGACCACGCATTTCGGTGAAGGCACCGCCCAGCGCACCTGCGCCGCGGCCGACCGCACCGGTCATGCCATGCTGCACACGCTTTACCAGCAGGCGGTGAGGCATCACGCGGAATTCTTTATCGAGTATTTCGCGCTCGACCTCATCATGGAAGACGGTGCGTGCCGCGGCGTTACCGCCATCAATCTCGAGGACGGCAGGCTGCATCGTTTCCGCGCGCACCGGGTGATCATCGCCACCGGGGGCTACGGGCGCGCCTATTTCTCCTGCACCTCCGCACACACCTGCACCGGCGACGGCAACGGCATGTTGTTGCGCGCGGGCCTGGCGCTGCAGGACATGGAGTTCGTGCAGTTCCACCCGACCGGTATCTACGGGCCCGGCATGCTCATCACGGAAGGCGTAAGGGGCGAGGGCGGCTATCTCACCAACTCGGACGGCGAGCGGTTCATGGAGCGCTATGCGCCGAACGCCAAGGACCTCGCGTCGCGCGACGTTGTCAGCCGCGCGATGACCATCGAGATCCGGGAGGGCCGCGGCGTCGGGCCGGACAAGGATCACATCCACCTGCACCTGGAGCATCTCGGCGCCGAGGTGATCGAGGAGCGCTTGCCCGGTATCGCGGAAACCGCGCGTATCTTTGCCGCCGTCGACGTAACCCGGGCACCGATCCCGGTACTGCCGACGGTGCACTACAACATGGGCGGCATCCCGGCCAACTACCACGGGCAGGTCCTGACGCTGCAGGACGGAAATCCGGAAACCCCGGTGCCCGGCCTGATGGCCGTGGGCGAAGCGGCCTGCGTCTCCGTGCACGGCGCCAACCGGCTCGGCTCGAACTCGCTGCTCGACCTCGTCGTGTTCGGCCGCGCCGCGGCCCGGCATTGCGCCGAGACCCTTGCGCCCGGCACGCGGCACCGCGCCCTCGATCCCGAGGCCGGTCAGGCCAGCGTGGCACGCCTGCAGCGGC
Organism: uncultured Woeseiaceae bacterium; assembly: GCA_964607425.1. Classification (GTDB taxonomy): domain Bacteria; phylum Pseudomonadota; class Gammaproteobacteria; order Steroidobacterales; family Woeseiaceae; genus IDS-8. Next base: position 1,089 of record CAZSKQ010000155.1, read on the forward strand.
TGCTGAACGCCGACGGCTCGCGCCCGACCGCCGAGATCCGCCTCGAGATGCAGAAGGTCATGCAGGATCACGCCGCTGTTTTCCGGACGGGTGAAACGCTGGAGGAGGGAGCGCGCCTGCTGCGGCAGACCTGCCAGAGCTTCGCCGACGTGCGCGTCTCGGACCGGTCCATGATCTGGAACACGGATCTCATCGAAACCCTGGAGCTCGAAAACCTGCTGCTGAGCGCGACCGCCACGATCGAATCGGCCGCCAACCGGCGCGAGAGCCGGGGCGCGCATGCCCGCGAGGACTTCCCGGAGCGCGACGATGTCAACTGGATGAAGCACACGTTGTGCCGGGTCGACGCCGACGGGAATGTCTCGTTCGATTACCGGCCGGTGCACAGTCATACCATGACCGACGAAGTGCAACCCATCCCACCCAAGACCCGCGTTTACTAGGAGTAGCAGTCAGTGGCCGATTTTTTCTTGCCGGCAAACTCGAAGATCACGAAAGGCAGGCATCACCCCGCCGCTGAAGGGGCGACCAACGTCCGGCGCTATTCGGTCTACCGTTATGATCCGGAGAGCGGTGCAAACCCGCGCATGGACACGTACGACGTCGACATGGACAAGTGCGGGCCGATGGTTCTCGACGTACTCATCAAGATCAAGAACGAGGTCGACCCGACGCTCACGTTCCGCCGCTCCTGCCGCGAGGGCATCTGCGGCTCCTGTGCCATGAGCATCGACGGCAAAAACACGCTTGCCTGCACCCAGTCCGCGGCCGAGCTGTCGGATAACGTCAAGATCTATCCTTTGCCGCACCAGCCCGTGGTCAAGGATCTCGTGCCCGACCTGACGCGTTTCTACGCGCAGTATGAGTCGGTGACACCCTGGTTGCGGACCCAGACAACGCCGCCACCCGATCGCGAGCGCCTGCAGACGAAAGAGGACCAGGAGAAGATCGACATGCCGGCCGCGTGCATCCTCTGCGCCTGCTGCTCGACCGGCTGCCCGAGCTACTGGTGGAATCCCGATCGTTTCCTGGGGCCGGCGGCGCTGCTCTGGGCCTACCGGTGGCTGGCCGACAGCCGCGACGAAGCCACCGGCGAGCGCCTCGACGACCTCGAGGACCCGTATCGCCTGTACCGCTGCCACACCATCATGAACTGCACGCAAACCTGCCCGAAGGGTTTGAACCCGGCTTACGCCATTGCCGAAACCAAGAAGATGCTGGTCGAGCGGAAGTATTGAGCCGTAGGAGCCCGCATTGCGGGCGATGCCACGGCGGGCTAACGTGGCATCATTCGCAACGCGGGCTCCCACGGGGCGACCCGGAGCGGTGGCATGAATGACTCCAGGCTGCGGTGGCGCTGCCGGCGTGGCATGCGCGAGATCGACGAGTTGCTGATCGGCTATTTCGATCGCGGCTACCTGCATGCCGGTGAAGCGGAAAAGTCGGCGTTCCGCCGACTTTTAGAGCTTCCGGATGCCGAGTTGATCGATTACCTGTTGGGTGGCATCGACCCCGCCGACCAGGAGTTGCAGCATGTCATCCGCCGCATACGAAGCGGAACTCGAGCCGAATGACCGCCTGCGTGCCGGGGTGCTCGGGTTTGCTTGCTGCAGCCTGATTGCCGGCGCGCTGCTCATCCTGTCATTGCCGGCGGCGGTGCCGCTCAAAGCTGTCCTGGGCTTCGCCTGGCTGCTTGCCGGAGCCGCCGAGTTTGCGGCGTGCACCCGCACCATGGCACGGATAGATCGAATTTGCATACGAAGCGACGGCAGGGTGCTGGCCTTCGACCGCGCCGGAGTGCCCCATGCTTTGACCCTCATGCCGGGAAGCCTCGTCCTCGACCGGCTGGCCTGGTTACGGCTGCGTTTCGAGGACGGGCTTCGCGGCGGTGAACTGCTGGCCGGCAATGCGGCTGAAAACGAGCAATGGCGCCGCCTGCTCGTAATCTGGCGGCAGCACCGGCTCTTTGGCGGCACTCCGGGAAGCTGATAACATTCGCCGACCGTGGATATCCACCGCCGCCATTGCTTACGGTTCCCGGCGGTTCGCCGGAACCGGTTCACACTCCCTGAAGAAGTGCCGACTATCGACGCGCGCACCCGAGAACTTATCCTTAAGCGGCCTGTCTATTGCGGTGTCGGTCGGGGTGCCGGTCACGCGCGCCACTCGCCGAGTGGGGCCTGTCCGTATGGCTGCTGATTCGACTGACGCCCAGCTGGTCCGGCGTGTCCAGAAGGGCGACAAGGGTGCGTTCGACCTACTGGTTCTCAAATATCAGCACAAGATCGTCAATCTGGTAATGCGTTATGTGCGGGACCCGGACCAGGCTCTGGATATCACTCAGGAAGCGTTCCTCAAAGCATACCGGGCGCTGCCGCGGTTCCGCGGCGAGAGCGCTTTCTACACCTGGCTCTATAGAATTGCAGTGAACACGGCGAAGAACCACCTGGCCGCGCAGCGCCGACGTCCTATCGACGTCGAGCTGGACATGCAGGATCCGGAGCAGTTCGACCTGCACGCGAAGCTCAAGGACACGGACACACCCGAAGGTGTCACCCTGAGCCGGGAACTGCACGAAACCGTCGAACGTGCGATCGAAGCACTGCCCGATGACCTGCGCACCGCGATCGTGCTGCGCGAGCTCGACGGTATGAGTTACGAAGAAATCGCGCAGACAATGGACTGTCCCGTTGGCACCGTCCGCTCGCGCATTTTCCGCGCGCGGGATGCCATCGGCAAGAAGATCGGCAACCTCGTAGACCACAAAAGAATATGATCGGCACACGACTCGCCCCGGTGACCTATGAATGACGCCCTGAGAATGCAGGTTTCCGCTTTCGTCGATGGCGAACTCGCGGACAACGAAACCGAACTACTGCTGCGGCGGCTGAGCCAGGATGCCGCGCTGCGGCAGCTCGTCGCCCAGTACCTTGCCATCGGTCGCGCCGTGCGTGGCGAACGGGAGATCCCGGGCATGACCGACCTGCGCGGCCGTATTGCCGCCGCTCTCGGCGAAGAGCAGCCGATAGAGGCCGCTCCACCGGACCGCGGGCAGCGATCCCGCTGGTTGCGCCCGGTGGCAGGGGTCGCGATAGCCGCCACCGTCGCCGGCCTTGCGCTGATAAGCCTGCAGACGCAGCAGGTGGATCGTACGGTTCCATCGCCGGCGGCGGTCGCCACGGATCGCCCGGCGGCACAGGGCTATACCGAACCGAGCCCGTTCGAAGCGGTGTCCACGCAGCCCGCCAGCGAGACGCTCAGGCAGTACTACGTGCGCCACGGCGAGACCTCCTCGGACCTGGGTCCAAATGGTATCCTCACCCGGTTCGTGACGCTGGAGCTGAGGCGCGGTGAGCTGGTCGAGATAGAGCCCGGCGCGACCATGGCAGCGCCGAGCGAGAGCGGGGCTGCGGATCCGGACGCAAGCGACAGCAAAGATGACCGATAACAAGTACAGGTGTCCTGAAGTAGCGGTATGCCGATGAGGAACTGCGGGGAAGGCAAGGCAGCCAGTCGGACAGTACACGCGCTATGCGCGGTCGGTATGCTCGCGTCCAGCGCGCTCGCGGCGGCGGCAGAGCCGCAAGGTCCCCTGGCATGGCTCGACCGGATGTCGCAGGCGATCTCCACCCTGGAATACGAAGGCACGGTGATCCGCCGCCAGAATGGCGAATCGCAAGCGCTGAAAGTCGTGCACAAGATCGTGGACGGCGTAGTCAACGAAAAGCTGATCACGCAGGAAGGCAAGGGTCTCGAAATCATCCGCGTCGGTAACGAGGTCCGCTGCATACTGCCGGAATCGAAATCGGTCCTGATCGAGGAATGGAACGACCAAAGCGCGCTGTTTTCGGCATTGCCGACCAGCGGGGCGCAGTTCGGCAGCACCTACGACCTGTCGGTCGTGCGGGAAGAACGGGTTGCCGGCCGCTCGTCCGTCCTCATCGCGATCCGGCCGCATGACGCCTACCGGTTCGGGCATCGGTTGTGGCTCGACCGCGAAACCGCCTTTCCGCTGCGCACCGAGCTCGTTGGTACGGACGGGCGTCCGATCGAGCAACTGAAGTTCGCCGATATCAGCTTCTTCATCGACGGGAACGGCACCCGCATCCAGCCGTCCATAAGCCTCGAAAACTTCACCTGGTACACCGACCCGCAGCGCGTCGAAACGACGGAAATCAAGACGGACTGGGTCTGCAACGACCTGCCGACCGGGTTCCGTGTCATGTCCACCCGCCACGAGCGGCTGCCCGGAGCCGACGAGCCGGTGACCCATATCGTTTACGGCGACGGCCTCGCGACCGTTTCGGTGTTTATCGCCGAGGGGCAGGACCAGAGCATTGCCCGGCGCTCGAACGTCGGGGCTTCCAATTCCTTCAGTATCCAGGTCGGCAACCACCAGGTCACCGCCATCGGTGAAGTGCCGGCGGAGACGGTGCAACGAATCGCCACCTCCATGCAGCTCCGATGACGTCCGCGGCCGACGCGCCCGAAGCGCGTGTCATCGCCGCCGGCCGGGAGCGCGCCACCGTGTCCGTCGACTCCGCCGCCGTGTGCGCGCGCTGCGCCGCCGGCCGCGGCTGCGGCGCCGGTCTCCTGGGCCAGCGGCAAAAGCCCGCGATCATCGAAGCGAAGCTAGCCGAGGGCATGACGCTGGAAGCCGGCGATCGCGTCCGCCTGGAGTTCGTTCCCGCCGAGCTCATGCGCGCCGCCTGGCTCGCCTACGGGCTGCCGCTGGCGGGACTGGTCGTCGCGGTCATCGCCGCCAGCCGTCTCGCGCCCGCCAACGAACCCGCGGCCATTGCCGCCGCCGCGATCGGTCTCGTCGCCGGTGCCTGGTACGGCCGCCGTTCGCTGCGGCAGGGCACGTGCCTCAGCCGCTGCGTGCCGACAATCTCCGCAAGAATCCCGCCGTCACGGACCATTGCTGCGGATCGTACGTGACCCCGCCCGCTGTAATCGTCTACAGCCGGCCGGGCTGTCACCTGTGCGAGCAGCTAATCGAGCAACTCGCGCCGCTGGTCCGCGGCCGCGCCAGCCTCGAGGTCCGCAACATCGACGGCCACGGACCCTGGCAGCGGCAGTTCGGCACCCGCATCCCGGTGGTCGAAGTCGCGGGGCGCATCATCTGCGAGTACCACCTGGACCGCGACGCGGTACTGGACGCGCTGTCACCTCGTGCCTGAACAACCTTGGTTTTGTTGACGCGGGCGGCAGCGGCGGCGTTGGTGGGCCCGGGAAGATTGACGCGGGCGGCAGCGGCGGCGTTGCTGGGGCGGGCCGATTGACGCGGTCGGCAGTACCGGCGGGGGGTGCTTGGGGGAATGGCTCCCTGCGGGCCCTTTGGGCCCTTCGGTCCGCTTTATTTCCCCCAAACACCCCCCGCCGGCACTGCCGCCCGCTCGGTGGGTGGCACCGGGTTTCCTGGTAGGAGCCCGCCATGCGGGCGACGGCGCGACGTAACGGCGCC
>CAZSKQ010000156.1:0-6527 GCA_964607425.1 uncultured Woeseiaceae bacterium
GACCAGTCCTCGTCCGGGAACTTGCCCGTGCGCAGGTGTGCCTGGTCGACCCGCCCCAGCGAGGAGATCATGCGGAACGCAAGCTGCTGCGAAGGCATTTCCATGGAGTAGATCGCGGTCGGGATCCTGGCGCCAATGGCCGCGTTTTCCGCGATGTTGATTGCGAGCGTGGTCTTGCCCATGGAAGGACGGCCGGCAATGATGATGAGTTCGCCCGGCTGCAGCCCCGCGGTCATCTTGTCGAACTCGGTATAACCGGTCGGGATGCCCGTGATGTCGCCACCTGTCTGGTGCAGCAGGTCGATCCGGTCCACCGTCTCCGGCAGGATCTGCTTCAGCGAGCGGAAGCCGACGCGGCCGCGCGCACCCTTGTCCGCGATCTGGAAGACGAGGCGTTCCGCCTCGTCCACGAGCTCGGCCGCGCTGCGCCCGTCCGTCGTGTAAGCGCTGCCGCTGATCTGGTTGCCGGCATCGATGAGCGAGCGCAGCATCGAGCGCTCGCGCAGGATCAGGGCGTAGGCGCGGACGTTCGCCGCGCCGGGGGTCTCGTTCGCAAGAGTCGCGAGGTACTCGAGGCCGCCCGCGGATTCCAGGTTGCCGCGCTGGTCCAGGAATTCCGAAACCGTGACCACGTCACAGGGCTGTCCGTTCTCGACCAGCTCCGCGATGGCGCCGAAGATGAGCCGGTGATCCTTGCGGTACAGGTCCTCCGCGACGATGATGTCCGCGACCTTGTCCCAGGCGGTGCCGTCGATCATGAGGCCGCCGAGCAGCGACTGCTCCGCCTCGACGGAGCTCGGCGGCACCTTCAGGCGCCGCTCGCCCGCGTCGATGTCATCCAGTGCTCGAACCATTCCCCCTTCCCCGTTGTGAACGGTCACTGCAGGAGCCCGTATTGATGGCGATGCCTCGCGCCGCAACGCTCGTCCGCAATGCGGGCTGCTCCTACAGCGGCACCGCTCGCCGCCTGGTTACAGTACCAGTTTATTCCTCGGGCACGACCTTCAGGTTGATATCGACGTCGATGTCGGTGTGCAGGTGCACGCCGATCGTGTAATCGCCCGGTTCGTGGAGCGGGCCTTCCGGCATGCGGACCTCGCTGCGCGCGACCTCCACACCGACCTTCGCGAAGGCTTCGGCAATGTCGACCGGCCCGACCGAGCCGTACAGCTTGCCTTCGGGACCGACATTCGCCGGGATCACGAGCTGCATGCCGCGGATCAGGTCCGCCCGGGCTTTCGCGGCGGCGGCCTCTTCGGCGGCGGCTTTTTCCAGCTCCTGCCGCCGGGCTTCGAACTCCTTGATGTTCGCGGGCGTCGCCAGCGCCGCCTTGCCGGCCGGCAGCAGGTAGTTGCGCCCGTAGCCGGCCTTTACGGTGACGAGGTCGCCGATGTCGCCGAGATTCTCAACGCTGTCCAGCAAAATGACGTTCATGTTTCACCTTTCGTTGTGCGCCAAAGCGCGTCAATCCGCCGTCGCCATACGGGACCGGAACCCGAACCAGGCGTCGGCGTACCCGGTCACCGCCAGTGCGAGCACCAGCATGGCGTTCAGCAGCGGAACCAGGCCGTACACCAGCACCACCACCCAGATCGGCACCCGGCCCTCCGCGTGCAGCCAGTGCACGAGAGCGAGCCCCTGCAGCCAGAATACCGCAAACGAAACGAATGCAAGGTTCTCCAGCCAGGCCGCGCCGGTCAATACCGAAAGTACCGACGAGACCGCCATTATGACCGCCAGCACGCGGCCGAAATTCAGGTCGCAGAACCGGCCGAATGGCGCACCTTCGCCGGGCAGTGCCCGGAAGGCGCCGTACCCGAACAGCAGCACCACCGCGTATAGCGACCAGGTCGACACGACCGCGAGCATGGTCATCTGCGGCGCGAACGCTTCCCGCTGCTCGTAGAGCACCGCCGCGTTCTGCGTGAGCCCCATCTGCCGGAACGTTTCCGACACCCTCGCCAGCGCGTCCGTCCAGAACGCGATCGGGTCGGCGACGATGACGAAAAAAGCCGCCGTCGCCGCGATCGCGGCGATCACCGACGTTTGCAGGCTGAGCGTCAACGAGCGCCCGCGCCGCGTCAGCGTTGCCAGCAGCATGACGGGCACCCAGATCACCAGCGCATTTCCCATCACCTGCGACACGGGCGCGCCGATGATCAGCGAGCTCACGGTCAGGATGGCCACCGCGATAGCGCCCTGCATCGTCGCCGGCAGGGCGCCCTGCTTCAGCACCAGCAGCGCCATGACCGTGCCGCTGACGATCATCTGCGCGAACGGCAGCAACAGCGTCCCGGTCAGCCCGATGATGGCGTTCTGCGGCCGGGCAACCAGCCACGCGGCTATCGGTCGCATGGCCGCAACCGGCGTTTAATGCCGGTCGGTATACGGCAGAAGCGCCAGGTACCTCGCCCGTTTTACCGCGGTCGACAGCTGGCGCTGGTAACGCGCCTTCGTGCCCGTGATCCGGCTGGGCACGATCTTGCCGGTCTCGGTGACGTAGGCCTTGAGCAGCGCGAGATCCTTGTAATCGATCTCCTCGATGCCCTCGGCGGTAAAGCGGCAGTACTTCCGCCTGCGTGAATATCGGCTCATCGTCTTTTCCTTCAGGCCGCGGCGTCGCCGGCCTGGTCCTTGTCACCGGTCTCGCCGGTCTTGTCGCTCGCCTCGCCCGCAGCCTGGTCGGCCGACTGGCCCTCGCCCTCGGCCTGGTCGCTGCTCTTCGAGGAAGCTTCTTCGGCCGCCATGGCCGATTCGGCCGCGGCCTTGGCGTCACGCCGCTTCTGCGACTCGCGCTCTTTCGCCTTCTCTTCCTCGACGGCGACGGCCATGGGCGACGCTTCCGTGATCGCCTTGTTGCGGCTGATGATCAGGTGCCGCAGCACGGCGTCATTGAACCGGAAGGCGCTACGGATTTCCTCGATGGCCTCGTGATTGCACTCGACGTTCATGAGAACGTAGTGGGCTTTATGGGCCTTGTGGATGGGGTGAGCGAGCTGCCGCCTGCCCCAGTCTTCGGTGCGGTGCACGCCGCCGCCTGATCCGGTGACGATGCCATGGTACTTCTCAACCATGGCCGGTACCTGTTCGCTCTGGTCCGGATGGACCAGGAACACGATTTCGTAATGTCTCATTGTTTCCCCTTACGGATTACAGCCTCCCGGAGCATCCGGTGAGGCAAGGGTTTCCCGACATCGTGACGGGGAGCCGCATGCTACCGGAGCGGTGGCAGCGCCGCAACCGCAGGAGCGCGCATCGCGCGCGATACCAACCGAGGCTGGCCGGCGACCGCTCCTGCGAATTGGCAGCGCTTGTCGGTCGCGCGCAAGGCGTGCTCCTACAGAGAGGTTCGCTGGCGCAGCGCTTCGTAGAGGCAGACGCCGCAGGCGACCGAGACGTTCAGGCTGGAGACGCTGCCGTGCATCGGCAGCCGGACCAGGAGATCGCAGCGCTCGCGCGTCGCCTTGCGCAGGCCGCCATGCTCACCGCCCATGACCAGCGCCAGGGGGCCTGAAAGATCGGCGTCGAAGAGACTCGTTTCGGCGGCGTCGCTGGTGCCGACAACCCGCACGCCGTACTCGGCCAGCCAGCCGAGCACCCTGCCGATATTCGGCACCGGCGCGAACGGCAGGTTCTCGGCGGCGCCGGCCGCCACCTTGCTCACGGCCGGCCCGAGTCCCGCGGCGCCATGCCGGGAGCCCACCACGGCATCGACCCCCGCCGCATCGGCGGTGCGCAGGCAGGCACCGAGATTGTGCGGATCCTGGATGCCTTCGAGCACCAATAGCAGGAGTGGCGCGCCCTCCGCTGCCGTCAGGCGCCTCTCGACGAGCGTCCGCAGCCCGGCCTCGTCCAGCACCGTGCTGCGGCGGATCTCCGCGACCATCCCCTGGTGGCGCGCGTCCCCGGAGAGCTGCTGCAGGCGCCCGCGGTTCGCCGGCTTGACCTCGATATCCAGCTTCCTGGCGCGCGCGATCACCGCCTCCACCCGGGGATTGGCCGTCTGGTATTCCGCGTACAGGGTGCGCACATCGCCGGCACGGCTCGTCAGGAGCTGCTCCACGGCGCGCAGGCCGGCCACGTAGCGGGACCTGCTCATTACCCTGCCCGCCGGCGGCTGCCTTTTTTGCGACGCGGGCCGGACGTCCGCGTCCTGCGTTCCGACTGCCGCTCGTCGCCCAGCCGGAAGTCAATGCGCCGATTTTCGACGTCGACCTTGTGCACGAGTACGTGTAGCGGCTCGCCCAGCCTGTAGCGGGTGCCGCTGCGTTCGCCCACCAGCGCCTGGCTGCCCGGGTCGTAATGGTAGTAATCGTTACTCAGGCTGGATACGTGCACGAGGCCGTCGATGGCCAGGTCGGAGAGCTGCACGAACAGGCCGAAATTGGTGACGCCCGTGATGACGCCGTCGAACTCGAGCCCGACCTTGTCCTCCATGAACTGGCATTTGAGCCGCGCCTCGACGTCGCGGGTGGCGTCCTCCGCCCGGCGCTCATGCGCGGAGCAGATCGTGCCGAGCCGCTCCATCTCGCCGGCGGAGTAGCGGTAATTGCCGGCCTTGCCGCCCTGCAGGATGTGCCGGATTGCCCGGTGCACCAGCAGGTCCGGATAGCGCCGGATCGGCGACGTGAAATGCGCGTAGGTCGCAAGCGCCAGGCCGAAGTGGCCGATGTTGACCGGCGTGTACTCGGCATGCATCAGCGAGCGCAGCATCGCGAGCGCGATCGACTGCACGTCGGGCCGGTCGCCGACGGCCGACATCAGCTGGTTGTAATGCCGCGGCTCCACGTGCTCCGGATGCGGCACCTTGAGCCCGAGCCCGAGCAGGTACTGGCGCAGGTCGTCGAAGCGATCCGGGTCCGGTTTTGCGTGCACGCGGTAGAGGCCCGGGATGCGGTGCTTCTTCAGGAACTTCGCCGCTTCCACGTTGGCCGCGATCATGCATTCCTCGATGAGGCGGTGCGCGTCGTTCCTCGGGACCGTGGCAATGCGTTCAACCTCGCCCTTGCTGTTGAGCTCGATGCGCGTCTGCGGGATATCGAGCTCGATCGCGCCGCGGCGGTGGCGCGCGGATGCGAAGGCCTTGTACAGGCCGTGCAGGTGCGAGAGCGGTCCGTGCAGGTGGCGCGGGATCGACTCGCGGTTTGCTCCGGTCAGGTGGCCATGCACTTGCGAGTACGTGAGGCGCGCCGCCGAGCGCATCAGGCCTTCCACGAAGCTCGAGCGGGTGACGCGGCCGCTCGCATCCACGCGCATGTCGCAGACCATGCAGAGCCTGTCGACCTCCGGGTTGAGCGAGCACAGCCCGTTCGACAGCACTTCCGGCAGCATCGGTACGACGCGGTCGGGGAAATACACCGAAGTCCCGCGCCGGACCGCTTCCTTGTCGATTTCGCTACCGGGCTGCACGTAATGGGCGACGTCGGCGATCGCTACCAGCAGCCGCCAGCCGCCGCCGGCGGGTTCGCAGTACACGGCGTCGTCGAAATCGCGCGCATCCGCGCCGTCGATGGTCACGAGCGGCAGGTCGCGAAAGTCCACCCGGCCCTTCTTGTCGGCGTTCGGCACGTCCTTTTTAAAGGCGCGCGCGCGGCGCTCGACTTCCGGAGGCCAGACGTTCGGGATCGCGTAGGCGTGGATGGCGATGTCGGTCGCCATGCCCTTCTGCTCGGCCTCCCCGATGATGCGCACGATCCGGCCGGTCGGCTGCTGGACCTCCGTGGGGTAGTCGAGGATGCGCGCGACAACGATCTGCCCCGGTTTCGCCCTACCCGCCTCGCCCTCGGGGATGAGCACCCGGTGGGGGATTTTCGGGTTGTCCGGGACGACGATGCCGATGCCGCGCTCGCGGATGAATCGCCCGGCGACTTCCTCGAACCCGCGGTCCAGTATCTTAACAAGGCGGGCTTCCGGCTTGCCGCGGCGGTCGCGGCCTTCGATCCGGATCGCTACCCGGTCGCCGTCGAAAAGCGAGCGCATCTCGCGCGGCGACAGGAAAGCGTCGTCGCCGCCGTCGTCCCGCAGCACGAAGCCGAAGCCGTCGCGGTGGCCTATCACCGTGCCGGTAATCAGCTCCAGCTTCCCGAGGAGCAGGTATCCGCCGTACCGGTTCTCGATGATCTGGCCGGCGCGAACCATGCGGTTCAGGGTATCGGTAAGGGCCTCGCGCAGGCGGGCGCCACGGAGGTCGAACGCCTCCATAATCTCCTCGAGTCGCATCGGCCTGCCGGCGTCCTGCAGGCGTTCCAGGATTTCAGCGCGGCGGGGGATCGGGTGCCGGTACTTGCGGGTTTTACCGGCGGTTTTTTGTCGCTTGACCAACAGTTCTCGCTTCAGGTTGAGGTTTGACCGGCGCGGGTGCCGCGCCAATTGACAGGCCGCGGCAGCTTTTTGTACAGTCCGCCACCCGCACGGGCTGCACTATACGCGGTCTTCGCCTGCCGAGGTGGCGGAATTGGTAGACGCGCTGGCTTCAGGTGCCAGTGGGGGAAACCCCGTGAAGGTTCAAGTCCTTTCCTCGGCACCAA
>CAZSKQ010000157.1:0-6466 GCA_964607425.1 uncultured Woeseiaceae bacterium
GCCCGTCTTCCCCGGTAGCTAATCAAGGAAAACTGCCGACATACAAGGAGCGCGCCATGCGCGCGATGCCACGGGTGTGCGGATGAGCCGTCGCGCGCATGGCGCGCTCCTACAGGTGCCCTGCGACGCCCGGGGGAATCCGCCCATCACCTGCTGTAGGAGCGCGCCATGCGCGCGATGCCACGGGTGTGCGGATGAGCCGTCGCGCGCATGGCGCGCTCCTACGGGCGGCGTTTGGCGGCGAAGAGGAGGACCAGGGCCAGGGAGAGGGTGATCACCGGCCAGTTGCCGGCCAGGGTATAGGGCGTGGCTCCCTGGAGCGGCACCACCTCCATCGTGAGCGTGGCGTAGCGGAACTGCGGGGCCGTCTGCAGCAGCTCGCCCCGCGGACCGATGAAAGCGCTAATGCCGTTGTTTGTGGCCCGGATCGCGTAGCGCGCAGCCTCGGCGGCCCGGGCACGGGCTATCTCCAGGTGCTGGTGCGGCGCGATGGAGTCGCCGAACCAGGCGTCGTTGCTGACGTTGACCAGCAGCCCGGCTTCCGGCAGCGCGTAGAGCTGCTCGGCGCCGTAGGCATCCTCGTAGCAGATGGCGGGCGCGAGCGCGGTGCCGCCGGGCAGCACCAAAAGCGGCTGCTGCATTTCACCCGCCGAGATGTCGCCGGACGGCAGCATGATCATGCCCGCGATCCAATCGCGCAGCAGGCGCGGCACCGGGAAGTATTCGCCGAAGGGCACGAGATGCCGCTTGCGATACATCTGCTCGCCGTTGCCGTCCAGCAGGAGGAGGCTGTTGTAGACGTCCCGGCCCTCCGCGTCGAGGATGCCCAGAAGCAAGGATTGCCCGCGCAGGCTGAGCTCGTGCGTCAGCGCGTCGAGGTACAGCTCGACCTGCTGGGCGGCTGCCGGTATCGCGACCTCCGGCCACACGATCAAGTCGCTGTCCGGATGCGTGGCGATCGTTTTGCCGTAGAGCTCGAGCGTCGGCAGGAACTGCTCCGGCAAATGCTTCCGCTCCTGCGGGATGCCGCCTTGCACGATGGTCGCGGTCAACGCGTCGCCGGCCGGGCGGCTCCAGGGCACCCACTGCAGCCCGAAGCCCGCCAGCCACGGCACGACGGCGAGTGCCAGTGCGAGCGAACGTGCGCGCCCGGTAAAGGCCAGCGACGCGACGAACGCACTCGCACTGAGCACGACGATGAACGAAACCCCGTAGACGCCCAGCAGCGGCAGCCAGCCGGCGAGCGGCGAATCGACCTGGCCGTAACCGAGGCTCAGCCACGGGAAGCCCGTGAGGAACCAGCCGCGGAACCATTCGATGAGTACCCAGGCTGCCGGTGCTGCCAACATCAGTCGCGCCGGGCTGCCGCGCGACAACGCCGCTATGAGCCAGCCGATCGCGGCGTACCAAAGCGCCATGATCAGCACCAGCCCCAGCATCAGCACCAGGGAAAGCCACAACGGCGCCTGCCCGAACACGTGGATCGATATGTGGACCCAGTACGTGCCGAACAGGAACAGGCCGACCCCGAACCAGAAGGCATACCGGGCGGCGGTGCGCGGCGTCGCATACAGGCACAGCGTCAGCACCGGTATCACCAGCACCGGCGCGAGCGCCCAGCCGCCCAGCGGCGCGAACGCGAGCGTCATCATGGCCCCGCCGGCGAGGTAAGCCAGCCGGATGCCGACCGGGTTGACGTCGAGTAGCTGGCGGAGCGGCTCGCGGGTGGTCAACGGCAGGGCCCGTGCGTTAATCGGGCCGCGGTTCCCGTTGCACCTGCAACGTGTCGATGCGTCGGCGATCGGCCTTGGTCACGCGAAACTCGAACCCGCCGAAGTGCAGCTCTTCGCCGCGGCGCGGCAGCCGCCCGAGTTCGTGCATGACGAGGCCGCCGGCGGTGTCGTAATCGTCGTCGGGGAGCTCGCAATTGAAATACTCGTTGAAATCCTCGATCCGTGTCAGCGCGCGCACGAGCCAGGTCGGCCGCCCGTCCCGCTCGGGCCCCTCCTGGATGAATTCGATCCCTTCCGGGTCGTGCTCGTCGTCGATCTCGCCCACGATTTCCTCCAGCACGTCCTCGATCGTCAGGAGGCCGGACACGCCGCCGTACTCGTCGACCACGATTGCCATGTGGTTGTGGCTGTCGCGGAATTCCTTCAGCAGCGCGTTCAGGCGTTTCGATTCCGGGATGACCGCCGCGGGGCGGAGATAGTCTTCGATGCGCAACTCGCCGGGCGCTCCATTCGAAAAGTGCCGCAGCAGGTCTTTCGCCAGCAGGATGCCGAGCACCTCGTCGCGATCCTCGCCCATTACCGGGAATCTCGAGTGCCCGGATTCGACGATGACGTCGAGCATCTCTTCGAGGCTCTGGCTGCGCTCGATCACCACCATCTGCGAGCGCGGCACCATCACTTCCCGCACTTGCGTCTCGGCGACCTCGAGCACGCCCTGGAGCATGGTCTGCTCCTCCGGGTCGAAAACGCTATCGGCCTGCTGCAACAGCTTGTGTATTTCTTCGCGGCTCCAGGGATCGCCCTTCACGGCGCGCAGCACGCGCTTGAAGACTCCGGCCGATCCTGTGCCGCTGGTACCGGGAGGTTTGTCGTTCATCGATCGGTCATTGTAACAGTCAGGTCGAATCTGCGTACGGGTCGGCAATGCCATGCGCCGCAAGTATGCTCGTCTCCAGCCGCTCCATCCGTGCCGCCTCGGCCGCATCCTGGTGGTCGTAACCCAAAAGGTGCAGCGTGCCGTGCACCAGCAGGTGCCCCCAGTGCGCTGCCGGGCTCTTGCCCTGCTCGCGCGCTTCGCGCTCGAGGACGGGCGCGCACACGGCCAGGTCGCCCAGCGACAGCTCCGGCGTCCCGGCCGGCCCCCCGCCCTGTGCGCCGTCACCCGCCGGGAAGGCGAGCACGTTGGTCGGCTTGTCCTGTCGCCGGAACCGATAGTTCAACGCCCGGCTTTCCCGTTCGTCGACTACGCGCACCACCACCTCGTATTCACCTTCAGGGGCATCGCCGGAGGCCCGCAACGCGTCCTCGATCCAGCCCCGGATGTCGTTTTCGTGCGGTATCGTGTTTGCCCTGCAGGCCACCTGCAATTCCACGTTCGCGCGGGCGCTCATCCACGAAAATCCGCGTGCGGCTCTTGCAATGTATTGGCGCGACAGGACACTACTGCTCTTGTTTGCCTTTTTTACCCTGCTTGCCGTCCGCCTCGTAAGCCTCGACGATGCGCTGCACCAGGGGGTGCCGGACGACGTCGCCAGGCGTGAAATAGGTGAAAGCGATGCCTTCCACATCCGCCAGGATGCGGGTGGCGTTAATCAGGCCCGACTGGTTGCCGGCGGGCAGATCGATCTGGGTGATGTCGCCCGTGACGACCGCATGCGAGCCGAAGCCGATGCGGGTGAGAAACATCTTCATCTGCGCAACGCTCGTGTTCTGGGCTTCGTCCAGGATGACGAAGGATTCGTTGAGCGAGCGCCCGCGCATGAACGCGAGCGGCGCCACCTCGATGACATTGCGCTCGATAAGGCGTGCGACCTGCTCGGGGCCCAGCATATCGAACAGCGCGTCGTACATCGGCCGCAGGTACGGATCCACCTTCTGCGACATATCGCCGGGCAAAAAGCCCAGCCGCTCGCCGGCCTCCACCGCCGGCCGTACGAGGATCAGGCGCCGCACCTCGCCGTTCTCCAGCGCATCGATGGCACTCGCCACCGCGAGGTAGGTCTTGCCGGTCCCGGCCGGTCCGATGCCGAACGCGAGGTCGTGATCGCGGATGCCTTTGAGGTAGGCGCGCTGGTTGGCGCCGCGCGCCCGCACGAGCTTGCGGCGCGTCTGGATCTCGATCGGGTCGTCCCTGTCCCCGGCACCGCCCGCCTCGCCATCGGGCTCATCGCCGGTTTGCTCGCCTTCTTGCATGACGGACTCCTGCAGGCAGATGTGCACGCGCTCCCGGTCGATCCGCTCCTTGCCGGTCAGGTTGAACAGGGAACGCAGCACCCGGGTGCCGATCTGCGCGGCGCCGGGCTGCCCGGTGACGCGGAAACGGTTGCCCCGGCTGGCGATATCGACGTTCAGCCGGCGTTCGATCTGTCTGATGTGCTCGTCGAACTGGCCGCAGAGGTTGGCCAGCCGGTTATTGTCGGCGGGCTCGAGGACGATGTCCCGGGATATTTTGACAGCGTTCAATGGAGGGTTGTCGGACCTCTGATTTCAGCCGGGTGGCGACCTTAGCCTACCTTGAAGGCCGGAAACATGGAATATGTGTAACACGGAGTCGATACATGGATTTTGCGACGGAAATCCCGGGTTCAACCCCCTCGTCAGCCCGCGGCAGCGGCCATCGACGGCGACATCGCGAGCCGGCCGCGCAGGGAATTCGGCAGCGCTTCGGTGATCACCACGTCGACGAACCGCCCAAGACAGGCCGGGTCGGCATCGAAGTTGACCCAGCGGTTGTTCTCGGTGCGGCCGGTAAATTGCCGGGCATCCTTGCGTGAGCGGCGCTCGACCAGCACCGACTGGGTGGTGCCGACCATCGCTTCGCTGATCGACCGCGCCTGCGCCGTGACACGCGCCTGCAGGCGCTGCAGCCGCGCCTTCTTGACATCCATGGGCGTGGGGTCGGCAAAACTCGCCGCCGGTGTACCGGGGCGCGCGCTGTAGAGAAAGCTGAAGGACTGGTCGAAGCCGACGTCCTCGATCAGGCGCATCAGTGCTTCGAAATCTTCGTCGGTCTCGCCCGGGAAACCGACGATGAAATCCGACGAGATCGAGATATCGGGCCGCACTTCGCGCAGGCGGCGGATCTTCTGCTTGTATTCGAGCGCGGTGTGGCCGCGCTTCATGGCGGAGAGGATACGATCGGAGCCGTGCTGTACCGGCAGGTGCAAAAAATTCGCGAGCTCCGGCACCTCGGCGTACGCCTGCACGAGGCTGTCGGTGAACTCCACGGGATGCGACGTGGTGAAGCGGATGCGGTCGATGCCCTCCACCGCCGCCGCGTAGTAGATCAGCGTGGCGAGATCCGCCAACCGCCCGTCGTGCATCGGCCCCCGGTAAGCGTTCACGTTCTGGCCCAGCAGGTTCACTTCGCGCACGCCCTGCTCGGCGAGCAGGGCAATCTCGGCAACCACGTCGTCGACCGGACGGCTGATTTCCTCGCCGCGGGTGTAGGGCACGACGCAGAACGTGCAATACCGGCTGCAGCCTTCCATGACCGAGACGAAAGCCGTGGGTCCCTCCGCGCGCGGCTCCGGCAAGCAGTCGAACTTCTCGATCTGCGGGAAGGAGACGTCGATCACCGGCCGTCCCCTGGCGCGCACCTCGTCGACCATTTCGGGCAACCGGTGCAGCGTCTGCGGCCCGAAAACCAGGTCAACGAAGGGCGCGCGCCGGCTGATGCCCTCCCCTTCCTGGCTCGCGACGCAGCCGCCCACGCCGATGAGCAATTCCGGGCGCCGCTCCTTCAACGCGCGCCAGCGGCCGAGTTCCGAGAACACCTTTTCCTGCGCTTTCTCGCGGATCGAACAGGTATTGACCAGCAGCACGTCGGCTTCCTCGAGCGACGTGGTGCGCTCGAGGCCATGCGACGCTTTGAGCACGTCTGCCATCTTGTTCGAGTCGTACTCGTTCATCTGGCAGCCGTACGTTTTGATGAACAGTTTGCCGGCCACGGGAAACCCGGTTCTCTTATCGCGGTGGAGACGCCCGGTCCCTAGAACGGGATGTCGTCGTCGAAGTCGTCCGCCACGCCCGCGCGCGCCGGTGCCGGCTCATTACCCGAAGGCCGCGACCGGTCCATGGCCGGCGCGCCCGCGCCGGAACGCCCGCCCAGCATCTGCATCTCGTTGGCGCGGATCTCGGTCGTGTAACGGTCGTTACCGTCCTTGTCCTGCCACTTGCGGGTGCGCAGGGTGCCTTCGATGTACACCTGCGAACCCTTGCGCAGGTACTCGGCGGCGATCTCCGCGAGCCGTTCGAACATCACCACGCGGTGCCATTCGGTGCGCTCCTGCGGCTCGCCCGTCTGCTTGTCCTTCCAGGACTCGTTGGTCGCGATGCGCAGGTTGGTGACCGCGCCGCCGCTGGGCATGTAGCGGGTCTCCGGGTCCTGGCCCAGGTTGCCGATCAGAATGACTTTGTTGACGCCGCGGGCTGCCATGGACGCTCCCCTGAATTGCGGTGAGTGAAAGAGGGCTCGGCTTCGGGGCTGGCGAAGTCGAGGGCTGCATATTCTAGAGACTCGCCGGGTAAATGACAGCCCGGTTTCCGGGGAATTGGCCGGAATTTGCCGCGAGCGGTGCGGCCGGGAGCTCCGCGACCGCGGGGAGGGCCATCGCGCCGGAATGCAGGAGCGCGCAATGCGCGCGATGCCGCGGTGCTGATATGGGCATCGCGCGCAATGCGCGCTCCTGCACGGCGGCGGGTGGCGGAGGGGTGGCCGGGGGAGGCCTTTG
>CAZSKQ010000158.1:0-3369 GCA_964607425.1 uncultured Woeseiaceae bacterium
GAAGCCACCGAGCACCTCGCCATCATGAACCGTATGGGGCCGCTGCCCTGGGAGCTCTCGTTTTCCTACGGGCGCGCGCTGCAGGCGCCGGCGCTGAACGCCTGGCGTGGCCGCGAACAGCAGTTCGAGGCCGGCCAGCAGGCCCTGCTGAAACGCGCGAAGCTGAACAGCCTGGCGCACCTCGGGAAATACGAAACGGCCATGGAGAGCGCGGCATAGTACCGGTCCAGACCTTATAAAAACGGGGTCTGACCCCATTTCCATTTCGGGCACCGCGCAATTCGCGCCTGCAGGGCAGCCGGCACGCTTATATGAACGATACCACCGACAACATCGTCGAGATCCGCGACCTGGATTATTCCATCGGCGAGCGCCAGATATTCAAGGGCCTGAATATCGACATCCAGCGCGGCAAGATCACCGCCATCATGGGGCCGAGCGGCACCGGCAAGACCACGCTTCTGCGCCTGATCACCCGCCAGGCGGTACCCGATCGCGGGCGCATCATCGTCGACGGCGTGGATATCGCCAAGCTGAACCAGCAGGAGCTCTACGCGTTGCGCGGCCGCATGGGCATGCTGTTCCAGAACGGCGCATTGCTCACCGATTACAACGTATTCGAGAACGTGGCTTTTCCACTGCGCGAGCACACGAAGCTGCCGCCCCGCCTGATACGCCATATCGTCCTGACCAAGCTGCACGCGGTCGGCCTGCGCGGGGCAGCGGACATGATGCCGCGCGAGCTCTCGGGCGGCATGGCGCGCCGGGTGGCACTGGCACGGGCCATGGTCATGGACCCGGACATCCTGATCTATGACGAACCGTTCGTCGGGCTCGATCCGATCTCGATGGGCGTGATCGTGCGGCTGGTGCGAAAAATGAACGATGCGCTGGGGATTTCCAGCATAATCGTCAGCCATGACGTACAGGAGATCTCCACCGTGGCGGATTGCAGTTACCTGATCTCGAACGGCAAGGTCGCCGGATCCGGCAGCCCGGACGAGCTGCATAACACGAGTTCCGAAGTCGTGCGGCAGTTCATGCACGGCATGGCGGACGGGCCGGTGGCCTTCCATTACTCCGCACCGGACTATGCCGAGCAACTTCTCGGCCGGGACGCCGAGTAAGCTCGTGCCGTCGTCTCCCGTGGAACGGAACTGACGCGTGCTGCACGAGTTGTACGTGATCTTCAAGGGGTTCGTGCGCACCTTCGGGGCGCTGCAGATCTTCTTCCTGCGCCTGATCCAGCATTCGCCCACCGTTTTCGCCAAGCGGTTCCGGCTGGTCGCCTACCAGGTCTACAACGCAGGCGCGCTGTCGCTGGTCCTGATCATGGTCTGCGGGCTGTTCGTTGGCGGCGTGCTCGGGTTGCAGGGCTATTCCAACCTGGCGCGCTTCAACGCTGAAGACTCGGTCGGAACGTTTGCCGCATTCGCGCTTCTAAAAGAGCTGGGACCGGTGATCACGGCGCTGCTGTTCGCCGGCCGCGCGGGCACCGCCCTGTCGTCGGAGATCGGCCTGATGAAGGCCACCGACCAGCTCGCGGCGATGGAGATGATGGCCATCAATCCGCTGCGGCGGGTGATGGTACCGCGTTTCCTCGGCGGCACGATCTCGATGCCTTTGCTGACGGCCGTGTTCAACATCGTCGGGCTGTTCGGCGCCCATATCGTCGCGGTCAACCTCATGGGTGTCGACGCCGGAGCGTTCTGGCAGCAGATTCATTCGGGGCTTGACCCTGCCGACGTTTACGAAGGCATCGTGAAGAGCATCGTATTCGGCGTCGTCGCGAGCCTGCTGGCCGTTTGGGAAGGTTATAATGCGGTGCCGACGGCTGAAGGCGTCGGACGTGCCACTACGCGCACCGTCGTCTCAACCGCGATTGCGGTGCTGGTATTCGATTTTATGATTACGGCCGCGATGATCTGAGGGCATTCCATGCAGCAAACGCGATCCATCGAAATCGGGACCGGGCTTTTCGTGCTGCTCGGCCTCGCGGCGTTGTTCTTCCTCACGACGCAGACCACGGGTTCGGAAGCCTTCTCCGGCCGCAATACCTACCAGGTAACGGCCCGGTTCCAGAACGTCGGCAACCTGAAGCCGCGCGCGCCGGTGGCGATGTCCGGCGTTACCATCGGGCGGGTCACCTCGATCCAGCTCGATCCGCAGCGCCTCGAGGCGAAGGTCACCTTCATCATCGACAGCCGGTATAACCAGATCCCGGACGATTCCGACGCGGCCATCCTGACATCCGGCCTGCTTGGCAGCCAGTACATCGGGATACAACCCGGCGGTTCGGACGCCTATCTGCACGACGGCAGCGAGATCATGTTCACGCAGTCCGCCGTGGTGCTCGAGAACCTGATCAGCAAATACCTGTTCCAGGGCGGCTCGTCCGACGAGTCGCAATAATGGGCCACAGCGCAGGGAGTCGCACCGTGATGAAGTCTTTGCTAACCGCCGCTTTTGTCCTTGTCACGTTGCCGGCGCTGGCCCAGCAGGCGCCGGACCAGTTTGTCCGCGAGACGGCCGAGTTGCTCGACCAGAAGCTGCAGGCCCGGAAGGCCGAGCTGGCCGCCGATCGCGACGCGCTGTATGCGCTGATCGACGAGATCCTGCTGCCGCGCTTTGACCGGCGGTATGCCGCGCAGCTCGTGCTGGGGCGGCACTGGCGAGCGGCGACAGAAGAGCAGCGGCAGCAGTTCATCGAAGCCTTCTACCGCGCCATGCTCCGCCGTTATGCAGAAGGCCTGCTCGATTTCGACCTGAGCAAGTTCCAGGTGTTGCCGTACCGGGGCGACCCATCCGAGCCGCGGACCATGGTGCGCACGACCGTGAAACTGGAGGACGGCACCACCGTACCGGTGGATTACGGGCTGGTGAAGCACGACTCCGGCTGGCAGATGTTCGACGTCCGCATTGAAGGTATCTCGTACGTGCGGCGATTCCGGACGGAATTCAACTCCGAGATCCAGGCGACCAGCCTGGACGCGGTGATCAACAGGCTGCAGAAGGAAGCGCGGCAGCCACCGCCGGCGGAACCGGGCGACCCGTCCGGGCAGGCGGCCGACTCGACCGGATGAGCGACTACGAGCTCGTCGACCTCGGCGGCGGCAAGTTCGCGCTGAACGGGCGCATGACATTCGACACCGCGGGGCAGATCCTGCGCGAGAGCGAGGATCTGTTCGAGGATCATACCCGGGTCGAGGTATCGCTGGCCGGCGTGACGGCCTCGGACTCCGCCGGCCTCGCCCTGCTGCTCGAGTGGATTACCTGGGCTAACCACACGGTCCGGGAAATCAGCTTCACCGACGTGCCGGACAAGATCAACGCGATCGCCAAGGTCACCGAGGTCGACAGCCTGCTGAC
>CAZSKQ010000158.1:3469-6456 GCA_964607425.1 uncultured Woeseiaceae bacterium
GCATCGCGCGCGATGCGCGCTCCTACTCCGGCTCCGGCAGGTCGTCCAGGAAATCGTCGTAGAAGTCGTCATCCGGCGGCGGGTCGCCGTCGTGGATCTCGAACTGCCGGTGCTGCAGGTAGGACTCGCGCATCGCGATGTACGGATCGTATGAGTCCTTGACGAATTTTTCCACGGAGAGGAAGCGCGCCCGCAGGTCAATCGACCTTAGCGCGAAGATCGAGTAGCGAACACGGTCGTGCTTGTGGTAGAGCAGCGGGTCCGCCAGAAAATCGAACGGCAGCATGAGCGCGTCGCGTAAGGTCTGCGGACCGAAAAAGGGCACGATGACGTAGGGTCCCGGCGGTACGCCCCACACGGCGAGCGTCTGGCCGAAATCCTCGCTGTAGTCTTCGAACCCCATGCGGCCGGCAACGTCGAACAGCCCGCCGACCCCCAATGTAGTGTTCACCAGGAAGCGGCCGGTTTCGCTCAGGCCCTCGCCGCCGTCTCCCTGCAGGAAGTTGTTGATTATGTGCAGCGGCTCGCGCAGGTTGTTCGAGAAGTTGGTGACGCGCTGACGTACGAAATTGGGCAGGACCTTGTTATATCCCTGCGCAATCGGCTTCAGCGTGGCGTTGTCGACCCTGGTGTTGAAGTTGTCGATGCGGCGGTTCGTGGCCTCCCAGGGGTCCGCCTCGGATACCGACCCGGACTGCGGGCCGGTCGCGGCGCAGCCACCGGCCAGCAGGAGGCAGGGCAACAGGATTCTTGCCAGGGCAACGGAATTCTTGGTTATCGCCATTGGCCGGCGCGTTGTCTTGGAAGAATAGGTCATTATCTGCGATGGCTGCTGGAAGGGCGGGGCAGTCTACCCGATAGACCGGCTTCTTTGCATCTGCTGCAACTGCTCTTCCGACATGTACTCGCGGATGAAGTTGATCCTGGCTTCGAAACGGATCCGCTGGATCTCGTTCAGGTCCGGTTGCTGCAGCGCCTGCCGCAGGAAATTCACGCCCTGCACAAGGTCGCCCGTCATGAAGCTGTACTCAGCCATGTAGTAGTGCGCTTCGGCGGCGTCGCCGGCGGCGATGGCGGCTCTTGCGATCAGCCTCACCTGCTCCGGAGTCGGCGGCACGTTGTTCAGCAGGTCGAGCAGGATGCTGTGTGCGAGTTTTGCGTCGCCGAGCTGCAGCAGCGCTTCCGCGTAGTGCACGATCAGCGGCACGTTGCGGGGAAAGAGCTCCCGCGCGCGCTCGAAGGTGGCCCGGGCGTCCGCGGGATGGTCCATGGCGAGCTGCGCTTGCGCGAGGCCGATGTGGTAGGGGATCACCCCCTGGCCCTTGCTCACCAGTTCCTCGAAGATGCGGGTGGCCTCGTCGTAGCGGCCCGCCCGCATGTACGCGACGGCGCGGCCGTAGCGTTCGGGATCAGACTGGTCCTCATAGCTTTCCTGCTCGAACCGCAAGACAGCGGCTTCGGTCGTCCTGGCGCCCGCGACCAGCAGCCGCGCCCGCGCGAGGCCGTAGTTCGTGGAAGCGCTGGAGGCGACGGGCGGATAGGCGCGGGCGCGGCTGCGTGCTTCGGCAATACGGGAGCTGCTGACCGGGTGGGTGCGCAGGAATTCCGGCATCCGCGCTTCGACGGGGCCGGTGCCGTCGGAGATGACTTCAAAAAACGATGCCATGCCGTTCGGGTCGAAGCCGGCGGCTGCGAGGGCCCCGATACCTACCCGGTCCGCCTCGTACTCGTTGCTGCGCGTGAAGTTGATCTGCTGCTGCGCCGCGGTGCCCTGGGCCACGGCGATTGCGCCCTGCATGACGTCTCCGTCGGCGCCGCCAGCCACCCCCGCGAGAATCGCGCCCAGCATGATGGCCATCGACAGGATGCTCTGCCGCTGGCTTGCGTGCACGGCCCGCGCGATGTGGCGCTGGGTCACGTGCGCAATTTCGTGCGCCAGCACCCCGGCCAGTTCGTCCTCGCTGCGCGTCGCCTCCAGCAGCCCGGTATGCACGCCGATGAAGCCTCCCGGGAGGGCAAAGGCATTGATATGCGGGTCGTCCACGACAAAGAAGGTGAACTCGTGATTGCCCTCGTTCACCTGGGCGGAGAGGCGATGGCCGATATCGTTGATGTACTCGGTGACGAGCGGGTCCTCGACGAGTTTCCCGCTGGCGCGGATATTGCGCATGATGGCGCGCCCGATGCGCGCTTCTTCCGATTTCGAGAGCACCGCATCGGCCGGGCTGCCGATGTCGGGCAAGTTGATGTCGGCACGCGGCGCACCCGGTGCCAGCACGAAGCAGGCCGTCGTGCAGAGCAGCAGGAGGCGCTTCATCAAGGCTAGGGGCGGGGCGGCTGTCACGCGGTTGCTCATGGCGATATCTGTTTGCTCGGACCTCCGGCACCAGGGTTACGTTCCAATGATACCGGGATGTCACGCCCGGCGGGGCGGTGGCGGGGACCCGCGGGCCCGGGGCCCGGCTCAGCGCGCGCTTTCGCGCACGGCCTCCAGCACTTCGGCGGCGTGGCCCTTGACCTTGACCTTGCGCCATTCGCGCTTGAGCTTGCCGTCCGCGCCAATCAGGAAAGTGCTGCGCTCCACGCCCATGAACTTGCGGCCGTACAGCGATTTCGGCCGGATTACGTCAAATTGGCGGCAGAGCGCCTCGTCCGTGTCCGACAGCAGGTCGAACGGCAGGTCGTGCTTCGCGCGAAACTTGTCGTGGGAAGCGAGGCTGTCACGCGATACGCCCAGCACCACCGCGCCGGCGCGTTCGAACTGGGCATGCAGGTCGCGGAAGTCCTGGCTCTCGCTGGTGCAGCCGGGCGTCATGTCTTTGGGGTAGAAGTACAGGACGACCTGCTTGCCGCGCAGCGACTTGAGCTGCACGGTTTTGTCGCCCGTTGCCGCCGCCTTGAAATCCTTGACCACCTTGTCCAGTTCCGGTCCGCTCATCAATCAAATCATCCTCTGTCGCCAAGCCGGTTCGCCGGAGCCTGCCCCC
>CAZSKQ010000159.1:0-6307 GCA_964607425.1 uncultured Woeseiaceae bacterium
TGCGGGCCCTTTGGGCCCTTCGGTCCGCTTTATTTCCCCCAAGCACCCCCCGCCGGCACTGCCGCCCGCTCGGTGGTGGGTTCCCGGGTTTCTCGGTGGCGGGGTGCTTTGGGGGGCTGTAGGAGCGCGCGCTGCGCGCGATGCCATATTTGTCCGCCAGGCGTCGCGCGCAGTGCGCGCTCTACGTTCCGTGGCTTCGTACCGACGCCGGGGTTCGGGCTCGACGCGCTACCAGCCGCAGGCGCGGCCTTCGTTCTGCTCCTCGAGCCAGCTCATGAGCGGCTGGAAGTAATCGATGATGGCGGTGGCGTCCATTTCACGGGTGCCGGTGAGCTCCTCCAGCGTGTCCTGCCAGGGTCGGCTGGCGCCGGCAACCAACATGGATTGCAGGCGCTCTCCCGCTGCCTTGCTGCCATAGACCGAGCATTCGTGCAGGGGGCCGTCGAAGCCCGATGCCGCGCAAAGCGCGCGATGGAACTGGAACTGCAGTATCCGGGCAAGGAAGTAGCGGGTGTAGGAGACGTTCGCGGGGATGTGGTACTTCGCGCCCGGGTCGAACTGCTTTTCGGTGCGCTCGACCGGAGCCTCGATGCCCTGGTACTCGGTACGCAGTGCCCACCACGCCTTGTTGTAATCCGCGGGCGCGATCTCGCCGGAAAATACGCCCCAGCGCCATTCGTCGATCAGTTTGCCGAATGGCAGGAAGGCGATGCTGTCCAGCGCCTGCTGCATCTGGCGGTTGATGACTGCTTCATCGCTTTCGGCGGCCGAGGAGATGAGGCCCACGCGTGCCAAATAGCCCGGCGTCATCGAGAGCGTTACGGTGTCGCCGATCGCTTCGTGAAAACCGGCATGCGCGCCGTCCTGGAACAGCGGCGGCTGCACGCTGTAGGCGCCCTGGTAGAAGTTGTGGCCGAGCTCGTGGTAGATGGTCCGCAGGTCCTCGTATGTCGGCGTTATGCACATCTTGATGCGCAGGTCCTTGCCGCCGTTCATGCCCCAGGCACTCGCATGGCAGACGACGTCGCGATCCGCGGGCTTGCGGAAGAGAGAGCGTTCCCAGAACGTTGCGGGTAGTTCGGGCAGGCCAAGCGAGGTGTAGAAGCTTTCGGCCGAGCGCACCATCTGCTCGGCGGTGTAGTGTTGCTCCTTCAGCGCGCTGTCGACGTCGAGGTCGGAGACACCCGGATAGGGTTGCACGAGATCGAAGATGTTGGACCACTCCTGCGACCACATGTTGCCGAGGAGGTGTGCCGGGATCGGTTTGCCTTCCGGTACCCGGTCTTCGCCGTACTGCTCCGCGAGTTTTGCCCGCACGTGGCAATGCAGTTCGTCGTACAGCGGTTTCACCTGGTTCCAGAGGCGCAGCGTCTCGGCCTCGAACTCGGCCGGGCTCATGTCGTAGCCCGACTTCCACATGTCACCGAGGTCCGCGAAGCCGAGCTCGCTGGCGCCTTCGTTCACCAGCTCGACGTAGCGGCGATAATCGTTTCGCATCGGCGGCGATACCGTGCGCCAGCCCGTCCAGGCTTCGACGAGAGCGTCGTAATCGCGGCTCACGGCGAGGGTTTCCTCCAGCGCGCCCAGCGGCAGGCACCCGCCTCCCCCCGGCGGGCAGTATTCACCGGCACCGTAAATGCCGACCAGCTCCGTCGAGATTTGCGCGAGCTCCCCGCGCTTTGCGGGATCGCGCGGCGCCGGTTCCGAGATGCCGAGCTTGAGCAGCTTCAGCGCTCGTGCCGTATCGGGCGCCAGTTCCTCATGCGCGAACGGCAGCGATTCGGCGACCGCCCGGCTGTGCCAGGCGGCGTACTTTTCCGCGGCCAGCGAACTGAGGACGGCCGTATCCGGGGTGATATACGTGGCGCGCACCCAGTTCGCCGCCTGGAATCCCGGAGCGAGTTCGGTGAGCTCGGCGTTGATCCGTTCGATGAACTCCTCGGCGGTTTCAGCTTGTGCCGGCACCTCGCTTGCGTCGGAGCCGCAGGCGGACAACGCGGCCGCGAGGCACAGCAGGCTCATCCCCCCGACGAGACCGCGATATACCCGGTCGAGCGGGCCCTTGCACCTTGCATCGCTGCTTTCGTTGCTCATTGTGCGTTCCCCATCAGCTTCTTCAGGGGTTTGGTCAGGACCAGGAAGATGATGCCGGCGCCGCAGCTCGTCAGGAAAATGTGCAGGTACCGGTCAGGAAAAGCCTGCAGGTTGTTCGGGTCGAACTCTCCCGCGATCAGTCCGGCGATCACGTTGCCGAGCGCCGTGCCCATGAACCACACGCCCATCATCTGCCCCACGTAACGCTTCGGCGCGAGCCTGGTGGTCGCTGACAGCCCTACGGGCGACAGGCAGAGCTCGCCCCAGGTGTGGAACATGTACGTGAAGAGCAGCCACGTCGGCAGCACCTTGCTTCCGGTCGCCACGATCTGCGAGGCCGCCATCATCGTCAAAAACCCGATCCCGAGGAGCACCAACCCTATACCGAACTTGAAGGGCGTCGACGGGTTCAGGTTGCGCCGGGCAAGGGCGACCCACAGCCACGCGAACATCGGCGCGAAGATGATGATGAATATCGGGTTGATGGACTGGAACCAGGTCGATAGCAGCGTAACCGGCCCGAGCTCCAGGAGCGTGTAGCGATCGGCGAAGATGTTGAACGAACTGCCCGATTGCTCGAACCCGGACCAGAACATGGCCGTGCCGATAAAGAGCGCGACGATCACGACCATGCGCTTCTTCTCGGCCGTATCGAGGCCGCCGAAGATGAAGATCCAGGCGAAGTAGGCGACTGACAGGCCGACGATGATATAGGTCGTGCGCAATGCCAAACGCACCGGATCGAGCTCGATGGTGCCGGCCATGGCGAGAGCGACGAACAGCGCCAGAACCCCCAGGAACACGGCAATGGCGATCCAGCCCTTGCGGCGCATGGCTGTATCGCGCGCGGCATCGCCGGAGGAAGAAGGCTCCAGCCCCGCCGTTCCCAGGTATTTTCGCGTCATCCAGAACTGCATCAACCCGAACAACATGCCGACACCCGCGGTGCCGAAGCCCCAGTGCCAGCCGAAATTCTCGCTTTGTCCCAGCGTGCCGCACACGAACGGGCCGAGCAGCGCGCCGACGTTGATTCCCATGTAGAAGATCGTGAAGCCGCTGTCGCGCCTTGGGTCGTTAGGTGCGTAAAGTTCCCCGACCACCGCGCTGACGTTTGGCTTGAGAAGTCCCGTCCCCAGCACGACCAGGATGAGCCCGATGAAATACGTATTGACGGACGGCACCGCGAGCGTGAAGTGGCCGCACATAATCACGATGCCGCCGAAGAATATGGTGCGCTGCGCGCCGAGGAGCCTGTCGGCAATCCAGCCGCCCGGTAGGGCGACCAGGTACACCGCGGCCGTGTAGATTCCGTAGATCGCGGTGGCCTGGGCGTCCGTGAGGGCCATGCCGCCGTTCACGACCTGGTCGGTCATGAACAGAACGAGCAGGGCGCGCATGCCGTAGTAGCTCAGGCGCTCCCACATCTCGGTGAAAAACAGGGTGATCAGGCCGCGTGGGTGACCGAGGACTTCACGGTCCTCTGCGGTCGCGACAGTCGTTGCGACGTTCATTGGGCTCTACGCTTCTCTTGTTATAGGTGAATGCGCCGCATTAAACACGATTCTCGACCGAGTGCAACCGAATATGGGGAAATACAGCTCATTGACCCGCATCGGCGCTGGGCTCGGCTTCGCGCTTGACGATGAATATCCGCGACATGAGGATGCCGACTTCGAACAGCAGGTAGATCGGGATGGACAGCAGAGTCTGGCTGATGACATCGGGCGGTGTCAGCACCGTGCCGACCACGAATGCGCCGAGAAATACGTAGGGACGCGCCTTGGCGAGCGCTTCCGTCGTGGTCAGCCCCGTCCACACGATGAGCATGGTAGCGATAGGCACTTCGAAAGCGAGACCGAAGGCGAGCACGAGCATGGTGATGAAGTCGAGGTAAGCCGCGATGTCCGTCTGCACCTCGACGCCTTCCGGCGCGACCGCCGTGAAAAACTGGAAGATCAGGGGGAAGACGACGAAGTAGGCGAAGGCGACGCCGAGATAGAACAACAGGATGCTCGAAGCGAGCAGCGGCACGGCAAAGCGCTTCTCGCGTTTGTACAGGCCTGGCGCCACGAACGCCCAGACCTGGTAGAGCACTACCGGCATGGCGAGGAAGAGCGCCGCGAAGAACGTGAGCTTGAAGGGCGTGATGAGGGGCGAGGCTACCGCCGTGGCGATCATCGAACCGGGCAGGGCCTCGCGTATCGGCGCCGAGGCAATGGCGAAGATCTTGCGCGAGAACGGCAGCAGCCCGAAGAACGCGATGCCGACCGCCAGCGTCATTTTCAGCAGGCGCGAACGCAGCTCGATGAGGTGGGACAGCAGTGTGCCTTCGGCGAGGGATTCCTGCTTTGCGGGCGCGCCTCCTTCGGAGGCGCCGGTTTGGTCCTTGTCGGTCACGGGCTCTTTTCCGGTCCTGCCGGATCGGGTGAATCGCTTTCCGGTTCGCCGGCGGCCGGCGAACCGGGCCGAGGTACGTGATGCTCGGCGGCCGAAGATCGGGGTGCGGGCTGGTGGTCGCCATCGGCCGGCGACCCGGGCACCGCTTCATGGCCGCCGGTGGTCAAAGATTCGGGCACCGGTTCATGGTGGTGGTCGGTCGAAGAGTCGGACGCCGGTTCATGATGGTGGTCGGTCGAAGGTGATCCGAATTCCGGTTCATGGTGGTGGTCGGTCGAAGATTCGGACGCCGGTTCATGATGATGGTCGGTCGAAGGTGATCCGGATTCCGGTTCATGATGGTGATCGGTCAGCGACTCGGACGTCGCTTCATGATGGTGCCCGGTCGACGATCCGAATTCCGCATGGTGGTGGTCGGCAGAAGATCCGGGCGCTGTTCCGTGGTCGCCGTCGGCCGACGTGGCCGTGCCGATGCCCATGTCGCTATCGTCATGTGCCGGGGAGTACGTGTCGTCCTCGCGCGGCGGCGGCGGCGGCGGCGGTGGCGGCGGCAGCGGGCGTGATTGCTGCTGCCGGAACAAATCCTTCTCCAGGTTCAGCTCGTCTTCGAGTTGCCGGCGCATCATGCGCGTCATACGGCGCGCCTGGCCGAGCCAGGTACCGAGCTGCTGCGCAACGCGGGGCAGGCGTTCCGGACCGAGCACGACCAGGCCGATCAGGAACACCAGGATCAGTTCCCAGAACCCGACTCCGGACATCGCAAATGATCCGGGCTACTTGCTTTCTTCCCGGGACGGGTCGTTGGCCGGCGTGTTGTCGAAATCCGCATCCTTGCGGTCGTGAGCCGACTTGTCGTCCAGCTGGTCGTGGTCCTTGTCGGCATCGCTCACAGCCGCGCGAAAACCCTTGACGGCGCTGCCGAGGTCCGAACCGAGCGTGCGCAAGCGCTTTGTACCGAAGATCGCAAGCACGATCAGCAGCACAACCAGCAGTTCCCACCCGCCTATGTTAGGCATTCTTTCCGATCTCCCGGGGGCGCTCCCCCTTCAGTCGTACCGCCGCGACGGTACGGTAACTCGATTATACAGTGTACCAGCCGGGCGGCATTGCCTGCCCGGGGCAGTAATGCGAATACGTGTCGTGTCCCCTATGCCTGCAGCCAGAACGTGACCGGTCCGTCGTTGACCAGGGCAACCTGCATGCAGGCGCCAAATACGCCGCTTTCGACCACGGGCAACCGTGCCCTGCAGGCCCCCAGCACCTGCTCGAACAGGCGCCGGCCCTGTTCCGGGGGCGCCGCATGCGTGAAGCTCGCGCGAGTGCCCTTGCGGGTATCGGCAGCCAGCGTGAACTGCGGGACCAGCAGGAGGCCAAGCCCGAGTTCCAGGACGCTGCGATTCATGCGGCCCGCGTCATCGGCAAAGACCCGGTAGGTCAGCAGCCGTTCCGCCAGCCGCGCCGCCGCGGCGTCCGAGTCCCTCCGTTCAACCCCGACGAGAACCAGAAGCCCCGGTCCAATCGCCGCGACAGCTTCTTTTCCTACCGTGACGCGGGCTTCCGTTACCCGCTGCAGCAGCCCGATCATGGCGCTCCTTCGACCGGCCGCGCCGGCGTTCCCCCTTGGCAGTTTATGACCCGATCGTCGAATAACAACTGCGACTCACCTTGTGACCCCGTGGCAGTCTGGCCGGGCCGGGCGTGCTGCCGCGGCGGCGGGTTGCGCAGCGGCTCGCGCGGCAGGCCCCGGGACCACGGAAGGCCCCGATCCCCCGTCGCCCGGCCCAGGGAAGGAACGGCCCCGGTCGCAAGACCGGGG
>CAZSKQ010000160.1:0-6216 GCA_964607425.1 uncultured Woeseiaceae bacterium
GTGGAGAAGATGTCGGACTGGCAACCCGGGGATGGCGCGCCGCCACTATCTATCGCGGACGCAGTAGCAAGTAGCGAAAAATGGGGCGTCCAGCATTTCACGAAATATGAGGGAGTTCAGATCTCGGGAATTCAAATGCTGTGGGCTCGTTGTTCACCTTCTCAAGCAAAGTGGTACTACCTTTTTGAGGTTACGCCTGAGTTTGACGGGCACCTCGTACGCTCGGCGACAAGGTCCGTGGCTGTCCTTCTGGACGGCACGGTAATCGCCCTGAAAGAGGTCCGTATCCCTGAACGAGATCAGAATGCCGCCTAACAAGGCGCTGCAGACGGACAAAGGCAAGCTGAGCTTGGTCGTTAGGCCGCTCCGGCCGGGTGAGCTGTGAAATTTGAGATTGTCGGCTCGGTCCAGAATGCAGAAACATTCGCAACCGGCAATGCGATCCGTGAGATCAAGCGGCTTCGGCGGGCTTATGGTAAGGGCGGTGGAGAAAGCGAAAGGGATCGCCCAAGTTCGCTTCGAGAATGGCTCGCTTAGGCTCGCTGAGATACACTGGTACGAGGCAACCGGAATCGGAAAGAAGGAATTCAAGCTGCAGACGGACAAAGACAAGCTGCCATGTCTTTTGCATTCGCAAAAGCCACGCCAGCTCGCCTTTGCCGCTGAGCTTGGTCGTTAGACGGCATCCCTCGGGACGTAACAACAATGAGGGCGTCGGTCAAAACATTCATCGTGAGGGCTTTGGGTCGCACCGCTTCAGCGATCCTTCTTCGTCGGGTGACGTTCCTCGCATGCGCGGCCACCTTGAGTGGCTGCGATGGTGTTCCTGTCGACGGATCTCATACAGTTGCGGAGTGCCCAGCGGCCGAGATGGTCTGTATTCGGGTTGAGAATACGTCCAAGTTTGACTTTCAACAGTTCGAGGTCAATTTCGAGGGGCAAACGGTTTCGTTTGGACCGTTAGCAGCAGGCGCGATAAGCGGCTACCGGGAGGTCGATGCTGCGTATTCGTATGCATTTACCGAGGCGTTTTCGGATGGACGGAGATTCGTTCTACAACCGATCGATTTCGTTGGCGAGCAACATCTTGGGCCAGGCGCCTATACTTATAGATACACGGTCGACATTTTCGACCAGCCAAGGGTGCAAGGCGATTGGCGGCTCGACGGGTATATGGACGTTCAGCTTGTATCCGTTGACGAAAAAAGTGAGTGATGTAGTTCGTTGGCCGATCACGAGAACCGCTCTTGCCCGGAGGGAGCGCATATGCCATCTAACAAAGCGCTGCAGACGGACACGGCAAGCTGTCGCGGCTTGCCTTTGCCGCTGGGCTTGTTTGTTAGATGGCAGCCGACGAATCGTGGCACTCAGACGGTCCTTTTATGCGGCTTCCCGGAGTATCCTACGCAACGCGGAGGGCCTGAGAATGAGCAGAATACGAGAGTCTTGTATTGCGGCATTTCTGGCAACGCTGACAATCTTCCAACCTGTGCTCGGCCAAGACAGCTTTGATCTTAATGAGGCGAATGCCAGAGACGCGGCATACACAATCATGAAGGCTGCAGAGGAGGGGTTCGACTGCGAACTTGAAGAACACTCAGTGCGAGATATCGGCAACGAACAGGATCTTCGTTACCTCTTTTACCTTACAGCAAATGGAGACGAGTGCCATGAGGCGATGATCTTTATCGCAAACATGGAGAACCAAGACGATAAGGTCATGTTCAGACAGGTTGATCAGGGTCTTGAATAGCTAGAACAGATCGGTGATCCGCTGATCTTCGAAGATCAAATACTAATTCATGAAGTGAACCCAGGAATTGATAACAACAAAAACCCTGAGGAGCAAACGAGAACGCTGCTTGATATTTCTTTGAGTACCCTATCCGTGAAGAGCAGACAATTTGGTGGATGGCACATGCCGTCTAACAAGGCGCTGCAGACGGGCAAAGTCAAGTTATCATGCCTTTTGCAGTCGCAAAAGCCACGCCAGCTTGCTGTTGCCGTAGGGTTTGATCGTTAAAGGCCATGCTCACCGTGGGCGCGTTGTCAATCGTTCGTGCATATGCTCTGTCCATCGCCGTTTTTGCGATCCTGCACCGTACATTGACAGCTATAGCCACCCGCTATGTGAATGCTGCTATCGGCGGCAGCAACGACTTAGGTGGTGTGAGTGTTTTGATCAATGGCTTAGCGTACTTTATCTACTTGATCGCTGGTTTCGTCACCGCGCAGTTAGCCAAGCAGCATCGCATCGTACACGGTGGTGTGACGGGCGCGCTGTCTGCCATCACAGCGTTCGTTGCGTTCGGCGTGGCGCCAGGAGGACTAGAGGGAATGGCGATAATGTTCGCCAATGGTGCATTATTCGGGGCTGCTGGCGGGATTATCTCAACGGTAATTTCACGCTGGAGGGCGAATGCCTCCTAAGCAAGCGTTGCAGGCGGACGCACCGATATTGCATCCGCAAAATGCGCGCTGGCCCGCCGCTAAGCTTGGTTCTTAGACGGCACGAGGACGCGACATGACGATATCCTGCATTCATCGAATCTCGCCGACCATCGCCGGCACTCTTCTCCACGTGATGCTGGCCGTCACGCTACTCACTGCATTCTCGGACGCCACACGCGCTGTGGACACGTCTCCGCTCGCGAGAATCGAAGCGCTCCGCCTCGATAGCGCGAAGGTCGGGCGTGTTACTGCGCATTTCGCCCCAAGCGACCGGGAGTACGCACATCAGCTCGCGACTCTTTCCCAGGCTGCCGCGGCCTATTTCGAGCGGGAACTCGACGGATCGTTCCCTCTACACCTGGCCATCCTCTCGCCGGAGCATTGGTTCGACCCTTACTCGGGCGGCGACTCCCCGCCGTATGGCATGCCGTGGGGCTCGGTGGAGGACTTGCTAATGGCAGTGCCTGCCTCGCTGGATGAGGGGGTGTTGATCCTGGGGCCAGACGACAAGGCAAACCGCAGACGAGTCCAGTTCGTCATGCTCCACGAGTTCGGGCACATTGCAAACAAGCGGCACCTTCACCCCGAAAGTTCCGTTCCATACTCGTCGGTCCGGTGGTTCGAGGAGTTTCTCGCCACGTATTTCGCCTACTCGTACGTTCGTGCTCACGATCCCGAGTGGGCAGAGGCAAGCCGCAGGGAGTGGGTGGATTTCCTCAACGGGTATTCTCCCGCTGTCCTATCGCTGGACTGGGGGTTCATGCGCGAGCTTGCCTCCGAGGAGTTCGCCCGCACCTATGCCTGGTATCAGATTTTACTTAACCTTTGGGTCGCCGACGTTTACGACGAACGCGGCTTGGACTTTCTGCGAGTGGTGAAAGACCAATTTCCCTGGAATGAATCAGGGACCTGGACGACAGAGTTCCTTCTGCCTGCTCTTGAGGAGATCGCTCCAGGTTTTGAAGCCCGGGTCGACAATCTACAGCGCGGTACCTATCTGCAAGGTCGCCCTTCGATCAATGAGCAACACTGACGTATCGTATAACAGGCGCTGCAGTCTGACACGGCAAGCTGCCACGGCTTGCCGTGCCGCTGAGGGCGCGGTGATATCGCCGTTGCTGGCTCTGGCTTTATCATTGGCACCCCTAATCTTTAATCGGACTGATCCTGCCGCTTTGGCTGTTACGCCAACACGCAATCCCCTGTTGCTCCGTCCGACATGGCGAACTCGCGCTAGTAGCCTTTCGAGCGTTTGCGGAAGCTGCTGGGATACCGCGGCCGGTATCCGATCCGTGGCTTAAGGGGCATTTCGCAGTTGTCCCTGATAGCCGGCGTGAGGCTGCCGGCTTTGGTAAGCGAGGTCACGGCGCTGTATGCTTCTGAATTCATAGCGGCCTCGCCGGCCGGAGTGATGACTGGCGAGAATGACGATCAATTCAAGGAGACGATGCTGCAAGGCTACGCGCGCTAGTTGCACCAGCCCGCAACGAGACGGAATGTGGTGCGCTTGAAGGAATTGCTGCGCCCTGATTTCGGAGAGTTTGGTCGCTCCGGGCGCCGATATGGTTTGCCTGATCTTCTTATGGCGTTACCATCCAAGAATGAGGTTCCAGAAGTGCGAGCGGAGAGCCTCGGGCTATCGCAGGTCGATAGAGGAGTCGTCCTGATAACGTACAGATCGGCTCACGTATCTCCGTCAGTCACGCTGAAGCAGCGCACCCTTCGATCGTCTTTGTGGATACAAACGAAGGAAGGATGGCAGATACGCTTTCATCAGGACACGCCGACAGATGAGCGCTGAGGATAAGGTAAAACTTCGTGTCTTTCAGTCACACGTTTGCGACAAACACTCTCGCGGATTCTGACGTTTAGGGAAGCGAAACTGGAGAATGGGGGCCGACGCATCGGCGAGCGTTGAGGACTGACGTGTATGACCCGATTTGACTACATCCTCGCGGTTCTGGCCGGTGCTACCTATGTTCTTTTAATAAGTTTTCTCGCTAGCACCACCATGACGTGGGGCGATCCAATCTCGACCGATGGCTATTGGGGCCAGAGTAGCACTACCGCGGTCGCATACATGCAGACTTACCACTCCATTGGCGTGGTGCTGGCGGGCATACCTATTGCTCTGATGATCGTCTGGCATTACCAGGCCCGCTGGCTTCGCGCTACCGGGATCGCGGCGCTTATTGGTAGCTCGTGCATGCTTTTCGATCAGCTTCGAGGCGCATGGTTGATATACCACTATGGTATGACACTGGACACTTACCATATCGTGTCCGGTGCAATCGACATCGTGAAAGTGGGAATGATCCTGTTGCTCCTGACAGCGATTCTCCGGCGCATCTTGATCAGGCGCACGTGATGGGCGATTCACTATCATCGGGCACAGGTTAGCGGCAGACGTAAGCTATGATCAGGACGCTCGCAAGTTCTGGCGTTTAGGGGGATGTAGATGCGCAACGAAGATCAGAATACGCAAAGCCTCGGTTACTATATTGCATTGGGCGTCGGCATTGGCTCCGGACTCGGTGCAGCTCTGGGGGTCACGCTTGGAAAGATTGCGCTTGGTGTTGCGATCGGCCCGGCCATTGGGATTGCTCTGGCCGTTGCGCTTTGGAGCATAAAAACACATGGATCCGAATCAGAGGACGACGGTTAAATCCGGAATGTCTACTGCATTTCCGTTGCAGTCCATCGATGGCTAATGGGCCGAGCGCGTCACCGGCCTCCACGGAGCGATAGACGGGACAAACTACAAGCGCGATTCGAGCATAAGCGGGTCGTGCAGCACATCAAAAGAAGCAAAGTGGAAAAGACTGTCGTATTGATCATCATTGGTGGCACATTATTGTTCTCACTGTCGAGTTGGGTGACTGCACCGGAGATAAAGGACGTTGTTCGTTTTGTCTTGACGTGCGCTCTTTGCTATTTCTTGTACAGCGGTAAGAATTGGGCGCGTTTAGTCCTTGGCGCGCTGCTCGGCGTCGGAGCAGCTTCTGGCGCATACGTTATCATCAATATACCGCTGCCAGTGCAGGCAGTAGCATTTATCGGAGCAATGGCAGCGTTTTACGCGACTTCTTCGATACTGCTGATAAGTGGCAAGATTGTAGGCACGTACTTTGGCAAACATGCCGCATGACCGGGCCCTGCAGACGGCAAGGTCAAGCTGTCACGCCCCTCGCAATCGCAAGGGCCACGCCAGCCTGTCGTTGCCGAGGAACCTGGTCGTTAGGGGATGAGCATGAGAATCGTTGTATTCCTTCTTGCGCTAATTTCGCTTCCGGTTGCGGCAGAAGACTGCCTGGGTGAATCAGAAGCAATTTTTGGTCTCATTGCAGCAAAGTGGGCTGTGAATGAGGGTATTGAGAATGATCCGAAAGGTTTTGAAGGTGAAAAATGGCTCTACATTTGGGGAGCAAGTGGATCGGCTTTTGATGAGAAAAGGATACCGGAAGACAGAGCTAAGAGCATGGCTCGCCTGGTTGCTGAGAACGACTTTTCCGACAATCCCGAGGTAGAAGTAAACATCTTTGAAGACTATTGGTATCTGAGTTGCGAACTCAAAAAGGAGGGGCGTAGCGCCGTCCCGCTGGGCGATATTGCTAAAGCCAACCTGCTTGAATGCTGGAACACTGTCGCATCGAGAAAAGAGTTTCAAAGCTGCTTGTTGCCTTTGATCAAAAAGAGTTGAGATATAGAATTCGTTAAAGCGGCCTGGCGTGGTAATGCCTTTTGACATCGATTTCGCACAGGACA
>CAZSKQ010000161.1:0-6210 GCA_964607425.1 uncultured Woeseiaceae bacterium
GGGCCCGCAGGGAGCCATTCCCCCAAGCACCCCCCGCCGGCGCGGCCGAGCGCGTTAATCCGGTGCCGGCCTTCAACCCAGCGTCCCACCCGCGGCGGGTGCTGTTACGTCGTCGCCGTCGCCCGCATGGCGGGCTCCTACCGGGAAACCTGGTGCCACCCACCGAGCGGGCGGCAGTGTCTCAAAGGCGAATGTTATTGACAATCATTCGCATTCCGGATTGAATAGAAGCCGTCGAAATCCGCGGGAATGTCCCCACCGCCATGTACATCTGTATCTGCAAAGCCGTCACCGACAAACAGATCCGGCGCGCCAGGGCGTCGGGACTCGTGACACTCGAGGACCTCCGCGACACGCTGGGCGTCACCGGCGGTTGTGGCAGTTGCACGGAGATGGTGGAGCAAATTCTTACCGAGAACGACAACCACGACGCAGCGACCGGACCGACCCGCTACATCCCCTCCCCGGCCCCCGCGCTGTAGTAGCACCGTCGTAAGCGGGACCCGCGAGGCGCCCGCACTAAACCCAGGGCCGCTGCTCCGGAGATCCCTTACAACCGCAAATCGCATTCATTATCACTTTGATTGGCGGTAATTTTTCTTGCCTCTGCGTGTCCTGCCCTTATCATGGCTCCCTCATTTTGAAGGCAGCCACGGGAACCGGTAATGAAAGGCGACGCAACCGTCATCGAACACTTGAACCGCGTGCTCAAGAACGAGCTCACGGCGATCAACCAGTACTTCCTGCACTCGCGCATGATGAAGAACCAGGGCTTGCACAAGCTCGGCGACAAGGAGTACGAGGAATCGATCGACGAAATGAAGCACGCCGACTCCGTCATCGAACGCATCCTGTTCCTCGAAGGCCTGCCGAACCTGCAGGATCTCGGCAAGCTCAGGATCGGCGAAGACGTGCCGGAACAGCTGCAGGCGGACCTCGATCTCGAACTGAGTGCGATCGGCGACCTCCGGCCCGCCATCGCTTACTGCGAGTCGTGCAAGGACTACGTCACCCGCGATCTCTTTGTCTCAATTCTCGAATCGGAAGAGGAGCACGTCGACTGGCTGGAGACGCAGCTGGAGTTGATCGAGCGGATGGGACTCGAGAACTACCTGCAGTCCCAGGTCTGAGGGGAGCCCGCCCG
Organism: uncultured Woeseiaceae bacterium; assembly: GCA_964607425.1. GTDB lineage: Bacteria > Pseudomonadota > Gammaproteobacteria > Steroidobacterales > Woeseiaceae > IDS-8. The sequence continues at coordinate 1,145 of CAZSKQ010000161.1, forward strand.
GCGGCAGTGGCCGGGTGCCTTTGGCGGAAATAAAGCGGACCGAAGGGAGCCATTCCGCAAAAGGCACCCGACCACTGCCGCCGGGCGGGCCCCTGCCATTCTGTGACGTATTGGCACTCGGCCACTGCCGCCGGGCTCCTGCCATTCTGTGGCGTGTATGATCCCGGTTATGGATTCCGGATTGCAGCGGTATCACCGGCAGGTGCTCCTGCCGGGATTCGGTGAGAAAGGTCAGCGCCGGCTCCGTTCTTCCACGGCGCTCATGCTCGGCTGCGGCGCGCTCGGCAGCGTGGCCGCGGACCTGCTCGCGCGCGCCGGCGTCGGCCGGCTCATCATCGTCGATCGCGACTTCGTCGAGCTGACCAACCTGCAGCGCCAGGTGCTGTTCGACGAGGGGGACGTGACCGACGCTCTGCCCAAAGCGGAAGCAGCGCGGCGCAAGCTCAAGCGCATCAACTCGGGGATCGAGATCGAGGCGATCGTCGACGACATCGATCACCGCAACATCGAAGGTTTCGCGGCCGAGGCGGATGTGCTGGTCGACGGGCTGGACAACTTCGAGACCCGCTACCTTGCCAACGATTGCGCCGTGAAGCACGGCATTCCCTACGTCTACGGCGGCGCGGTCGGCACCACGGGAGCGGCTTTCGCCGTGCTCCCGCATACCCCCGCGGAGGACGCCGCCTGGGAGACGGCCAGCGGCGGGGCCACACCCTGCCTGCGCTGCCTGTTCGCGGAAGCTCCGCCGCCCGGCACCATGCCGACCTGCGACACCGTCGGCGTGCTGGCCTCCGTCGTCGGCATGATCGCCAACTACGAGGTCACGGAGACGCTAAAGATCCTCACCGGCAACTTCGACCGGGTAGCGAGGACGCTCTTCAACGTCGACCTGTGGTCCAACACGATCATGCCGCTGCAGGTATCGGGCGCCCGGGAACGCGGTGACTGCCGCTGCTGCAAGCACCGGCAATTCGACTTCCTGGACGGCAAGGCGGGCTCCAGCGCCACCAGCCTCTGCGGCCGGGATGCCGTGCAGCTCACGCACCGCCGCTCGGAGTCCCGGCTGGACATCGGCGCCGTTGCCGAGCGCCTGCGGCGCCACGGCCCCGTGATCGCAAACGATTACCTGGTGCGGGCCGACATCACGGAGAACGGCAAGCCCTTCGAGCTGACCCTGTTTCCCGACGGGCGCGCGATCGTCAAGGGCACGGCGGAGGCCAGCGTGGCGCGCAGCCTGTACGCGCGCTATATCGGTAGCTGACCCGCGATGTCGATTCCGGCCGCCGCCAGGCGACCAGGGATCGAGCAATATCCGAATCACCCGCCCGGCGGCGCCCCCCGGCAAGAATGGGAGAAAGACGATGACGGCAATCCGAGTCCTGGTCGGCACGCGCAAAGGCGCATTCATCCTTACGGCGGACGGCCAGCGCGAGGACTGGTCGGTTAGTGGACCGCATTTCGCAGGCTGGGAGATCTATCACGTCAAGGGCTCGCCCGCGGACCCGGACCGCATCTACGCCTCGCAATCCAGCAGCTGGTTCGGGCAGGTCATCCAGCGTTCCAGCGACGGCGGCCGCAGCTGGGAGCAGCCGGCTTCCATGGACAAGCCGCCGGCCGATGACGGCGAGGGCATCCCGGGGATGCCGCGCGGCGAGAGCAACAAGTTCGTCTACGACACCAGCGCGGAAACGGGCCGGCCGCTCACCACGCACCAGTGGTACGACGGCACCCAGCACCCCTGGGAGTTTGCGCGCGTCTGGCACCTGGAGCCCTCGCTCACCGATCCCGACACTGTGTACGCGGGAGTCGAGGACGCCGCGCTGTTTCGCTCCACCGATGGCGGCCGGTCCTGGCAGGAACTGGCGGGGTTGCGCGGCCACGAGTCGGGGCCGCGCTGGCAGCCGGGCGCCGGCGGCATGTGCCTCCACACCATCCTGCTCGATCGCAGCAACCCGGAGCGCATGTACACCGCGATTTCCGCGGCCGGCACGTTCCGCACGGACGACGGCGGACGGCACTGGCGGCCCATCAACCGGGGTTTGAGGTCGGAGTTCATCCCGGACCCGGAAGCCGAGGTCGGGCATTGCGTGCACCGCATCGCCATGCACCCGTCGCGCCCGAACGTGCTCTTCATGCAGAAGCACTGGGACATAATGCGCAGCGACGACGCCGGCGATTCCTGGGAGGAAGTCAGTGGTGACCTGCCGAGCGACTTCGGCTTCCCCATAGACGTGCACGCGCACGAGCCGGAGACCGTGTACGTCGTGCCGATCAAGAGCGATTCCGAGCACTACCCGCCGGAGGGCAAGCTGCGCGTCTACCGCAGCCGCACCGGCGGCGGCGAGTGGGAACCGCTGACGAAAGGCTTGCCTCAGCAGGACTGCTACGTAAACGTTTTGCGCGACGCCATGGCCGTCGATGACCTCGATCCCTGTGGCATCTATTTCGGCACTACGGGCGGCCAGGTCTACGCATCGGCGAACAGCGGCGACCGCTGGACGCCGATCGTGCGCGACCTCCCGGCCGTGCTGTCCGTCGAGGTGCAAACCCTGCCATGATCCGGGTCGTCTTGCCGCAGCACCTGCGTACGCTCGCGAACATCGACGGCGAGGTGACGCTCGAGGTGCAAGAGCCCGTCACGGCGCGCACGATTCTCGATGCGCTCGAAGCCTGCTACCCGATGCTGTGCGGGACGATCCGCGATCATGTAACGGGACAGCGGCGGCCGCTGGTGCGCTTCTTCGCCTGCGCCAGGGACCTGTCGCACGACTCGCCGGACACGCCGCTGCCTACCGCGATCGCCTCGGGGAGTGAACCCTTCTACGTGATCGGCGCCATCGCCGGCGGCTGATCGCCCGTCGACGTGTGCCTACAATGCGCCGGTCAAGCCTCCGTCCACGGGCAGCACGACGCCGGTGACGTAGCTCGCGGCCCTTGATGCCAGAAAGATCGCCGCGCCCGCCATGTCCGCGGGCTCCCCGATCCGTTTGCGGGGAATCTGCTGCACGATGCGGTCGCCGGCGGTCTTCAGCGTGTGCTCCATCATCTTGCTCGGGAATGGTCCGGGCGCGATGGCATTGACGTTGATGTGGCGGGGGGCGAGGTGCGCGGCGAGGATCCGGGTCAGGTGGTGCAAGCCCGCTTTGCTGGCACCGTAGGAGAAGGTCGGCATCGAGGTAACGTGCAGGCCATCGACCGAGCCAATGTTGATGACGCGGGCCGGGTTCTCGTGCGTGCCGGACCGCTCGAGCATCGGCAGCAGACGGCGCGTCAGGAAGAACGGCGATTTCAGGTTGATGGCCAGCACCTTGTCCCATCCGCCCTCCGGGAACTCTTCGAGGGGTGCACCCCATACCGCGCCGGCATTATTGACCAGTATGTCCAGCCGCTCTTCGCGGCGGGCGAGTTCGTCGGCGAGATAATCGATCCCGGCCATCGTCGAAAGATCGGCGGGAACGGAGATGCATTCGCCCCCGGCGGACAGCCGTTCGGCCGCGGTGTCGCAGGCGTCCGCCTTGCGTGAGGAAATGTAGGTCCGCACGCCGTTTTCGACAAAGCCGGTGGCGATCATCTCGCCTATGCCGCGCGACCCGCCGGTCACGAGTGCCACGCGCCCCGCGAGGTCGAAAAGCTTGTTCATGGCGAGCCCCTCTTCGGCAAAGCCCGCGACGCGGGTCCTCGAATCATACACGAGCACCTGCCGCCGGTTCGGGCGTGCGCAACGTAAATTGCGACGCCACGTTGTAAAAACTACATCAACAGGCGGATGACCGGCACACAGGCAGTGGCAAAAAGCGCGGCATCAAATTTGCATTCGCATGGCCGGGGGCGTAATGCCTGTAAGCCGACACATGGAAAGACTGAAACCTCTCGTCGCACGCGGCCGGGTTGCCGGCGGGCGCGCGGGCCGCGCACTCGCGGGGCCGCTGCGCACCCGCTATCCCGGATTCCTGTTCGGCTTGCCGCTGCCCCGCAACGAGGTACCTGTTTTCAACTACCACGAGGTCACCCCGGGGGAACTGGAGCGGGATCTCGATTACCTGCGGGACAACGGCTACGTCACCCTGGACCTGGACGAGCACATGCGCGCGGTTCGGGGGAAACTGCGTCCGCAACGCTGTGTCCTGCTGACTTTCGACGACGCCTGGTCCAGTTTCTGGAGCGTGGCCCTGCCGCTTCTGCGGCGCTACGAGGCGAGGGCCGTGCTGTTCGCGCCGACTCACTGGATCAACGGCGCGGGCCCGGACGGGGCATTCATGAACTGGAACCAGTTGCGCGACGCCGTCGCGTCGGGACTGGTCGACGTGCAGTCACACGCGCATCGCCATGCGCTGGTTTACACGAGCCGGCAGCTCGCCGGCTTCGCCGGCCCGGGTACGCTCGGGCGCTACCAGTTCTTCGATTGGCCGATGCGCGACAACCACGGTGAGTACGAGCTTGGGCCACCCGCCGCGGGAACGCCCTTTTATGGCGCCGCCCCGCTGCTGTCGGCGCACCGGCGCTATGTCGAGAACCCGGATGTGAACCGGTTATGTCGGGAGTTCGTAGCAGAACAAGGTGAGCTGTTTTTCGCGCACCGGAACGCGAGTGCGCTGCTGCGGCAGCATTACGCGAAAGTCTCCGCCGGCCGTCCTGGCCGCTGGGCCAGCGAGCGCGAACTGGAGCGGGAACGCTCGATCGAGTTCGAGCGCAGCCGGGAGCTGTTCCTGGCCGAACTGGGCTTCGCGCCGCGCTATTTCGCGTTCCCCTGGATGCTCGGGAACGATGCATCGCTGCGGCTGGCGAAGCACGCCGGCATGCTGGCCGCGTTCGGCGTCGGCGTCGATTTTCGCGCGGCCCGCCGGCGGGGACTGCCGCTGCCGATCTTCGGCCGCCTCAAAAGTGACTGGCTGCGGTGCCTGCCGGGCAAGGGCCGCGTACACGCGCTGCCGATACTGGCAGGGAAGCTGCGGCGCGCCGCGTCCCTGCAACACCTCGCGCATTAAAAACCCGGCGCGGGCGCACTGCGGAGTGGCGTCCCCAAGGGGATTCGAACCCCTGTTACCGCCGTGAAAGGGCGGTGTCCT
>CAZSKQ010000162.1:0-6201 GCA_964607425.1 uncultured Woeseiaceae bacterium
AGCTACATGTCGCCGGAGCAGGTGCAGTCGGAGGAGCTGACGCCGCGCTCGGACATTTATTCGCTGGGCGCCGTACTCTATGAGCTGCTGACCGGCTTCCGGCCGTTCCGCGCGGATAACCTTTCGAAGCTCCTGCACCAGATCGTGTACGCGACGCCGCCGCCGATCCACACCTACCGCAACGACCTGCCGGAAGAGTTGGAGAACGTCGTGGCGATGTGCCTGCAGAAGGATCCCGGCAAGCGCTGCCCGAGCGGCAACGTCATGGCCGCGGACCTCACGCGAGTGCACAAGGCACTGCGGGCGAAGTATGACAGCCTGGACAACCAGGAGCATTTCGACCTGCTGCGCACGCTCACCTTCTTTCACGAATTTTCGCATGCCGAGATCTGGGAGGTGCTGCGCGCGAGTGACTGGCACGAATACAAAGACGGCGAGGACATCGTGCGCGAAGGCGAGATGGACGATCGCTTCTACATCATCGTATCGGGCAAAGCAGAGGTCGAGGCGAACCACAAGCGTCTCGGGGTGCTGTCGAACGGCGATTGCTTCGGCGAGACGAGCTACGTGCGCGGTGCCAAGCGCACGGCTTCGATCCGCGCAAGCGGCGACGTGACCATCCTGCGCGTCAGCTCCACGCTGATGGAGCAGGTGTCGTCGGCCTGCCAGCTCCGCTTCAACAAGGTATTCCTGCGCTCCCTCATCACGCGCCTGCAAGGCGACGCAACAAAGCCGGCATCGTAGGAGCGCCCATTGCGCACGATGCGCGCACCTACAGCGCGATCAGGGTTCGTCGGCCTCGAATTCCTGGAGTGCCTCCTCGCCGCCGGCGCTCTTCAGCAGGATCTCCACCCGCTGTTCGGCGTCCTTGAGCGCGGCCTGGCAGCGGCGCGTCAGCTTGATACCCTCTTCGAATTTCTGCATCGCCTGCTCCAGCGGCAGCTCGCCGCTTTCGAGCTCGTCGATGAGCGTTTCGAGATCCTGCAAGGATTTTTCGAGATTCAGGGGCTTGTCGTCCGCCATGTTGCCGCCATTTGCCTGTGTATGCCGCGAGCGAGGCGCGCTACGCTAACCCCCTCGCGGCGCGGGGTCAACGCAGCCGCCGCTCGTTTGACAACCCCGGCCCGCGGGCTTAGAGTGAGCCTCGGTTAGACTAGGTCTAAATGATGGCATCGCAAGACGCTGAGAGGTAAATCCATGTCATTGAAAGGCACCAAAACCGAAACCAACCTGAAAGACGCGTTTGCCGGCGAATCGCAGGCGAACCGCCGTTACCTGTACTTCGCCGCCAAGGCGGACGTAGAGGGCTATAACGACGTCGCCGCTGTCTTCCGCTCGACCGCCGAGGGTGAAACCGGCCACGCGCACGGCCATCTCGAATACCTGGAGGAGGTCGGCGACCCGGCCACCGGCCTGCCGATTGGCGCTACCGCCGAGAACCTCAAAGCAGCCATCGCCGGCGAGACCTACGAATACACGGACATGTACCCCGGCATGGCGAAGACCGCCCGCGAAGAGAACTTCGACGAAATTGCCGATTGGTTCGAGACTCTCGCCAAGGCCGAGCGCTCGCACGCCAACCGTTTCCAGAAGGCCCTGGACACGCTGGACGGTTAAACCTCGCGTCCTGTAGGAGCCCGCCATGCGGGCGACCTCACGCGACGCATCGAAGGCACGTTGGCACTGGTCGTTGCAAGCAGTGCCAACGCGCTCTCGTTTCGCCGCACTGGTCGCCCGCATTGCGGGCTCCTGCAGCGCCCTGCAAAATGGCCAAGGAAATGGAAAATCGCGAAGGCAGCCTCGAGGCGCCGATACGGCACGCCCTCGACTGGAAATCTGACGAGTTCTACGAGGAAGGCTCGCTCTTCAAGGAGCTGGAACGGGTCTTCGACATCTGCCACGGCTGCCGCCGCTGCTTCAATCTCTGCAACTCGTTTCCGACGCTGTTCGACGCCATCGACGAGTCCGACACGATGGAGCTCGACGGCGTGCCGAAGGAGGTCTACTGGGACGTCGTCGACAACTGCTACCTCTGCGACATGTGCTACATGACCAAGTGCCCGTACGTGCCGCCGCATCCCTGGAACGTCGACTTCCCGCACCTCATGCTGCGCGCCAAGGCGGCACGCTTCAGGAAACAGGGAGCGCGGGCGCGCGACCGCTGGTTGAGCGCGACCGACACCGTTGGCCGCTTTGCCGGCATCCCGATCGTGGCACAGGCAGTGAATGTCGCGAATCGCAGCAAGCCGGGCCGCGCATTGCTCGAGAAGACGCTGGGCGTGCACCGCGATGCGCCGGTGCCGGAATACCACTCGAAGACCGCGCGCAGTCGCTTGCGCAAGCTGCGGCAGGAAAGCGGCGAGTCCGCGGAAGCGGCCGGCAGCACCCGCGGCAAGGTCGTGCTGTTCACAACCTGCTATGGCAATCGCAACTTGCCCTCGCTCGCCGATGACCTCGTCGCCGTGTACCGCCACAACGGCATACCGGTGGCGCTTGCGGAGCAGGAAGTGTGCTGCGGCATGCCGAAGCTCGAGCTGGGTGATCTCGAAAAAGTCGAGAGCCTGAAAGACACGAACATCCCGGTGCTCGCGTCCTGGGTCGAGCGCGGCTGGGACATCGTCACGCCGATCCCTTCCTGCACGCTGATGTTCAAGCAGGAGCTGCCGCTCATGTTCCCGGACGACAGCCAGGTCAGTTCCGTGCGCGACGCGATGTACGACCCGATCGAGTACCTGATGCTGCGGCATCGCGCCGGCAAGCTGCGCACGGACTTCACCCGGTCGCTGGGGAAGGTCGCCTACCAGGTGCCCTGCCACCTGCGCGTGCAGAACATCGGCCTGAAGACCCGCGAGCTGCTGGAGCTCGCGCCGGACACCCAGGTAGAGGTAATCGAACGCTGCTCGGGCCATGATGGCACGTATGCCGTCAAAAAGGAGTATCACGAAATCTCGCGCAAGATCGCGCGGCCGGTCGTCAACAGGGTGGAGAAGAGCGGGGCCCGGCACTTCGTGAGCGACTGCCCCATGGCGGCGGTGCAGGTTGCGAGGGGGTTGGAAAATCATACCGCGCAGCATCCTTTGGGCCTGCTGCGCATGGCTTACGGAATCGAGTGATCGTGATGGAGAAACTGACCCGGGAAAGCCTGTACAGCCTCGAGCAATACGCGCAGGTGCGCGACGATTTCCGCGCGCGCGTGATGGAGCACAAGCGCGACCGGCGCCTCCAGCTCGGAGAGAATGCCACGTTGTACTTCGAGGACCGGCTGACGATGCAGTACCAGGTACAGGAGATGCTCCGCATCGAGCGTATCTTCGAGGCTGCCGGCATCGAAGAAGAGCTGCAGGCTTACAATCCGCTCATACCGGACGGCAGCAACTGGAAGGCGACGTTCATGGTGGAGTTCCCCGACGTCGAGGAGCGGCGCGAGAAGCTGCGGCAGCTCGTCGGCATCGAGGACCGTGTCTGGCTCCAGGTTGGCGAGTCCGACAAGATCCGGCCAATCGCCGACGAAGACCTCGAGCGCGGCAGCGAGGACAAGACCTCGGCGGTGCATTTCCTTCGCTTCGAGCTGTCGCCGGCCCAGGTGGCGGCATTGAAGGAAGGCGCGCCACTCGCCGCCGGCATCGACCACGATCATTACCACGTTGAAGTCCGGCCCGTCCCCGACCACGTCCGCGCATCGCTGCTTGCCGATCTCGACTGACCACCACGCACGCGAATGTAGGAGCCCGCCATGCGGGCGACGGAACGGTGGTGAGCGGAGGCGCGTTGGCGCCTCCTTAAACACGGGCATCAACGCGCCTCCGATCACCACGGTGCCGTCGCCCGCATGGCGGGCTCCTACATGCTCGGCGAAATCAGGCAGGAAAAGTTTGCAATCGTCCTGCTAGAATTCCCGGCGTGCTTTCGCTGGGCCTGGGTAAACAATGAACAAACGCTACGACGCCGCGGACATCGAAGTCCTCAGCGGGCTCGAGCCCGTGCGGCGGCGCCCGGGCATGTACACCGACACGACGCGGCCGAATCACCTGGTTCACGAGGTCGTGGACAACAGCGTCGACGAGGCGCTCGCCGGCTTTGCCAAAAAGATCACGATCATCCTGCACGCCGACGGCTCGGTCGAGGTCAGCGACGACGGCCGCGGCATGCCGGTCGACCTGCACCCCAAGGAAAAAATCCCGGGCGTGGAGCTGATCCTGACCCGGCTGCATGCCGGGGGCAAATTCAACAAGGAGAACTACCGGTTTTCCGGTGGCTTGCACGGCGTCGGTGTCTCGGTAGTGAATGCCCTGTCGAAGAACCTCGAGGTGTGGATCCGCCGCCACGGACAAGAGCACAACATGAGCTTCGTGAACGGCAAAAAGCGCGGCAAGCTCGAGGTCGTGGGGCAGGTCGGCAAGCAAAACACCGGCACCACGATCCGCTTCTGGCCCGACCCCCGATATTTCGATTCGCCGAAGGTTTCCGTCTCGCGGCTGAAGCACGCGCTGCGCGCCAAGGCCGTGCTGTGCCCGGGTCTGACGGTGCGCCTCGAGGTCGAGAAGCCGAAGGAAAAGATGGAATGGCTCTATTCCGGCGGCCTCGAGGAGTACCTCCTCGAAGCGATAGACGGCGCCGAGCACCTGCCCGCCACGCCTTTCGGCGGCAGTCTCGCGGCCACTCACGAAGCCGTTGACTGGGCTCTCGTGTGGTTGACCGAGGCGGACCAGCCGGTGCAGGAAAGCTATGTCAACCTCATTCCGACGCCGCAGGGCGGCACGCACGTGAACGGACTGCGCACGGGGCTCACGAACGCGCTGCGCGAGTTCTGCGATTTCCGGAACCTGTTGCCGCGCGGTGTGCAGCTCTCACCCGAGGACGTCTGGGACGGGCTGGCGTTCGTGCTGAGCACCAAGCTGGAGAACCCGCAGTTTTCCGGCCAGACGAAGGAACGGCTGTCGTCGCGCGAATCGGCGGCGTTCGTCGCCGGGGTCGTCAAGGACAGCTTTTCATTGTGGCTGAACAGGCACCCCGAGACCGGCGACCAGATCGCGCAGCTTTCGATTTCCAAGGCGCAGCTCCGCCTGAAGGCGGCGAAAGCGGTCGTGAGGAAAAGGATCGTGTCCGGCCCGGCACTGCCCGGTAAGCTCGCGGACTGCACATCGCAGCAGCCGGAGCTCTGCGAATTGTTCCTGGTCGAAGGCGACTCCGCCGGCGGTTCGGCGAAACAGGCACGCGACCGCACGACGCAGGCAATCATGCCGCTGCGCGGCAAGATCCTGAATACCTGGGAAGTGGAGACCGGCCAGATCCTCGCCTCGCAGGAGGTACATGACATCAGCGTTGCCATCGGCGTCGACCCGGGAAGCCGCGACATCAGCGGCCTGCGCTATCACAAGATCTGCATCCTCGCGGATGCGGATTCCGACGGCGCGCACATCGCGACCTTGCTCTGCGCGCTGTTTTTGAAGCATTTCCCGGAGCTGGTCAGTGCAGGGCACGTGTACGTAGCCATGCCGCCGCTGTTTCGTATCGACGTCGGCAAGGAGGTTCATTACGCGCTGGATCATGCGGAACGCAAGGGTATCCTCGATAAGATCAATGCCGGGAACAAGCGCGGCAAGGTGACGGTGACGCGCTTCAAGGGCCTGGGCGAAATGAGCCCGCCGCAGCTCCGCGAGACCACCATGAACCGCGACACGCGGCGGCTCGTGCAGCTCACGATCGACGACAAGGACGATGCCTCCAGGATCATGGATATGATGCTCGCGAAAAAGCGCGCCGCGGACCGCCGCAACTGGCTGGAAACGAAGGGTAACCTGGCGGAGGTGTGATCGGCCGCCGCACAAACGATACGACTGCAGGAGCGCGCATTGCGCGCTTCTACAGGCAGCCGGCATTGACGGAAACAGAATGCAGAATCAATTGAATCTCGAAGGCGTCGAGCGGCTCCCGCTCAAGGACTACACCGAGAAGGCGTATCTCGATTACTCGATGTACGTGATCCTCGATCGCGCACTGCCGCAGATCGGCGACGGGCTGAAGCCGGTGCAGCGGCGCATCGTGTATGCAATGAGCGAGCTCGGCCTGTCCGCGGGCGCGAAACCGAAAAAATCCGCGCGTACTATCGGCGACGTCATCGGCAAGTTCCATCCGCACGGCGACAGCGCCTGTTACGAGGCGATGGTGCTGATGGCGCAGCCGTTCTCGTACCGCTACCCG
>CAZSKQ010000163.1:0-6142 GCA_964607425.1 uncultured Woeseiaceae bacterium
TGATCATTTTTCACTCTCCCACCGGTTGGCACCCTCCGGAAACTCGTCCGATTCCGGCCGGATGACGCAAAACGCATTGCCGGAGGGGTCCTCGAGCACCCACCAGCGCTTGATGCGGTACTTGCGGTTCGCGCCGGCGGCTTCCAACCGGTCGGCCTCCGCCCCGATGGAGTCGCTTTCGATGTCGAGGTGATAACCCGAGTGGTCATCCACCTTTTGCAGGCGCACGAACAACGGGCCCTCGAGCCGGCCGAGCGTCAGGTAATGCTGGTTCGCGGCGGGGCGCCGTGGCTTCGGAAACCCGAGCGCCCGGCTCCAGAAGTCGATCGATTCCTCGAAGCGGTCCGCGAGGCAGTCGATCATGAGCGTGCTGACGCGGCTGTGGTGCGATTTGGAGGCCATGGCAGCAGCTCAGGCCCGGCAGCCGGCGTGTGGGTGGCGCTTTTGCGCGGCGCGAGCAAGAACTTGCGCTTGTGTGCGACGCCGGTACGCCTCGCGCAGCAGGCGCCAGAGCGTGGCGTAGAGGTTCGGGTCGATATCCCAGGCATTCATGACGGTTCTCCTTCAGCCGGTGTGTCGCCGGCCAGCGACACCAGTCAAAAGAACTTGACTGGTTACACTCTAGCCCTTACGCTGTAACTGGTCAAGCGAGATATACTGGTTACTAGGTAAGAGCAGGTCACTTTATGAAGGCGATGAGCGCTACCGCCGCGGGCGTGCGGGACTTCGAGTTTCTTTACGGCGAATGGCTGGTCCAGGGGCGCCGGCGACGGGAGCCGCTGTCCGGCTGCGGCCCGTGGGAGCGGTTCGAGGCCATCCAGAGTTGCTGGCCCCTGCTTAACGGCCTCGGCAACGTGGCCGAGCTGGTGAGCGAAGAGGCCGGTACGATCACCGCGTCCCTGCGTTTCCTCGACCCGCGGAAGCGGCGCTGGTCGGTTTACAGCCTGTCCCCGCGCGGCGTTCTCGCGCAGCCGCCGGCGCAGGGCTGCTTCCGAGAAGGCACCGGTGAATTCTTCCGGGAGGAACGCCGGCACGGCAAGCCCGTGCTCGTGCGCGAGCGATGGCTGAAGGTCGCCTCCGCGGCGCCGACCTGCGACCGTGCAGTCTCCAGCGACGGCGGCAACACATGGGAAATCGATTGGACGATGGAGCTGTCGCGCGTGGACTGGCCGTTCGACCGCGGACTGGAGGAAATGACGCTGCACAAGGCCATGCCGGATATTGCAGTAAGCTTTTAAGGAGCAGTCGTGAACGCTTCCGTGAGGCCGTTGGACAGCATCGAGATCGTCGGCGGACACCCGGCGGTGGATTTCGTGAATACGGTCCATTCCTGGCGCGCCGACCCGCCGCCGGATTACCTGTTCGGCTTCGACGATTTTGTCGACTGGAACCGGATCCGGGGGCTCTTGCCGCCGAAAGTCGCGGCACGCTTCAAATCGGGTGCCGCCGAAGCAAAGGCGCAAGCTTTTGCGGATGCGATCGCACTGCGCGGCAGCCTGCATGACCTGTTCCTGGCGATCGCGGAAGGGAAGCGCCCGCCGCAGCGAGCGCTCGATCACCTCAATGCCGTCATGCACCAAACCGGACCATGGCGTCGCCTGGCGGTCGACAAGAGCGCCCGCACCACCGCCATTCGCCCCGCCTGGGACTTTGCGGATGCACCGGCGATCGCCGCACTCGGCCCGATGGCCTGGGCCGCCGCCGACCTGCTCGAAAGCGACCGGCTGGAGCGCTTGAAGGAATGCCCGGGACCGCGCTGCGGCTGGCTGTTCATTGATGCGTCGAAAAACCGCTCGCGCACCTGGTGCTCGATGAAAACCTGCGGCAACACCGCGAAGGTGCAGCGGTTCCGGAAGCGGGCGGGAGCCGGGCGCCGCTGACGGCATGAACGTCCTCTGGCAGTGTCCGGAAAACGCCGCCGCCACGCTGGTGCTGGCGCATGGCGCCGGCGCCGGCATGGCCCACCGGAACATGCAGGCCCTCGCCGACGCCTTCGGCCGGCAGCGTGTGGCGACCCTGCGCTTCAACTTCCCGTTCATCGAGGCGGGTCGGAAGCGGGTAGACTCCCGCACAATTGCCACGGCCACGATCGCCGCGGCGTGCGCGGAAGCGTCCACGCGCGCCGCCTTGCCGCTGTGGCTCGGCGGCCATTCTTTCGGTGGCCGCATGGCCTCGCACGCCGTGATCGACGAAGCGCTCCAACCGCGCGGGCTGGTGTTCTGCTCGTTCCCTCTGCACCCCGCCGGCAAACCTTCCGCCAACCGAGCCGCGCACCTTGCGGAGATCAGGCAGCCGATGCTGTTCCTGTCCGGGACACGCGATGCGCTCGCGGACGGCGAGCTGCTGGAGGAGGTGGTATCAGGTTTGCCGTCGGCGCAATTGCACTGGCTGGAGACGGCCGATCACGGCTACCGGGTGCTGAAGCGCTCCCGCCGAACAGCAGAGGACGTGTTCGATGAGATGGCGCGCATCGCGCGCGGATTCATCGAGCATTACACGTGACGAAAATGGCTCCCCGGGCCGGACTCGAACCAGCGACCAATTGATTAACAGTCAACCGCTCTACCAACTGAGCTACCGGGGAATTTTTCTCGGTTCCGCGAGCGCGGCAGGGGCGGCATTCTGGTCCAGCCCCACCTTCAAGTCAAGGCAGCAAACCCCATGCTGTGCAGCCGATTCCTGCTAAGTCAATGCCTTACCCAGGCGCCGCAGCGCCTCCTGCAAGGCTTCGATCGAGCAGGCGAAGGAGATACGCACGTAGCCCGGCCCGCCGAAGGCACTGCCCGGCACCATGGCAACGTCGGCCTCCTTGAGGAAATGGGAAACAAGCGCGGAATCGTCGGCAAGGCCGAGCCTCTCCACTGCGCCGGCAACCCTGGGAAACGCGTAGAACGCCCCCTCGCTGCGCCGGCATTCAAAGCCGGGGAGGGCGTTCAGGGCATCCACGACGTAGTCGTGCCGGGTGCGGTAGGCCGCCGCCATTTTCCGCACCTCGGCCTGGTCGCCGTCGAGCGCGGCGGCGGCCGCGACCTGCGAAATGCTGCACGGGTTGGAGGTACTCTGGCTCTGCAGCTTTTTCATGGCGGCGATGATCGGGGCAGGGCCGCCGGCGTAACCGATCCGCCAGCCTGTCATCGCGTAGGCTTTCGATACGCCGTTGATCGTGATCGTCTGGCCGTACAGCGCCGGGCAGGCTTCCGCGAAGCTGCAGAACGGCTCGTCGCCCCAGTAGATGTGCTCGTAAATATCGTCCGCGAGGATCAGCACTTTCGGGTAGTCGCGCAGGACCTCGCCCAGTGCGGCCAGCTCGCCGCGCGAGTAACAGGCACCCGTCGGATTCGACGGGCTGTTCAGGAACAGCAGGCGCGTGCGCTCTGTGAGCGCGGCCGCAAGTTCCGTCGGGGAAATCTTGAACCCGTTGGCGATTCCGGTGTCGATAATGACCGGCTCGGCATCGGCGAGCCGCACCATGTCCGGATACGAAACCCAGTAGGGCGCCGGCACGATCGCTTCGTCCCCGGGGTTCAGCGCGGCGAGGCAGGCGTTGAACAACGTGTGCTTGGCGCCGTTCGAGACCAGGATCTGGTCGAGTTCGTAATCCAGGGAATTCTCGCGTTTGAACTTGCGCTGTATCGCGGATTTGAGTTCGCGAGTGCCGTCAAGAGGCGTGTAGCGCGTCTCCCCGGTACGTATCGCCTCGATCCCGGCGAGCTGGATGTGCTCCGGCGTCGGGAAGTCGGGCTCGCCCGCGCCGAGGCTGATGATGTCACGCCCCTGCGCGCGCAACTCCGCGGTCAGGGCGATCACGGCGCTGGTCGGCGAAGGCCGCACCCGGGCCATGCGATCTGAAACTGATAAACTCAAGGACGTCCCTCCGGTAAACAGCAGCGAATGGTACGCCAAGCGACACAACTCCCCAAGAAGCTCGATGCGGCGGATAAAAACCGCCTGACCCTCGCGTCCCGGTACAGCCCCGCGGGCGACCAGGAGGCGGCCATTGCCGGGCTCGTGGAGGGGCTGCGGGACGGGCTCGCCAAGCAGACGCTGCTCGGCGTTACCGGCTCCGGCAAGACCTTCACGATGGCGAGCGTGATCGAGGCGGTGCAGCGGCCCGCCATCGTGCTCGCACCCAACAAGACGCTGGCGGCGCAGCTGTATGGCGAATTCCGCGAGTACTTCCCGAAAAACGCGGTCGAGTACTTCGTCTCCTATTACGACTACTACCAGCCGGAAGCGTACGTCCCGAGCTCCGACACGTATATCGAGAAAGACGCATCCATCAACGAGCACATCGAGCAGATGCGCCTGTCCGCGACCAAGGCGCTGATCGAGCGCCACGATGCGATCATCGTCGCGACCGTATCCGCCATCTACGGCCTCGGCGACCCGGAAGCCTACTTCAGCATGGTGCTGCATTTGTCGCGCGGCGAGCGCATCGACCAGCGCACCATCCTGCGCCGGCTCGCCGAGATGCAGTACAAGCGCAACCCGATGGAGCTGTCGCAGGGCTTCTACCGCGTGCGCGGCGACGTCATCGACGTGTTCCCGGCGGAGTCCGAGCGGGATGTCGTCCGCATCGAGCTGTTCGACGACGAGATCGAGTCGCTTTCCTACTTCGATCCGCTGACGGGTGAGCTGATGCGCCGGGTGCCGCGCCTTACGATTTTCCCCAAGACGCATTACGTCACGCCGCGAGAGCGCCTGCTGGAGGCGGTCGAGCAGATCCGGGTCGAGCTCGGTGAGCGCCTCGAGCACCTGCGGCAGGCGAACAAGCTGCTCGAAGCCCAGCGGCTGGAGCAGCGCACGCTCTTCGACCTGGAGATGATCCGGGAGCTCGGGTATTGCTCGGGTATAGAGAACTATTCGCGCTATCTCTCCGGCCGTGCGCCGGGCGAACCGCCGCCGTGCCTGTTGGACTACCTGCCCGATGACGCCGTCATGATCGTGGACGAAAGCCACGTGACCGTGCCGCAGATCGGCGGCATGTACCGCGGCGACCGTTCGCGCAAGGAAACGCTGGTCGAGTACGGCTTCCGGCTGCCGTCGGCGCTGGATAACCGGCCGCTGCGTTTTGACGAGTTCGAATCGATGTCGCCGCAGACCGTCTATGTATCCGCCACTCCGGGCCCATACGAGGAACAGCATTCCGACAAAGTGGTCGAGCAGGTGGTGCGCCCGACCGGCCTCGTCGATCCCGAAGTGGAAGTGCGGCCGGCCCGAACCCAGGTGGACGACGTGCTGTCCGAAATCCGCTTGCGGGTGGCGGCCGACGAGCGCGTGCTGATCACCACGCTGACCAAGCGCATGGCGGAGGACCTTACCGACTACCTGCAGGAGCACGGGGTCAAGGTGCGTTACCTGCACTCCGACATCGGCACGGTTGAGCGTACGGAGATCATCCGCGACCTGCGCCTCGGCGCCTTCGACGTGCTGGTCGGCATCAACCTGCTGCGCGAGGGCCTCGATATGCCCGAGGTCTCGCTGGTCGCCATCCTGGACGCGGACAAGGAAGGCTTTTTGCGCTCCGACCGCTCGCTGATCCAGACCATCGGGCGGGCCGCCCGCAACCTCCACGGCAAGGCGCTGATGTACGCCGATACGGTAACGGGCTCCATGAAGCGGGCGATCGACGAGACCAACCGCCGCCGGGAAAAGCAGATCGAGCACAACAAACGCCACGGCATCACGCCCGCGACCATCGTCAAGCAGGTCACCGACATCATGGAAGCGGCCTACCCGATCCCCGGCCGCGGCCGCCGCCGCGCCGCCGAGGACGCCGCCGCCTACGACTCGATGCCCCCCGACCAGCTCCTGAAGAAAGCGCAGAAGCTGGAGAAAAAGATGCTGCAGCACGCCCGCGACCTCGAATTCGAGGAAGCGGCCCGCCTCCGCGACGAAATCCAGCGCATCCGCCAGGCCGCCGTCGGCCTCCCGAACCGCCTCGCCGGCTGACCCGCTTTCTGCGGTCCGACGAATTCGGCGCCACCCCGCGCAGCAATCCGGCGCCACCCGCGCCACCCCGCGCAGCAATCCGGCGCCACCCGCGCCACCCGGCGCCACCCCGCGCTACCAGCGGAGGCGTGGTTGGGGGGGAGGGGTCTTCGGCGGCGTGCGAGGCAGGGATGCCGAGCCCGCAGGCCCA
>CAZSKQ010000164.1:0-6090 GCA_964607425.1 uncultured Woeseiaceae bacterium
CGGAGAGACTCGAACTCCCGACCACCTGGTTCGAAGCCAGCAGCACCGAACGCCCTTTTCACCACCAAATTCATGGACTTATTGTGCTGCTACTGTGCTACATTTTTGGCACATTGCATGAGTAACCGACTGTTTCATCAAACTACCGCGAGCAGCGATAGCACACCACATGGCGCTAACTGAATTGATCAGTGCATCGAGCGCCGTGCCCACTCTTGCCGACTATTGCGGCCATACCTGCTCAGCGCCAGCGCTTTCCGAAGTTGACGGCTCCGTTTTGGTTGTATCAGTTTTTGTCGTAGCTCAGACCCAACCGGACCGACACTGTCAGATTTGCCATTCCCCTGAGGGTCGCTTTTTCTCTGGCAGCGGTCGGTCGAGTCCTATGACCGTGACGCGAAGGGGCTGACCCAAAGCGGCCTCCTACGGTCTTATGCCAAGGGGCAATCCACTGATGCCTCCGGAGAATCCATCCGTGACTGCCACTGAGCCCGTGCGTCCGCGTTGTATGTAGAGACGGCGACTCGGCGCACGACCGCTGACGCAGGCAGCGCGCGGAGTGCCAGCCGGCCCGCGAGCTCTCGTGAGCGGGTCGGCCAAGTATTCACGTGCAACGTCATTGGTAGGTGCGGGATCGGGGTGGGGTCCCATGTTGCGCGACGGTGAACCAGCTTCTGGTCGACGAACCACCTGATCTCGCATGGATCCCATTCGATCGTGAATCGATGTAAGGCCTTTGACGCGTCAAATCCCAACTTGATGATCGCGGGCGTTCCGCGGTAGCCGTAGTCGAATTTCGCGCCGTCGGTGCCCGGGTTGTAGAACACGTTGACCAGAAGCTGGTCTGGCCGATTCCCTAGTATTTCTACATCGATCTCCTGTCGGGGCGAGTCACGGTGCAGAAAGAAACCGGTCACCAGGCCCGGAACATTCGTGGCTTGCAGCGTCGCTTCAAAACGCCCGAACAGGAAACTGGCGCGGCTCGAGATCGCAGCCGCGCTGAGATTCCGAACACCAAGTGGCTCCTCGATAACCGCAAGTGAGAGACCACCGCTCGCTGCTGCGGTGACGTTAGCCGGACGAAAAAGTCCGAGGTTTCCAGGGAAGGTATCATTTCGCGGCAGCCACCGCGCGGACTGGATTTGAGCGAGATCATCCTCGAAGCACACGCGCAAAGAAGCTGACGATTCCTGGCCCTCGAACGCGCTCGCGCTGATTCCGGCCCAACCTGCGCGTGGCTTCGCTATCCACGGCGACGGGTCGTGCCGCAGCCGCCTTGCAGGAGCGGCCATTGCACTGTCGGGCGGCACTCGCTGGTGCCTTCGCAGTCCAATCTCTCGAACAGCCGGGTATGGCGCGTCCGGCGGCGCCAGCCTCAAGTGCTCACAAAGTGCACGCCAACTGCTTGTTTGTTTGCGATGCAAATGAAGGACGTCGGCCTCTTCCAACGCATCTAGTATGGCGCCAATGTGGCGGTCAGCGGATCTCGCTACGTCGCCGATCACAATGTACTTGGCGCTTGGGTAGCGCTGGGTGAGCACCCGTATCTGCGGTCCTAGCGAACCTATGTTGACGTAAGCATCGAAAACCCGATCAGTACGACCTGCGAGCAGGCTCTCAAATTCACATTCCGGGATCCTGTCAAAATCGCTGCAACAGCGATAGCCAAGCATCGAGAGGGCCATTGCAAGCGATGACAGCCCAGATCCCGGGCCCCCGAACGCGAAGACTGGAGAATGGGCCGGCCGCTGATGAAACAGCGCTGCGTCGCCGCTATTGAGAACACCAATCCGGGTTAATGCCGGGACAATCGAGTATGAATTCGTCGAATGGAGATCGCGGCGTTGGTTGATCACCGAGCGGCGCAACGCCAGAACCTCCAGCTCTCGAAATTTGTGATTAATCCAAAGGTCGATCGGGCCACGGCATGGAAGAAGGTCAAGCAACGCGCGAGCCCCCTTCTTCGACAGCACGTAACCGGACAAGAACCAGAGACCGCGCTCCGGACGAAACACATTCTTCGAAACTAGTTCCTTTGGGGCACCGTGGCGCACTTCCTTGTAGGACACGTACAAGACATCGAACCTTGGACCGACCCGGTCAGCGCCTTCCATCTCGCGCCACGCCCGCTCGAGGATCCGCCCAAAGCTGCGCTCGAACCAGACGTCGTCCTCAAGCACTAGTGCATAGGAAGCACTTGACTGCGCGACCGCTTTCCAGATGCCGATGTGCGAGCGCGCAACGGCTATCTCTGCCTGAGTCATCCTAATC
This sequence comes from uncultured Woeseiaceae bacterium, assembly GCA_964607425.1. Classification (GTDB taxonomy): domain Bacteria; phylum Pseudomonadota; class Gammaproteobacteria; order Steroidobacterales; family Woeseiaceae; genus IDS-8. Next base: position 2,272 of record CAZSKQ010000164.1, read on the forward strand.
GGGCGCCCTAGATCAAACGCATCCGGGACTGCATGAGGTTGCGGTTCGACGAATAGCTGGTCGCCGAGGGTGTAAAACGGCTCAACATCGGCGTCATCAAGGAACTCTGGAGGATCGACCTGCCCGTCACATGCGGAGTATCGAACGACGCGCTGCGAGAGCGGCTTGCCCGCGGCGTCCAAGATACAATCGAGCTCGCGCACCATATCAGTCCAACGGTTCGGTTGTCTGTCCAAGTTGATTACGAAGATCGGACCGATCCCCGATTGCGGAGCATCCAGGCCCCCTAAGAACGTAACGCACTGCTGCCGTGGCAGGCGGGATCGGCCCTGCAAGAATAGGATATGGAGAAGGCGCGACGCTGAACGCAGCGGTTTCGAAAGGTTCATTCGGAGACTATCCGTCCTTATGCTCGAATCTCTTTTGATTGGATAATCGCCAGTTTCTGGCATCGCCGCGGTGGCTCAATGGCCATCGTGAGACGGCGAGCGAATCCCAGTCTCGCAATACCACTAGATCGCTTTCAACACCGCCTCCCGACGTCGTACCAAGATCGAAAATCGACTTCGAAAGATTTCCCGGCCCGGTCGTCGCCTGAATCTCAGGCAACGGGTCTTCGCGAGCGAGTTCAAGAAGACTTGTCGCCTGACTGAGCGCACGTTCGATGATCGGATGACCTCGGCTTGCAACGAGTGGATTGTTGTTGAAGTAGAAAATCCAGCTCGAGTCGTAGGCATCAGCACAAAGAAACACCGACGGCTTTACCATTGCCCCAGAAGCGATGTCGTAGCATAGGGGCTGGAGTTTGAGCCGACCGTCCTCAAACAACCAGCCGATGTCGGTACCAATACAGACGTCGTCCGCATCGATATAGAACCCGCCTTCGACTAGCAAGTAGCAAAGCCGGAAGTAGTCGGCCTGCATTGCCGGGTGGTAGCAGCGCTCAAAGGCGCACTCGTGCCGCGCACCCAACGAACGACCGATGAAAGCCTTGGCAGAGTGCTGGTCGAATAAGCGGTGCGTGAAGCCGCTCGTCTCCCAGCGGGTCCACGAGCCGACGCATTCCTCGATGTCGTGCGGCAATTGCCGAAGGTCATGCCAAAATTGCACGATCGTTCTGGGTGTCAGATGCCCGTACCGATCGTTGACGGAGTGTCGACCTAAGCGGCGTTGAACCAGCTTTCTGATGAATTCCGAGCGCTGCCGGTGGTGCTCGGGACTCTCGGGCTCCTGTTGCATCCAGATCCACCGTCGTTGAGAGGAAGCTTTCGTTCGCGCTGGTGACTAGAATTCTTGGCGCTACTTAGTGGGCCCTGTACTCTATGCTGCAGGCGGCCTTTGCGCAACAAGGAGAAAGCGCACCCGGCGCACCCTCATTACTGATCGCCGGGCATAGCCGATTGAATAGGACTCGATCGCTGAGGATCGCTCAAGACGGAGGCCGCTAGCAACGTGAAGATACTCTCGTATAACCCCGGCCACGACGGCGCCATCGCATATCTGCAGGATGCTCATTTGGTGGTTTCGATCGAGGCGGAGAAGAACTCGAACTACCGATACTCGCCAATATCCAGTCATGACGTGTTCAACGTGCTCGGCGAACTTGACGAACTGCCCGACGCTATTTGTACAGGCGGTTGGTGGCCACGCGAAAAGCACTTACTCGGGTCGCCTGCTCATGTCGGGTACCGTGGCGTGATGAAGAGCGACGTCATCGTAGGCAAACGGCGCCTATTAGGAAGGTCGGTCCACTATTTCTCGTCTTCTCACGAGCGATCGCACTTACTTTGCGCTTTCGGCATGTCAAGGCTACCGAAAGGTACGCCATGCTATGCGCTGGTATGGGAAGGCGCGATCGGCGCTTTCTACGAGGTTGATTCTGAGCTGAACATAACGTTGCTTGCCGATGTTCTCAATGAGCCGGGGAATCGCTACGCCTCGATCTACGGCTTGGCTGACCCGACGTTTCCGAAGAATGCGCCCTTTTCTCGCTTCTCGGACGCAGGGAAGCTCATGGCCTTAGCTTCATTTTCAAATCGCAGCACGCCTTCAGCAGAAGAGAAGAAATTGATCGATTTTTTATTGGGCTCCGCACATGTCCGACTGAGTTTGTACGAGGACCTTAAGGATTCGCGATACTACAATGTGGGGGTGGATGATCCAGAATTTCGCAACTTCGCAGGCATTTTTAGCGACAAGATCTTTGATATCTTTTATCAATTCGCGAAAGCGAACATGAAGAAAAGAATGCCGCTAATCATTGCAGGTGGATGTGGCCTAAATTGCGATTGGAACACCAAGTGGAAGGAGACCGGCCTTTTCCCCGAGGTCTTCATGCCGCCTGTTGCCAACGATTCTGGTTCGGCTATCGGGACCGGGATCGACGCCCAGTTCCATTTTACAGGGAATCCGAAAATCGATTGGAACGTTTACTCTGGCCTTGGCTTCATCACGGCCGGCTCTTTCGATTTGGCGCAATACGATGTCTACGAGACGAACTATGAATTGATTGCCGACATGTTGGCTAACGATCTCATTATCGGATGGGTGAGCGGCAAATATGAAATCGGCCCGCGTGCGTTGGGCAACCGATCGATTCTTGCGGCCCCATTCCAAGAAAGCACCAGAGTGCGGCTAAACGAGATTAAGCAGCGCGAACAATTCCGTCCGATTGCTCCTGTTTGCTTAGAAGAAGAAGCTGCAAGATGGTTTGGTTGCGATCAAGCAAGTCCATTCATGCTTTTTACGCATCGTGTAAGAACGAACGCGCTGGCGGCTGTTACCCACGTGAACGGAACCGCTCGCATTCAAACAGTGTCAGCTGTGACCAATCGAAACTTGTACGAGCTGCTTGTCGCATTCAAGGCACGTACCGGATATGGAGTCTTGTGTAATACCTCTCTGAATTTCAATGGGAGGGGATTCATAAACAAGATAGGTGACCTTTCGGAATATGCCGTAAAGCACAATTTGGATGGGTTTGTGGTTGAGGGACGGACTTGTCTCTTGAAGGCGTCGAGGAGTTATCAAGCATATTTGAGGATGCCGAATTCTCTAGCTGTTGAGTTGCGAATGGATTCTGCATTCGCGTCTGATCGGGCTCTCGCACCCGGCTAGGCGGGCGCATCATCCACGGTGAGCTGACTGACAAGTCTCCCTTCGAGCCTCTGGAACTGACGTGCCCGCTTTTCTTCGGACCAACACTCTCTAGAAGATGGCTCTGTCCGGGCCCGTTGTTGATTGACTGTCGTTTGGACTAGCCGGCGAGGGGCCCCAGGCTCGGATGCGGCCGCCATTGACCGGCACCGTTTCCAGCTTCACCTGAAACCGCCTTTCTTGTTGAGCCAAGCCGCGCCGCTGCGCGTCCAGTAGGTTTTCTTGTTGTTCGCCGTCACGTTGTAAGCGATCAGGGCCGGGCTGTTGTCTTTTGCTGTGCTCATTGTCGTATCTCCTGCGTTTGGGTTTCGCGCGAACACAGCCGCTTCGTCGGCCGACATCAAGAGGGCCATGGCAGCCCCGCTGGCCGCTAAGATTCTGGTATTACTCAGAAAATGGCGGGTTAAGCAGAAATTGGACGGAAATGGATGGACAAATGGATGGGCCTATGTCATCCTGTGAATGGATGGAATCGGAGGTCAAAATGGATGGCGGCATCCGCGCAGGAACGATAGCGATCACGCCGGCGATCCTCAAGCTGATCGCGGAGATCGACGAATTCAAGGGCGCCTGGACGGCGATCGGGCGGATTTCGCCCGAGCGGCTGGCCGCGCTGCGCCGCGTTGCGACCATCGAAAGCATCGGCTCCTCGACCCGGATCGA
>CAZSKQ010000165.1:0-5944 GCA_964607425.1 uncultured Woeseiaceae bacterium
CACGCAGGACGCGTTCGGCTGGCATCGCGACAACACCATCGGCAGCACGCCGCAGATCAACACACCCGATCGCAACTGGATCCGCTTCTTCCGCGAGCGGCGTCTCGCGTTCCAGCTCCATCTCGCGGCGCAAAACGGCTACACGGGAGAGCTGCAGGAGCGGGGTGCCGCGCTGGCCGAGCGGCTCGAGCGCCTGTTCGACGGCTACGAACCGCCGGCGTCACTCCTGCACGGCGATCTTTGGGGCGGGAACTGGGCGGTTGCGAACGGCGAGCCGGTCGTCTTCGATCCCGCCGTGCACTACGGCGACCGCGAATGCGACCTTGCCATGACGCTGCTCTTCGGCGGTTTCGGCCCGGAGTTCTACACCGCTTACGAGGACGTGTGGCCGCTGCATGCCGGCTACCGACGGCGCCTTCCGCTATACCAGCTTTACCATGTGCTGAACCACCTGAACCTCTTTGGACGCTCCTGGCTTGCGCGGGCGTTGTCGCTGCTGCGCGAGCTGAGCACGGCGTGAAACCCGGCATCCTGCCTCGATTGCTCCCGATCATGTATCTTCCATGACATCAGAACGCTGGAGCGGCGTAATGGATATCGGATTGCGAACATGCTCGCTGGCCGGCGCTTGTTTGTTGCTTGCCTGGACCTTGCACGCCGGGGAGCCGGCGCCCTCACTCGACTGGATCGCCGGGCACTGGTGCACGAAATCCGATGCTGTTGCCGTCGAAGAGATCTGGCTCCCTCCGCACGGCGGGGTCGTGCTCGGGCTCGGCAGGACGCGTACTCCGGAGGCGACAACCGGGTTCGAGTACCTGCGCATCGTCGAGGTGGACGGCGTGCCGACGTACATCGCGCAGCCCGGCGGACGGGCGGCGACGAAGTTCCGGATGACCGCACGCGGTGAGCAGTGGATCCGCTTCGAGAATCCGGAGCACGATTTCCCGCAGTGGATCGAGTACCGCCGGAACGGTGATCGCCTGCACGCGGAGATCGCGGGCCCTGGCGAGCATGGGAAGGAGCAGGTTATCCGGTTCGACTATGAACGATGTGAGGATAGGGTTACTGCGCGAGGTGGCTCGGTTGCCGATTTATACGCGCCCGATCGTCGTGCCCTGTCACTGCTGCGAGAGTTGAACGCCGGCCTGTAGGAGCCCGCCATGCGGGCGACACCCCGAGATCCCGAATTCGACACGGCGTGCAGGCACGCAAACCGCGTCAGGTCGCCCGCATGGCGGGCTCCTACAGGGTCTCGTATTCTCCGGATTCCTCGACGACGTAAGGCTCGCCCAGGAAATCTTCCTGGAAGACGTATAGGCGGGTGCCTTCCGGTGCCCGGAGCTCGACGAAGGCGCCTTCAAAGCCGGGGAAGGGTGCGCTTCGTATGCCGAGGCGCTCGACGGCGGCGAGCAGGGCATCGCGATCGGCGCATTTGAAGCACAGCGAAGGTTGCGCGAGCGCGATGCTCTCGGACAAGCCAAGCGGCATGCCTTCGGCGTCAAAGCGCATGTGCACGGTAGGTTCTTCACGGAGCCTGAGCAAAACCGGCGCGAGCGGGGCCCAGAACCGGCCGGTGTGCATTGCGTCTTTCACCGGCAGTGTCGTCTCGAACCATTCGCCGCACAATGAGCGGGGAAGCTCATCCACCGGCGGCGAGAAAGTGCGGGCCTCGAGCATGACGATCATATGGCTGTCATGGTCCGTGAAGCCGAGCTGGTTGAATTCGTCGCGGTCGGCCTTGAGGTAGCGGAAGTCGAAGCCGTGGTCCGCCATGGCCCGTGCGTGCTTCGCGATCTCGGGATGCACGAAGGTCAGTGCCGGGCCGTCGAACTCGAGGTCATGCAACCCGATGCAGAGCTCGCCGTCGCTGACGACCGCATAGCGGTGCTTCCAGACATCGCCGATCAAGAGTTCCGCGAAGCCCAGCGACTTGTAGAACGCCAGCGATTCCAAGATGTCCGGCGCGCGGACGCTGAACTCCAGGAACCGGCCGAGCAGGCTCATTGCGCGGCGCCGGGTTTGGAACCCCGCGGTGCCACGGGAGAGGGCGGGGTTTGCGAGTGCGTGCCCGGCGTGTCCGCCAGGTGCCGCGCGATGAGCCCGCCAAGGAATCCGACGTGCTCCGGGCGCGCGTTCAGTGCCGGGATGTAGCGGAGCTCCCCGCCGCCGGCTTCCCGGAACGTCTCGGCGTAACGCAGCCGGACCTCCTCCAGCGTTTCCAGGCAATCCACGGCGAAGCCGGGGCAAACCGCGTCCACCATCTGCATACCCTTCCTCCCCCAGGAAGCGAGCGTTTCTTCCGTGTACGGTTCGAGCCACGCCTGCCGCCCGAAGCGGGACTGAAACGCGACTTCCCATTCATTCTCGCCCAGTTCCAGGCGTTGTGCCACGAGCTGCGCCGTTGTGCGGCAGTGGTCGGGGTACGGGTCGCCCTTTTCCGCCATCCGCCGGGGCAGTCCGTGAAAGGAGAACAGCAGGCGTTCACCGCGCCCCTGCCGTTCGCGGAACTCGCGAATGCTCCCGGCGAGCGCGTCAATGTAGCCGGGCTCGGCATGGTATTCGTCGATGAACGTCATGCCGGGTACGCGGCGCCAGGCCGATAGCGCCCGGGTCACGCGGTCGAACGCGGAGCCGGTGGTCGAGCCGGAGTATTGAGGATAGAGCGGCAGCGCCACGATCGGCCCGGCGCCCCGTTCCCGCAGCTTTTGCAAGGCAGCGCCGATCGACGGGTTGCCGTAGGACATCCCGGGCTCCACGACGACGCGCCGGCCCAATCGCTCCCGGAGCTCCGCCTGCAGCCCCCGGGCGAGCTCCCGGGTATGCGCGAGCAGCGGCGAGCCCTGTTCGGTCCAGATCTTCCGGTACAGCGCCGCGGAGCGCGCCGGGCGCACGCGCAGCACCACTCCGTGCAGGATGGGCCGCCAGGCCCAGGGCGGCAGCTCGACGACACGCGGATCCGACAGGAACTGCGCGAGATAGCGCCGCAGCGCGCGGGCCGTGGGCGCATCCGGCGTGCCGAGATTGATGACGAGCACGCCCGGCACGGTCGTGTCGTCGAAGGGCGCCGGGGCGCTCACGGGCTCGTCAGGCCGGCCGCGGCCCGGCCTCCATGATGGCCACCACCCCCATGCCCCCGGCGGTGCACACCGACACGAGGCCCCGTCCCGCGCCCCGCTCGTGCAGCAGCTTGGCCATGGTGGCGACGATCCTGGCGCCGGTCGCGGCGAACGGGTGGCCGATCGCAACGCTGCCGCCCTTGATGTTGAGCTTCGAGCGGTCGATTTCGCCCATGGGCTCCGAGCGGCCGAGCTTCTCGCGGCAGAACGCCTCCGAATTCCACGCCTTCAGCGTCGCCAGTGTCTGCGCGGCGAAGGCTTCGTGGATCTCGTAGAAATCGAAATCCTGCAGCGACAGGCCGGCGGCAGTGAGCATGTCGGAGACGGCATAGGCCGGCGCGAGCAGGAGTCCCTCGGCGTTGATGAAGTCCACGGCCGCGACGCGGCAGTGGGTTAGGTACGCCTGGATCGGCAGGCCGCGGCTCCGGGCCCAGTCCTCGGAAGCCAGGAGGACCGCCCCGGCTCCGTCGGTAAGCGGCGTGCTGTTGCCGGCGGTCAGCGTGCCGGTGCCGTCCTTGCCGAACGCCGGCCTGAGCTTTGCGAGCTTTTCCATGGAGGTGTCGCGGCGGATGTTGTTGTCCTCCGTGACGCCCTGGAAGGGCACGACCAGGTCGTCGTAGAAACCTTCATCGTAGGCTCGCGCGGCGTTGCGGTGGCTCGCGAGCGCCAGCTCGTCCTGCTGTTCCCGCGGTATTTCATAGTCCTGGGCGGTCTTTTCCGTGTGCTGCCCCATCGACATGCCCGTCCGCGGCTCGGAGACGGCCGGGAACGCGGGTACGAAATGCCTCGGGCGCAGCCGGAGCCAGGGCTTCAGCCTGTCGGCGAAGCTTCTGCCGCGATGGCTTTCCATCAGTATCGAGCGGTATTCGTCCGGATAGACGATCGGGGCGTCGCTGATCGAATCCGTGCCGCCGGCGATCCCTGCCTCGATCTGGCCCAGGGCAATCTTGTTGCCGAGCGCGATACAGGCCTCGAGACTGGTGCCGCAGGCGCGCTGTAGGTCGAGGCCCGGTGTGCGGAGCGACAGCCCCGAACCGATGACGCACTCGCGCGCCAGGTTGTAATCGCGTGAGTGCTTGATGACGGCGCCCAGTGCCACGTCACCCAGCGCCTCGCCCTCGAGGCCGTACTTCCCGACCACCGCCCTGAGCGCGGCCGTCATCATGTCCTGGTTGGAGCAGCGGGCATAGCCCGTGTGCGCCCGGCAGAATGGAATCCGTAGTCCGCCGAGCACGGCGACCGGCCTGGCCTGCCCGTCATGCAGCATGATTTGTCTCCGTGGCAAAAGCGGGTAGCGGCGCATAGTGTGCGGTGGTGCAATTCACTATGCAATTTGCCGCGCATCCCGTGCCCGGCCTTGCGGCGTCGCCGCAGGAGGCGAATGACTCGCCGCCGCGCCCTTGCCGCCGAAATCCGATTGCCTGGTTGAGACCGGGGCAGCACACTAGCCGGCTTTATTCATGAACGATGGGCCCGTGACGACATTTGCATCCAGCCGGTCCTGGCTCGAGGAGGTGCGCCGGCTGCTGAGGCTCGCGGGGCCTCTCATGGTCAACAATCTCTCCATCGCCGGCATGCAGTTTGCCGACGCCGTCATGGCGGGGCAGCTCGGCGCCCGCTCGCTCGCGGCCGTGGCGGTTGGTGCGAGCGTCTGGTTCCTGGGTTTCGTGGTGTGCCTGGGATTGCTGATGGCGATCTCGCCGATTGCCGCGCGCCACTACGGCGCCGGCGAGTCGGCGCTGATCGGGCGCTACACGCGCCAGGGCATGGTGCTGGGCGCGGTGCTCGGGGTGGCCGTGCTCGCGGTGGTGTATGTGCTTGCCGCGCCCGCCCTGACATTCCTCGGCGTGGACAGCGGATTCCGCGGGCTCACGATCGATTACGTGCGGGCGATTATCCTGGGTGGGCCGGCAATCTGCGTGTTCCTGGCCCTGCGCTTTACGACCGAGGGCATCGGCTTCACCAAGCCCATCATGTACCTGTCGCTGTTCGCGCTTGTTTGCAACGTCTTTCTCAACTGGGTGTTCATATACGGGCATTTCGGCGCGCCGGCGATGGGCGCGGTCGGCTGCGGTGTCGCCAGCGCGATCACGATGTGGCTGATGATGTTGCTCCTCGTCATTTTCGTGTACCTGCACCCGCGTTACCGGCCGTTGCAGATCTTTTCGAAACTGCCCGCTTTCAGGGTACCGGTGCTGCGGGAAATCCTGGCGCTGGGCGCACCGATCGCAGTGACTATCACGGCGGAGGCGGGGCTGTTCTCCGCCATCTCGATCCTCGTCGGCACCCTGGGCGCCGAGATTACGGCGGCGCACCAGATCTCCATCAATTTCGCGAGCACGATGTTCATGGTGCCCCTCGCCCTGAGCTCGGCCACGACGATACGGATCGGCCACGCACTCGGTGCCGGGAATGCCGAAGCGGCGGGCTATATCGGCAAGACCGGGATCGCGGCCTGCGCCGCGTTCATGACCTGTTCCGCGCTGTTCCTGCTGCTGTTCCGGGATGCCGTGGTACTGCTGTACACCTCGGATCCCGCGGTCCGGCAGATCGCCGTCAGCCTGCTGCTGATGGCGGCGATCTTCCAGGTTGCCGATGGCATCCAGATCGGCGCCGCCGGCGCGCTCCGCGGCTACAAGGACACGCGCGTGCCGATGGTGATCAACACGTTCGCCTACTGGGCGCTGGCGTTTCCGCTGGCCTATCTCGCCGCGGTGACGTTCCAGGCGCCGCCGGCGTACATCTGGGCGGGTTTCGTGCTGGGGCTTACGGTCGCGGCGATCCTCCTGACCGCCCGCTTCCGCAAAATCTCCAAGGCAGCACTGTAG
>CAZSKQ010000166.1:0-5916 GCA_964607425.1 uncultured Woeseiaceae bacterium
CGAAATCCAGTGCATCGGCGCCACTACGCTCGACGAGTACCGTCAGTACATCGAAAAAGACGCGGCCCTGGAGCGGCGCTTCCAGAAAGTGGTGATCGACGAGCCGACCGTGGAAGACACGATCGCCATCCTGCGCGGCCTGAAAGAGCGTTATGAAGTTCACCACGGCGTCGAGATTACCGACCCCGCGATCGTCGCCGCCGCTACCCTGTCGCATCGCTACATCAGCGATCGCCAGCTCCCGGACAAGGCGATCGACCTCATCGACGAAGCCGCCGCACGCATCCGCATCGAGATCGATTCCAAGCCGGAAGCCATGGATCGGCTCGAGCGCCGCATCATTCAGCTCAAAATCGAGCGCGAGGCGCTGAACAAGGAAGAGGACGAGGCCTCGCGCAAGCGGCTCGCCGACCTGGAGGAACAGCTCGCGGAGCTCGAAAAGCAGTACTCGGACCTGGAGGAGATCTGGAAAGCCGAGAAAGCGGCGATGCAGGGCGCGACGCACATCAAGGAAGAGCTCGAGCGGGCGCGCGTCGAGCTGGAGACGGCACACCGCGCGGGCGACCTCGGGCGCATGTCGGAGCTGCAGTACGGCCGCATTCCGGAGCTCGAGAAGCAGTTGCAGACGGCCATGCAGGCGGAAGAAAAGGAGACGACGCTCGTCCGCAACAGCGTTACCGAGGAGGAGGTCGCGGAGATCGTCTCGAAGTGGACCGGCATCCCGGTATCCAAGATGCTGGAAGGCGAGAAGGAGAAGCTGCTGCATATGGAGGAGACCATCGAGCAGCGGGTCGTCGGCCAGGACGAAGCGGTAACCGTCGTCGCCAACGCGATCCGTCGCTCCCGCGCCGGCCTGTCCGATCCGAAGCGCCCGATCGGCTCCTTCCTGTTCCTCGGCCCGACGGGTGTCGGCAAAACGGAGTTGACCAAGGCGCTGGCCAGTTTCCTGTTCGATACCGACGAGGCCATGGTGCGCCTCGACATGTCGGAGTTCATGGAGAAGCACTCGGTCGCGCGCCTGATCGGCGCGCCGCCGGGCTACGTCGGCTACGAGGAAGGCGGCTACCTGACGGAGGCCGTGCGCCGCCGGCCCTACTCGGTCATTTTGCTCGACGAAGTGGAAAAAGCGCACGCCGACGTGTTCAACGTCCTGCTGCAGGTGCTGGACGACGGCCGGCTTACCGACGGGCAGGGGCGCACGGTCGATTTTCGCAACACCGTGATCGTCATGACGTCGAACCTCGGTTCACAGGTGATCCAGGAGCTTGCGGGCGAGCAGAACTACGACGCGATGAAAGCGGCGGTGATGGAGATTGTGTCGCAGCACTTCCGGCCGGAGTTCGTCAACCGCATCGACGACCTCGTCGTGTTCCGCCCGCTGGGCCGTGAGCACATCCGCCGTATCGTCGATATCCAGCTCGGCTACCTGCGAGAGCGGCTCGCGGAGCGGGACATGCAGATCGTGCTGTCCGAGGCCGCGCGCGACCGCCTGGCCGAGGCCGGCTTCGATCCGGTTTACGGGGCGCGGCCGCTGAAGCGCGCGATCCAGCAGCAGGTCGAGAACCCGCTGGCGCAGGAGATTCTCAAAGGGCGGTTCAAGCCTGGCGATACGATCGAGGTCGGAGCCGCCGATACACGACTGGAGTTCGAACTGGCGGCATAATCCCGCCTGGGGAACGACCCGGGAACAAGCAAACCTGATGGAGATACCGAAGCATGCCGATTTACGAGTATGCCTGTAAGGAGTGCGGCCATGCGCTGGACGCGCTCCAGAAGTTGTCTGATGCACCGCTGGTCGAATGCCCGGAATGCGGCAAGCCCGCCTTGCGGCGCCTCATCTCGGCTCCGCGGTTCCGGCTGAAAGGCGATGGCTGGTACGAAACGGATTTCAAGAAGGAGAACCAACGCAACCTCCTCAGGTCCGACAGCGAGGCACCGAAAAAAGAGAAAGCAGCCAGCAAGGACGGCGGCAAGGCGGCGGACACAGGCAAGCCGGCAGAGAAGCCGGCGAGCGCCGCCAAAACCGACGTGTAGGAGCCCGCATTGCGGGCGATCCTCCGGCACGCACTCCCGCATCGCCGCGATGCGTCATCCTGAAGCCGCAAAGCAGCCCAGATGAAACGACTCCGCCGCTACCTCGTTGCCGGCCTGCTGGTCTGGATACCGATAGGCATAACCCTCTTTTTCATCAGCCTGATCATCAGGCTGATGAACCAGAGCCTGGTGCTGCTGGCTCTCCTGCCGGAGGAATGGCGGGGTCTCGCGATCCCGGGGCTCGGCATTGTATTGACCCTTGCCGTGTTGTTCACGACGGGGCTTTTCGCGGCCAACTTCGTCGGCCACACCCTGATCGGCTACTGGGAATCGATCCTGGAACGCATTCCCTTCATCCGTTCCGTCTACTCCGGGGCCAAGAAATTCTCGGAAATCGTGCTCTCCGAGAGCAGCCAGTCGTTCAAAAAAGTGCTGCTGATCGAATATCCGCGCAAGGGCGTTTATTCGCTGGCTTTCCAGTCCGGATCGGAACTGGGCGAGGTCCAGGCGCGTACCGGCGAGGAGGTGACCTGCTGCTTCGTCCCCACGACGCCGAATCCTACTTCCGGGTTCATTGTCCTGGTGCCGGCAGACGAAATAATAGAGCTCGACATGCCGGTCGATGCCGCGATCAAGATGATCGTTTCTTTGGGCGTCGTGGTCCCGACCTGGACCCCGAACCAGCTCCAGGAACTACCGCTGAAAATGCCGCCAACCGAGCCCGCCAAGCTGTAGGAGCGTGCATCGCGCGAGATGCAACTGCGGCCGGCTGGCCCCAGCGTTGGTAGCGTGCCGATGGCCGTGACATCGCCCGCATGGCGGGCTCCGGCAGTTGCGGCCACACTTGCCACACCGTACCATTCCGCCTCCTTTCGATCGCCCCCGAGTACCATGCGCAGCCACTATTGCGGAGAAGTTGACGAGTCCCTCATTGGGGAGGACGTCGCCGTCGCCGGCTGGGTGCACCGCCGCCGCGACCATGGCGGCGTGATCTTTGTCGACCTGCGAGACCGCGAAGGACTGCTGCAGGTCGTCTTCGATCCCGACCGGCCGGACATATTCGCGGAAGCGGAGCGCATCCGGAGCGAGTACGTGCTGGCGGTGAAGGGCAAGGTGCGGCGCCGTCCCGAGGGCACCGCCAACCCGAACATGCGCACGGGCCAGGTGGAGCTCCTCGCGCAGGAGCTCACCACGCTCAACACTTCGGCAACGCCGCCGTTCCATCATGACGAACACGCAAACGAAGAGCTGCGCCTCCGCTATCGCTACCTCGATCTCCGCCGACCGGCAATGCTGGAGAACCTGCGGCTGCGGCATCGCGTGACGCAGGCGTTGCGCAGCTTCCTCGATAAACGCGGCTTCATCGACGTGGAAACGCCGATGCTGACGCGCACCACGCCGGAAGGCGCCCGCGATTACCTCGTACCCAGCCGTACCTATCCGGGCCAGTTTTTCGCGCTGCCGCAGTCCCCGCAGCTCTTCAAGCAGCTCCTCATGATGTCGGGCCTCGATCGCTACTACCAGATCGTGCGCTGCTTCCGCGACGAGGATCTGCGGGCCGATCGCCAGCCGGAATTCACGCAGCTCGACATTGAAATGAGCTTCGTCGACGAGGCGGCGATCACGGGCATCATGGAAGAACTGATCCGGCAGGTATTCAAACAGGTGCTAGACGTCGACCTGCCGTCCCCGTTCCCGCGCATGCCCTACGAGGAGGCGATGCGCCGCTTCGGCACGGACAAGCCCGATTTGCGCATCCCCCTCGAGCTGGTCGACGTCGGCGACCTGATGCGTGCGGTCGAGTTCAAGGTGTTCTCCGGACCGGCCAACGACAATGAGGGCCGCGTAACGGCCCTGCGCGTGCCGGGCGGCGGGGCGCTGACGCGGAAAGAGATCGACGAGTACACGGCCTACGTCGCCCGCTACGGCGCCAAGGGCCTGGCCTATATCAAGGTAACCAGTGCTGCCACCGGCCGCGACGGCCTGCAATCGCCGATTCTGAAGTTCCTGCCCGACCCGGTGATCGACGAAATCATGCGGCGCACCGCTGCCGAGGACGGCGACCTCGTGTTCTTCGGCGCCGACAAGGCACGCGTCGTTGCGGACTCGCTGGGAGCGCTGCGGGTGAAGCTCGGCGAGGACCGCGGCCTCATCCAGGAAGGCTGGCAGCCGCTCTGGATCGTCGATTTCCCGATGTTCGAGCGCGACCGGCAGACAGGGCGCTGGACCGCGTTGCACCACCCGTTCACCGCGCCGTCGGTGGACGCTCCCGCGGACCTGAAAGCCGACCCCGGCCGGCTCAAGTCGCGCGCTTACGATTTCGTGCTGAACGGCTACGAGATCGGCGGCGGGTCGATTCGCATCCATGACTCCGCGCTGCAGTCGGCTGTGTTCGACCTGCTCGAGGTGGGTCCGCGGGAAGCCGAGGAGAAGTTCGGATTCCTGCTGCGGGCGCTGGAATACGGCTGCCCGCCGATGGGCGGCATCGCGTTCGGCCTCGACCGGCTCGTCATGCTGATGGCGGGCGAGGACAGCATCCGCGAGGTCATCGCCTTCCCGAAAACGCAATCGGCGAGCTGCCCCCTCACCGGTGCACCCGGCGAGGTCTCCGAGGACCAGCTGCGCGACCTCGGTATCCGGATACGCGCGCGCCGGAGCGAGTAGCCGTCATGAGCAAGGCGGGCGATCCTTCGATCGCGACAGCCCGCCGACCGGAGTCGGTCCTGGTCGTAATCTATGCCGCGGATGGCCAGGTGCTGCTGCTCCGGCGTCACCGCCCGTTCGATTTCTGGCAATCCGTGACCGGCAGCCTGTGGCCGTGCGAGAGCCATGCCGAGGCGGCGGCGCGCGAGCTGCGGGAGGAAACCGGCTTTCGCGATGAGGGCGAGTTGTCGTTCAGCGGCAAGCAACGCTCTTTTGTCATCGATCCCAGGTGGCGCAACCGCTACGGCCCTGGCGTCACGGTGAACGTCGAGTACGAGTGGCGTTACCGGCTGCCAGAGCCGCGGGATGCCGCGCTGGACGAGACCGAACATTCCGAGTACCGGTGGCTAGCGCTGCCGGAAGCGCTGGAGATCGTCTGGTCGTGGACCAATCGCGAAGCCCTGCGGGACCTGCAGGCCGTCCTGTGAGTGCCGGGACCGTCGTGCTCGTGCACGGCATCTGGATGCCGGGCTCGATCATGACCTACCTCAAGCGCCAGCTTGAAAGCCGGCACGGTTTCGCGGGGCGCTTGTTCGGTTATCGTTCGGTGCGGGTGGGCCTCGACGAGAACGCCGCGCGGCTGGCCGAATTCGCGGCCGCCGCGGGGCGCGAGGCGGGCGGCGGCCCCGTGCACCTCGTCGGGCATAGCCTCGGCGGCGTGCTCGCGCTGCGCATGCTGGAGGAGCATCCGGATGCACCGGAAGGCCGGGTGGTCTGCCTGGGCTCGCCCCTTTGCGGTTCGCGCGCGGCGATCGGGTTGAAGCGCTGGCGCTGGGGTGAGGAGGTACTCGGTCGGACGCTCGCGGCTGGAGTACTCGAAGAACCCGCGAGCCGGTGGTGCGCGCCGGTGACGGAAGATCGCGAGGTCGGCGTCATCGCCGGCAATCGCCCCATTGGCGGCGGCCGCCTCCTTGCCGGCTTCCGCGAGGAAAACGACGGCACGGTGGCCGTGTCTGAGACACGCCTGCCGGGAGCCAGGAGCCACCTGGTGCTGCCGGTCACCCACACCGGGCTCGTCTGGTCGGCAGAAGTCGCCGACCAGGTCGCCGCGTTCCTCAAAAAAGGCAAATTCGCCCTGTAGGAGCCCGCCATGCGGGCGACGCTACGTGTGGCGGGCTGGGCGTCGCCCGCATGGCGGGCTCCTACACGGGTTGGGCGTCGCCCGCATGGCGGGCTCCT
>CAZSKQ010000167.1:0-5750 GCA_964607425.1 uncultured Woeseiaceae bacterium
CCCACATCGGTGTGCAGTGCGGCGAGCCCCCGATCGAAAGTCACGAGTCTTCCACGGTTGCGGCGCGCCAGCGCCGCGAGGTAGGCGTCGGTCACCTGCCGGTGCCCCAATACCCCCTGCCACACCATGTCGCTGTATGACGCGTCGTCTGCCCAGAAGCGGTGGCGGGGGTGTGCCGTGAAGCCTGCCAGCACCCGTGCTGCCGCCTCGATCGAGGGGACGGCTTCGCCGCGCATCAGCATTCTTACCAGCGTGCCCTGGGTAATGGGACAGGTGGCGAACGGGGCCGCGCTATCGATGAACCAGCGCCTTGCGGACCGGTGATGGACATGCCCGGAATCGGCCAGTGCGACCAGCACGTTTCCGTCGAGCAGGCAGGTCGTCCCTGTCGCCGTCACGGCTCGTCGTCGAGCCTCTTGACGTCCTCGGGCGTGATCGGCCGCTTTGAGCTGACCACGGGCAGGCCGGTGTCGTCGTCGATGCGATAGGCGGGCGGTTCTCCTTCGCCGACCCGTGACTCCAGCCCGCGGCGCATCAGGTCCGCCACGGTGCGGCTGAGGCTCACCCGGTTGTGCCGGGCGAGGGCGAGGGCGATGCGGTGCAGGTCCTCCGGGAGATCGACGGTGGTACGCATGGTGGCATCATGATGCAGATGCATCATGATGTCAAGGACGCGCGTAACCGCCCCCGATCTTTTATTCCGGACGCTTCACCACGGAGGCGTTGGCGTATCCCCAGGAGCCGATCAACCGCGTCCGCGATTCGTGGTCCGGCAGGTGCTCCCGGGTCCAGCTCCTGAAGCCTTCAAGGTCGAGCCCCGTAGGCGGCTCCCACGACCGGTGCCGCAGGTAGTGCCACACGTACTCGTCGAGATAGCCCGCCGCCTCGACCTGGCGGAGCTGATCGAGGTAGCCGCCCGCGCCGGAGGCCTCGCGGTGCTCGGACCAGGCGTCGATGAGCTGCTCGCGCGCGGTCAGCTCGCATTGGAAGGAGGTCGCCCGCGCCGGGTTGTCGCCGCCGATCCCGAGCTGGCAGACGCTCTTCGCCAGGCTGTAACGGACCCAGCTCTGGAGGACGGGATCGGCATCGTGCAGCGCGCGCTCCGCGAGATAGAAGGTATCGCCGTCGGTTACGCCGTCCCGCAGGTAGATCTCGCCGTTGCAGGCGACGAGCAGGCATCCCATGGCGGCGTAGCCCAGAAAGCGACTGACCATTGGCGTCTCCCGTGCGGAGTACCCAAGCATACGCCAATCCGCCGGACCGGTAATACGAATGCTTCTCATTCAGGAAATCCCTCCGCGGAGGCCGGGAACGGCCCCGCGCTGCGTTATGATGCGCCGGAAAGATCCCCGGGGAGTCCTGTTGGAAGTCAGCTTCATCATCCTGGCCGCGGGCCAGGGCAAACGCATGCATTCGGCCTTGCCGAAGGTGCTGCACAAGCTCGCGGGCAAGCCGTTGCTGCAGCACGTGGTGGATTGCGCCGTCGCGGCCGGTGCGATCGATGTCTGCGTCGTGCACGGCCACGGCGGCGAGGCGGTCAAGGCCGCGTTCGCGGGCCAGCCGATCCGCTGGGTACACCAGGCCGAGCAGCTCGGCACCGGGCATGCGGCGCAACTGGCGGCCGCCGGCACGCCTGACGGAAATCGCGTGCTGATCCTCTTCGGCGACGTCCCGCTGCTGACGCCCGCCACCTTGCGGCAACTGCTGGCGACCGGGCGCGATGACGAAGTCGCGCTGCTGACCGTCGACATGGACGATCCGACCGGCTACGGCCGCATAGTGCGGGAAAACGGCAAGGTCGTGCGCAACGTCGAGCAGAAGGACGCGAACCCCGCCGAGCAGGCAATCAGGGAGATCAACACGGGTGTCCTGTGTGCCCCGGCCGGCAGGTTAAAGCAATGGCTGGACCGGCTCGACAGCAACAACAACCAGGGCGAGTATTACCTCACCGACGTCATCGCCATGGCCGTGGCCGAGGGGGTCCCGGTGCACGGCGTCAAGGCGGGAGACTGGAAGGAAGTCATGGGCATCAACGACAGGAAGCAGCTCGCGGCGGCGGAGCGGGCGCTGCAGCAGCGGCGGGTCGAGGCGCTGATGGAGCAGGGCGTCGGGTTCGCGGACCCCGCCCGGGTCGATATCCGGGGCACCCTCACCTGCGGTAGGGACGTGTTCATCGACGTGAATGTGGTGTTCGAGGGCGACGTGACCCTCGGAGACAACGTGACGGTGGAATCCGGCAACCTGGTTCGTGACTGCTCGCTCGGTGCGGGCACCGTCGTTCACCCGCATTGTCACCTCGAAGGGGCAGTGACCGGCCAGGGCTGCGAGATCGGTCCCTTCGCCCGGCTGCGGCCGGGCGCCGAGCTCGAGGACCAGGTGAAGGTCGGCAACTTCGTCGAAGTGAAGAAGAGCACAATCGCGCGCGGCAGCAAGGTCAACCACCTGTCCTACATCGGCGACACGACCATCGGGCGCGGCGTCAACGTGGGCGCCGGCACCATCACCTGCAATTACGACGGGGTGAACAAGTACCGGACGGTGATCGGGGACGGTGCCTTCATCGGCTCGGGCGTCGAGCTCGTAGCCCCGGTCGAGATCGGTGCCGGCGCCACCATAGGTGCCGGCTCCACGATCACCAAAGCCGCCCCCGGGGAGGAGCTCACCCTCGCCCGGGCCCGCCAGGTCACCGTCGAGGGCTGGAAAAGACCGGTTAAAAAGCCCGGGTAGGAGGCGGGCGGGCCAAAACGAGAAGCTGTTTCGCGCTTTGAGCTGAGACGGCGGCCCATCCCGCCGCCCCTGATTTCTGCGACAATCCCCGGCAGATGCGTGACACGCCGGGAGGCCCGCTGGCTCCCGGCCGTACGGGGAGACTCATTATTATATGTGTGGAATCGTAGGCGCCGTCGCCGAACGAAACGTGGTGCCCATCCTGATGGAAGGACTGAGGCGCCTCGAATACCGCGGTTACGACTCCGCCGGGATCGCGGTCGTAACCGGCGATGCCGTATCCCGCGTGCGCCGCCTCGGCAAGGTGCAGGAACTGCAGAATGCCCTCGACGCCGATCCGCTGAAAGGCTTCACGGGCATCTCGCACACCCGCTGGGCGACCCACGGCGCCCCCAGCGAGACCAATGCGCACCCGCACATGTCGGAAAACGACATCGCGATCGTGCACAACGGCATCATCGAGAACTACGAAGAGCTGCGCAGCGATCTAAGGCAAAAGGGCTACAAGTTCGAGTCCGAGACCGACACCGAGGTCGTCGCGCACCGGATTCGGGAGCACCTGAAATCGTCGGGCGACCTGGCCGCAGCCGTCCAGGCCACCGTTGCCGAGCTCGAAGGCGCGTACGCGCTGGCGGTGATGTGCGCAAAAGAACCCCAGAAGCTCGTGCTGGCGCGTGCCGGCTGCCCGGTCGTAGTCGGCCTCGGAATCGGTGAGAACTTCGTCGCCTCGGACGTCGCCGCGCTGCTGCCGGTCACCCGCAATTTCATGTTCCTGGATGAAGGGGACGTCGCCGTCGTGGAGCGCGCCCGCGTCACGGTGTACGACTCGAACGGCGAGCAAGTCGAGCGGCCGGTGAAGGAAAGCGAGCTGACGGCCGATGCCGCCGAGCGCGGCAACTTCCGCCACTTCATGCAGAAGGAGATCCATGAGCAGGCGCGTGCGGTCGGGCGCACCCTGGAGGAGCGGATTGCACACGGCCGGGTACTGGATGCGGCGTTCGGCCCGGGTGCGAACAAGGTGCTGGACCGGGTCCGAGGAGTGCACATCGTGGCCTGCGGCACCAGCTACCATGCAGGCCTCGTTGCCCGCTACTGGATAGAGCAACTGTGCCGGCTGCCCTGCGCGGTTGAGATCGCAAGCGAGTACCGTTACCGCTCGCCGGTGGTGCCGGACAACACGCTGTTCGTCACGATCAGCCAGTCCGGCGAGACGGCGGACACGCTCGCCGCGTTGCGTGCCGCCAAGGAGATGGATTACATCTCGACACTTGCCATCTGCAACGTGCCGGAAAGCTCCATGGTGCGCGAGTCGTCGCTCGTGATGATGACCCGCGCGGGTCCGGAGATCGGCGTCGCCTCGACGAAGGCCTTTACGACCCAGCTCACCGCGCTGGCGCTGCTGACCGTCGCGCTCGCGCGCCGGAACGGCCTCGAGGACAAGCAGGAGCGCATTCTCGTTGCGCAGTTGTCCGAGCTGCCCGGCCTCATCGAGCAGGTGCTCACCCTCGACAGCTCTATTGAAACGCTGGCCCAGCACTTCGTCGACAAGCACCACGCACTGTTCCTCGGGCGGGGGGTACAGAACGCGGTCGCCATGGAAGGCGCGCTCAAGCTGAAGGAGATTTCCTATATTCATGCTGAAGCCTATGCCGCCGGCGAGCTGAAGCACGGCCCCCTCGCGCTCGTCGACGAGGACATGCCGGTAGTGACGGTCGCACCGGACGACGAGCTACTCGAGAAGCTGAAGAGCAACCTGCAGGAAGTGCGCGCCCGCGGCGGCGAGCTGTTCGTATTCGCCGACCCGCGCGTGCAATTCGGCGAGCGCAGCGGCATTCACACGATGCGCATGCCGGCGTTGATCGAGGACTTCCAGGCGCCGATTCTGTACACGATTCCGTTGCAGCTACTTGCTTATCACGTTGCGGTGCTGAAGGGGACGGACGTGGACCAGCCGAGGAATCTTGCGAAATCGGTTACGGTGGAATGAAGAGTGGTGGCAAGGGACAACAAATGTCCGTCGAAGATAAAGTCCTTACTTAGAGAACAAAGTCCTCCCGGAAATAGAGTCGCTTCCTCGACATTAAAGTCGTTACCTGATGGTCTACCAGATTAGGTTTGTCGGGTGATTTCATATCCTTCACAGGATTGGTCGTAGCCGCCTCCCATTTCCTTGCATTTGCTGACTTCGTGGCGGACACGGGTCACGACGAGCCTACGATGCTCGATGTAGTACATCCGGGTGTCCCCGAATACGGCCCTAATCGGTTAAGCTCTCCGTGCTGACGGTCTCTGCGTGGATTTCGCCTTCTTCTTCTTCGGGAGGTCCAAAATACGATGCCGGCTATGACGGGTTCTGTGCAACCTGCTAGCATGCCCACGATCGCAGAGTTGGCTGAGTTGACGGTTAAGGGAGCCTGGGGAACTCAATCGTGCTATTCAATCGTCAAAAATTGCTGCTAGCACTGCTTGAGTCTCTGGGTGGCAACATAGGTGCGACAGACTTTCAAAAGCACCTGTTCTTATTCACCCGCTTGTATGAACAGGCACGAAGCTTCGACTTCTTGCCATATCGATTTGGTTGCTACTCGTTCCAGGCAGCGGCGGACAAGCGCAAGCTCATCGCACAGGGTCGATTGATCGACGAGTCCAACTGGCGACTAGCCCGGCCGGACCTCTCGTATCGGCAGGCCCTGCCAAAAGCCGACCAATCCCGACTGATGGCGTATGTTGAGCAGCATGGCGAACTTTCTGGGAAGAGCCTGATTCGACACGTGTATCTGAATTATCCGTATTTCGCGACACGCAGTGAGATCGCGAAGAGCCATTTGTCAGACTCAGAATACGAGAAAATCGCGGCAGCGCGGCCGAAAAAGCGACGCAAGTCGGTCTTTTTTACCATAGGATACGAAGGACAAAGCGTAGAGTCCTATCTGAATCAACTCCTAGAGAGCGACATTCGCCTGCTGGTAGACGTGCGCAAGAACCCGCTCAGTCGGAAATACGGCTTCTCGAAGGGTGCGCTG
>CAZSKQ010000168.1:0-5722 GCA_964607425.1 uncultured Woeseiaceae bacterium
CCACACCCTCGGCTTCGGCCAGCTTCACGACCCGGTGCGCATCCAGCGTGTTCGGCAGGCGGCGTATCCGGTCGAAGTGGAACTCGATGCCTTCCGCCCTGCCGGCCGCGACCAGCCCGTCCAACGCACGCCCCAGGTGTTCGGTGCTGCCGAGACGCGACGCGAGATACTGCTCGAAATCGATACCCTCGTCGGGCGCCAGCGGATTGATGCGGAACGGGAACCAGCTCACGGCTGTCGGCCCGTGTACGGCGAGCAGGGCATCGTCCAGCCGCCGCTTGCCCAGGTAAGACCACGGGCAGACGAGATCGGCGATCATGTCGATCTGCAGCGTCGCGAGCGAGCCGCTGTCCGCGGGTCGCTGGCCTTTGGCCGGGGTCGGATTCATCGTCGTCAAATGCGCTCCTGTCGCGGGTAAACGGCATGGAAATGCGGGTGCGGACGGCCGATTCAAGGCAATTCCCCCGCCAATCTGGCCCTCCCACCCGTTTTCGCTGCAATATTCGGGATCCAGGCGGGTCTGTTGGGATTGAGCCCGTCAAGAAGGAGGTCTGCATGCTTATTGCGAAACCCGCCGATATCCGCGCCAGCGAGATCACGAGCAAGGACAATTACCTGAACCGCCGCCGGTTCCTGGAGGCGGGCCTCGCCGCCGGAGCCGCATGGCTGGTCAACCCGGCGGCCGCGGCGGAGCTGCCCGCCGCGCGCGGCGCGAAACTCGCCGGAATCGCGGACAGCGGCTTCAGCACCGAGGAGGAGCCGAACAGCTTCGAGGCGGTCACCACGTACAACAACTTTTACGAATTCGGCACCGGAAAGAGCGATCCCTCGGCGAACGCGCACACGTTGCAGCCGCGCCCATGGTCGATCGAGGTATCCGGTCACGCCGCAAAAACGGGCACGTTCAACCTGGAGGACTTCGTGCAGCCGCACCGGCTCGAAGAACGGATCTACCGCATGCGCTGCGTCGAAGCATGGTCGATGGTGATCCCGTGGGTCGGCATACCGCTGGCGGACGTAATCCGGCGGTTCGAGCCGACCTCGAACGCCCGGTTCGTGTATTTCGAGACGTTGAACGATCCCCGGCAGATGCCGGGATTGCGGGCGCCGATACTCGACTGGCCGTACCGCGAGGGGTTGACGATCGCCGAAGCGACGCACCCCTTGACGATCCTCGCGGTCGGCTTGTACGGCGAAGTGCTGCCGAACCAGAACGGCGCACCGCTGCGGCTGGTGGTGCCCTGGAAGTACGGCTTCAAGGGCATCAAGAGCATCGTGAAGATGCACTTCGTCGAGAAGATGCCGCCGACGACCTGGAACATGGCCGCTCCCAACGAGTACGGTTTCTATGCCAACGTCAATCCGAACGTCGATCATCCGCGCTGGAGCCAGGCGCGCGAGCGCCGCATCGGGACGGGGCTCTTCGCGGGCAGGCAGCCGACCCTGATGTTCAACGGCTACGGCGAGCAGGTGGCGCACCTCTACGAAGGGCTCGACCTGCGCAAGAATTTCTAGGACTTGACCACCCTCAACCAAATCCGCTTCTTCTGGAAGCCGCTGGTGTTTGCGCTGTGCCTTGCGCCGGCCGTCCTCGTGTTCACGGATGCCGCCGGCATCACCGGCGGCCTCGGTGTCAACGCGGTGGAGGACATCCAGGACCGCTTCGGCAACTGGGGACTGCGATTCATCATGCTCACGCTCGCTGTCACGCCGCTCAGGCAGCTGACCGGCCGGAACTGGCTGGTCCGCTTCCGGCGCCCGCTCGGGCTCTTTGCCTTCTTTTACGTGTTCATGCACTTCCTGGTGTGGCTCGTTCTCGACCAGGAGCTGCTGCTTTCCGCGATCGCGGAGGACATCAGCGAGCGCACGTTCATAACCGCCGGCTTCGCGGCCTTCCTGCTGCTCGCCGCGCTGGCAGCCACGTCGACGGCCAATGCCCGCCGACGCCTCGGCAGGCGCTGGCAACAGTTGCACAACGCGGTCTACGCCGCGGCCGTCCTGGGCGTCGTGCACTACTGGTGGCAGGTGAAGGCGGACATTCGGGAACCTGCCGTCTACGCCGCTATACTTGCTGTATTGCTCGGTTACCGACTGCTGCGCAGATTCCGGCGCACGCCCGTGCGGCGCGGCCGGCGCGGGCAGGCACACGAGCCCCGTGCCTCGAGAGTCGAACAGGCACCCTGATTGGTTTCCGGCGGGCCCGGCAACCCGCGGAAATGAACGATGGCGATTGCCGGCTGGAAAAGGATCGAGAAAAGCCCCGGCTTTCAGCGCAGGAAGCTGGGCCTGAAGCGGCTCGTGGGCCGGGAACCGCGGCTGCGGGCCGAGTTGGAAGTGCGCACCGTCGAGGACGGCGGCTGGCACTACCATCCGGATACGCTCGATCGCGACAGCGTCGTCTACTCGGCCGGGATCGGCAAGGACACGGATTTCGACCAGGCACTGCTGCGCCGCTTCGGCTTGCGGGTACACGCATTCGATCCGACACCGTCAACCGCGGCATGGCTGCTCCGGCACCCGCAGGTGCCCGGGTTTCACTTTCACCCGTGGGCGGTCGCCGCGGCGGACGGCACGGTGACGCTCTACCCCCGCTTGCGCAAAAACGGCAAGAAATCGTCCGTAATTTACACCATGATGGCAGATGGAGGCGCGCGGACCGGTGCGATCCAGGCGCCGGCATTCAGCCTGGGAAGCATCGCGTCGACGCTGGGTCACGATCGCCTGGACCTGCTCAAGCTGGACATCGAAGGCGCCGAGTACGCCGTGCTGGATACTCTGCCCGATCTCGTGGTCCAACCCCGGCAGATACTGGTGGAATTCCACCATCGCTTCGCCGGAATCGGTCCGGCGCGTACGGTACGGGCGGTGGCGGCGCTCCGGCGGCAGGGCTTCGGACTTTTTGCGATATCCCACACCGGCCGGGAACTGTCCTTCCTCCGTGTTGACACGCTTGCAAGAGGATGATTCATGACTAAGCATGGCAGAACATCCGGTCTTCTCCCGGTCATTGCGTGCCTCGCGGCAGGCTGCGCCGCACCGGGTTACAACCCGCCCGAAGGACCCGACGTCGCCCGCAACTGTCCCGTGAACGAAGTCTGGGTTTGCCGGGACCACTATCCGTCGCGGCTGGACAGCGAACACAAGCCGGACATGATCTGCACCTGCCAGGACCCGCTGACTATTCACTGAGCGGCGGTAACGGCGCGCGCACCCCAACCGGTCGGGGCTCGACTAGACTCAAGTTGACGCAACCCCACGGGAGCGAAGTATGCGCTTGCAGGAAATCATGAATACGGACGTCGTGACGATCCGGCCCGATCAAACCGCGACAGCGGCATGGACCCGGATGCAGCGCAAGCGCATTCGCCACCTGGTCGTGAGCGAGGATTCGCGCCTGCTGGGCATGATCTCTGACCGCGACCTCGGTGGCCGCGACGGGGCCGCCGTACGCCGCGGACGCACAGTGCGCGACCTGATGACGGAGAACGTTGCCACCGCGAGCCCCACGACGACGCTCCGGCAGGCGGCGAACCTCATGCGTGGGCGCCTGATCGGATCGCTGCCGGTGCTGGAGGACGATCGCATCGTCGGCATCGTCACCGCCACGGACGTGCTGGATGAGCTCGGGCGTGGCTCCACACGTCCGGCAGTGCGGGCACAACGCCAGGACATGCGCCTGCCGCCCGCCAGCGCGCGCCGCACACCGACGACCTCGCCGGGCGCCGGGAAAAAGGCCGCGCGCCAGAAGGCGACCAACAACGTGAAAAACGCCCGCGCCAGCGACAATTCCGTAAGCATCAGCGGCCGGCTGGTACCGGACCTCGGGCGCGAGCGGGAGCGGCACCCGGACAGCGTTGCGCGCGCACCGTTGCCGGAACAGGTGCCGCGGCCGGTCAAACGGCGGGCCGGACGAACCGCCGCCCCGCAAATCCCGGCCTACATCCGGGCAGCGGATGTCGAGCTCGACGACGCCGACCGGGACTACCTCCGGCGCAAGCTCGGCCGCAAGCTGGGCAAGTTCGCGCGCTCGATCGAGCGCACCAGCGTGCGCATAGAGGACGTGAACGGGCCGCGCGGCGGCATCGACAAGTCCTGCACCATCAAGGTGGTGCTGAGCGGGCTGCCGAGCGTTGTCGTCGAGGAGCGCCGCCGCTCGCTGCAGGCGGCGATGGACGGCGCGCTGCGCCGTGTCGAGCACGCGGTCCGCCAGCACATCGAGCGCCGCCGCGAGCCGCAGGTCAAATGACAGGGGGATCGATCCGTAACGCTCAGCGAGAGCGAAGGAGCAAGCTATGCCTCTGCAACTGTATCGGCGGCCGCGGGTCGTCGTTCTCAACCCGGACAGCCCCGTGCTCGATGCGGCACGCGCCATCGAGCAGAACCAGATCGGCGCCGTGGTAGTACAGGACAAGGGCCGCGTCGTCGGCATCATGACGGATCGCGACCTCGCCGTGCGTGCACTCGGGCGGGGCCTCGATGCGCAGGCGACGCGGCTTTCCGAAATCATGACGAAGTCGCCGGTGACGCTGACGCCGACGGACAGGCGGGAGGATGCGATCCGGCTGATGCAGGAGCGGAATATCCGCCGCATTCCGCTGGTCGAGAACGGGCGCGTCGTCGGCATGGTGACACTCGACGACCTGCTGCTCGACGAGGCAGCACCGATCGAGGAACTCGCCGCGATCGTGCAGGCACAGATCGGGGAAGGCGGTCCGGCCGAAACGCCGCGCTCGCCCGCCCGGCTGCGCCGGGTGGCGCGAGCCGAGGCGACGCTCGGCCGCCTGCTCAACCAGGTGCGGAGCGAATCCGGCCTCGAGGACCCCGACCAGGCGCGCGCCGCGCTCGATGTCGTGCTCACGTCCATCGTGCGGCGGCTTACGCCGGATGAAGCCGCGGACCTCATTGCCCAGCTGCCCTCGCTGCTACAACCCGCCCTACGACGGGTGCCGCCGGGCCCGGACAAGGACGTCACACGCGACGCAATCGAGGCCGAGCTCGTTCGGCGTCTCGACGTGGATTCCTCCCGGGCCGCGGCGTTGCTGGACGCCATTGGCGCGACGGTGGCGAGGAATGTGAGCCCGGGGGAGGTCGAGCACGTGCGCCGCCAGCTGCCGGCGGAGCTGCGGGACGCCTTCACCGCACCCCCGCCGCCGGCCTGAAGCCGGAAAGCACGGCCAGACCAGGGCTTCGGCCCGGCGGGAGCTGCCCCGACCCCGCCGAGCCGAACCCGTGCACGAGTTGCCTTGACCATGCGCAACGGCGGCCGTACCTTTCTCGGAACAAAAAGAATCCGGGGGACTAACAATATGTTCGCGCGACTCATGGGACTGAAAAGCATCTCGCCCGATGCGTTACATCGGCGGATGCAGCAATCCGCGCCCGTAACCGTCATTGACGTCAATTCCCGCGGTAGTTGGCTTAAAGCCCGGGTTCCGGGTGCCAGGAACCTCGACCCGGGTGGTTACAGCGACAGTGATCTTCCCGCGGACAAGGACGCGATGCTGGTGTTCTATTGCTCCAACCCCATGTGCAGGAAGGCTCCGCGAGCGGGCCGTCGAGCCAGGAAGTTCGGCTACGACGACGTGCATGTCATGTCGGCCGGCATAACAGGCTGGCTGGGTGCGGATCTTCCGACCGAATCCGGCGAGTAGGCGAGCGCGCCGCTGGCGATAAATCGCTGTTGCGGGCGGAAACGTGGGTGCCAGCGGGGCTTCGACAACGC
>CAZSKQ010000169.1:0-5640 GCA_964607425.1 uncultured Woeseiaceae bacterium
GGCCGTCGTTCGACCCGCACGGCGACGCGCTCGCCTGGATCCGCGACCTGAGCGCGGAAGACTTCGTCACGCCCGGTATCCGTTTCGAGCCGGACGGGCGTATGCTGCCGGAAGAGCGCACGACGTTCATCGAGCACCGGGCCACGGAACCTCTCGCCGACGAGTGAGGCAACCGGGCCGGGCAAAGACCGCTGACGCGCGCGTGCCAGGTACTTCGGGAGCCGATCATGCAAAATGGCTATGCGTACCTGTGGGAGTTCCAAGTCACGCCCGGCAGGGAAGCGGAATTCGAGCGGCACTATGCGGCGGAAGGAACCTGGGCACAGCTGTTTCACCGCTCTCCGTCCTACATCGAAACCTTGCTGCTGAAGGACAGCGCCGTTCCCGGGCGCTATGTCACCGTGGATCGATGGCGAGACGAGGCGGGCTACCGCGAGTTCCGGTCTGCGTTCGCGCAGGCTTACGCAGAGCTGGACAGGAACTGTGAGCAGCTGACTGTCGCCGAGCGTGCGCTCGGCACGTTCAGCGAGCTGTCGGTGCCAGAAAGCACGTAGCACAGGTTGCGAGGGGAGCACATGGCATTCCTGATCGGAGCGGTCCTGGCACTCGTGGTCGGGCTTTTTGCCACGTTCACGGGCCTGGACCGGGACCGGGCCTTCTATCCCGTCGTGACGATCGTCATCGCGTCGTACTACGCACTGTTCGCCGTGATGGGCGGGTCGACCCAGGCGTTGCTGACCGAGTCCATCGTGATCTTCGCCTTTCTCGGCGTAGCGGTCGCCGGTTTCAGAATTTCCCTGTGGCTGGTCGCCGCGGCACTGGCCGCGCACGGGCTGTTCGATCTCATTCATGGCCACCTGATCGTCAACCCCGGGGTGCCCGCCTGGTGGCCTGCGTTTTGCGGCGCCTATGACGTCGTGGCCGCTGCTTATCTTGCGTCGCTTCTGTCGCGATCGAGCATTCGCGCCGCTGCAACGTGACAGCACCGGAATGCGGTTCGCCGCATCAGCTCGGGTTCCGATCTGACCATAGAGGGAAATAAAAAATGGCGAAACTTCAGTCGGCATCCGTTGCAACGTTGAAGGCCATCACGGATGCGTTCAACGCCCACGACCTGGACGCCATCATGGAATTCTTTGCCGACGATTGCTCGTTCGACTTGCCTCGCGGGCCTGATCCCTGGGGCAAGCGCTTTACAGGCAAGGCCGCCGTCCGCGAGGGCCTGGCGACGCGCTTCAAGGGTCTTCCGGATGTTCATTACAGCGACGACCGGCACTGGATCAGCGGTAACATGGGCGTGTCGGAGTGGTTGCTGACCGGCACGACGTCAGACGGTGTCCGCATCGAGGTCCGCGGATGCGACCACTGGGAATTCCGCGACGGGAAGGTCGTCAGGAAGGACTCGTACTGGAAAATCGTCGACGCATCGTCGTGAGGCAGTTTCCCTGAGGACCCAGGCGGGGCCGCAAACGAAGACGGCAGCGCCTGACCCACCGCAAACGGTCAGGGGCGAGCACGCGAAGGAGGTGACCGGCATGTCAGTCAGGATCAGCCGCCTGGTCTTTCTGATCGCGGTCATGGCCCCGCTCCTTTGCCGGGCAGCGACCGGGAACGAGCAATACCTGGAAGTCGGAGAGATCTGCGTCAGGGCGCAGCAGCCGGGGGCTTGCATGGCGTCCTATGGCTTCGAGTGCCATACCGCAGAGATGCCGAACGTCTCCCCGGACGCATATGTGCTCGGGTGCAACCTGCCGCTGGCCGACGGCCGCTACCATTTCGTCCAGTTACTCCATGACCATGGCGGATGGAACGTGGAGCTTCAAAAGACCTACCGGCCCGAATACGACGAGGAGAGACCGCCGGAGCAGGACCCGGCTGTCGCGCTGTCGTCCTGGATCCGCGAGGAAATGCAGGACTACTCCATGCACGCCACCGGTGACGAGCGTGTTCCAGGTGGCAAACCGAAATTCTTCGAGACGGGCACTCGAATGGACGAAGGTCGGATTGCCGTGCGTGCCATGTGCGGAGTCATCATCGACGTCCCGCTCGATGACGGTGTATCGATGCAAGCCAGATCCGATTGCGAGAGCAATCTTCTCCGGACTGTCACTGCTCTCAGCCAGGAACAGCCGGCCAGTCCTTACCGCGTGGCCGGGCCCTCCGGGTTTGAATGGGAAAGACGGTTCGCCAGGCTGGTCTCCGGCGATACCGCACTGGTCTGGGAAGGGCGCTACACCTTCGCAGAAGGGCATATGCCGTGTCGCTGGAAAACCAGCTGCTGCTCGGTCGAAGGCTCCAATTACCTGGATTCGTGCCGGGAGCCCACCGAGGACGAGCTGCAAAGCATTCAAAACTGCCTGGCGGCAGGGGAAGAGTATCTTTCCGAAGGGTTCTTCAACTGTCTGCGCACGGCAGGTGTGAAGGTGGGTTGCGAAGAGCAACCCGACGGATCGTTGACGTGCTATTGAGCTGCGATCGGAATGCCCGTCGCTGACAGGCGTGTGCTGCCGGATCGCGGACGGAGGATGCAAGCGGGGACACTTATGAAGGCATATCTTGTCGTTACCGGCGTGGCTTTCATGCTGCTGGTCGCCGCACACGTCGCCCGAATCGTCGTGGAGGGCTGGCACGTGGCCGGCAGCCCGGCATTCATCATCAGCACTTTCGTCGCGGTCGCGATGTGCGTGTGGGCGGCTTGCCTCTACAGGCGGCTTTCCTCGCGTGCCCCGCCAGCTGGATGAGCACGGGGTCAGGCATGGCCACAGGCTTGCTGCTCCCGGTCGGGCTGGTACCATGCTTAACGCTCGTGCGAACACCGGCCACAGCAGCCGCGCGGAACGCACGCCTGGTCAGGCTCGTAACGCTCGGCTTCGCGCTCGCCTGGCTGGCGGTGATCACGCTTTATACTGCGATGTACCCCCCCGTGTTCCAAATGGGATCTCCGGTTCACTGATCCGGTGCGAGAGGCGCGTCGATTTCACGGTAAACGGCAATCCGGGTAACCATGTCGCAAAACAGCTCGAACATCCGGTTCAAGGCAAAGCTCCTGCGTCCGGCGGAAGCTGCCAAGGGTAGCTCCTGGACCTTTCTCGTCCTGCCAAAGAACGCCAGTACGAAGCTCCCGTCGCGCGGCATGACGGCCGTGCAGGGCAACATCAACGGCCATCCGTTTCGCGCCACGCTCGAGCCCGACGGGCAAAAGAGTCACTGGTTGAAAGTGACGAAGGCACGGGCGTTATGGTCGGAGATCACCCCGATCGCCCGCCGCGACTGGATTCACTGGATCACGTCCGCCAAGCGCGCCGAGACGCGGGCGCGCCGCGTCGACAGTGCCTGCGACAGGCTCGCATCAGGCAAGCGGCGCGTTTGCTGCTTCGATCGCTCCGGGTTCTACAGCAAGAGCTTCGCCGCGCCGAAAGCGGCGGACCCGGCTTGAGGCGAAGCGTAGTGCATTACTCCAGGCTCTGCGCCGTGCTCGTCGACTGCAACGTGCCCGACATCGACGAGGCCGCCGAATTCTGGGCCGCGGCCCTGGGTCGCGCCGTGGATCCCGATCATCCGGGCACGCGCGGCAACTACCGAATGCTGGAGACGCCGCCGGACGAGCCCATCGTGCAACTCCAGCGGGTCGACCACGAAAGCCGGGTGCACATCGACATCGAAACCGACGACATCCCCGCCGAGGTGGCGCGCCTCGAAAAGCTGGGCGCCAGCGTCGTCCGCCGCCTGGAGCGCTGGGTGGTCATGCAGGCGCCGACGGGCCAGCGCTTCTGCGTCGTCCGCGTGCAGCGCCCGGGATTTCCGAAGAACGCGACGCGCTGGGACTGAGAACGGGACAGAGATCACAAGCAAGTTGCTCCGTGTCCCCTGCATAGAGCCACTTAGTACCTTTTCCTGCGCCAGATGCAGACCGGTATGTCTGCGCAAACCCACGACATCCGTCACATTTTTGATTCCGACCTGGGGCCTTAGCGGATTTTAGTGCCACACGTCGCATCAAAAACCAGTTGAGATCCCCAGACTTTCCACAAATAGCCAGAGCGCTGGTTGGCATTTCTGCAAAGGGAACGGCGACAAAGCTCTGGTCCTTGTGCCAAAGATTTTGGAGGTTTCTAGGCGATGAGACTGGTCTCTCTTGTGGCCTTTGCTTGTGTGGCGCTTGTCGCGCATGCCGATGAATCATTTCCTTCACCGTTCGGCCTGACTTGGGGAATGTCCGTTGCCAGCCTGAAAGAGCTTGGCTTCGCCGAAGTCAACGATTCGGGTGGGCTGAAAATCCTCTCGTCCGTGTCTGCCCCGAAGGCTTGGTCCAAAGCAGAAATCTATGTGGCCGTAACTTACAAAGACCGCCTCGTAAAGGCTGCGGCGAACTCGTTCGACTTTACAGATGATGTATACGGGAGCGAGGGGAAGGACAATTACAACCAGATCAAGTCACTTCTCACGAAGAAGTATGGTGAACCAACTACTCACTACGAACGAATTGGTACCACATTGTATGACGATCCTGACGAATTCTATCAATGCCTGGAATACACCGGTTGCGGCGCGTATTTGTCACTTTTTGAGCTCAGTGGCGGCACCATAGCCGTCCAACTCAAAGGCAAGCGAAGGGGTGTGGGCTACCTGTCAATTGCTTACGAAAGCCCCCAGTTCTCTGTGGCGAAGGACGAAATCGAACGCAGCGATCGCAACTCAGATGCAGACGCTCTCTGAGCGTCAAAAGATTCGATTATGAAAACTGTAAGTGCAGTTGCCTCGGTACTGCTGGCGCTTGCAACGTTTTCCGCTTGCGGCGGTGAGCTGACGGCGGAAAAGCAGGCAATTTTGGACCGAGATCCGAGGAATGGCAATGTCAGTTTTTCGCTTTGGGCCAGCGATCATCAATTGAGCTACTGCGTCGACGGCCTATCTGGCGAAGCAAGTGTTATGGATGCATTTCGGGTGTTGCTGCATGCTGCTGACTTGCTGAAAGACAGAACCTTTGAAGCGGTGAACCTGTGCTTTCGAACGGACGTCCGTTTCGTTCTTGCGGGCGACGACTTCAAATTGATCGGACAGGAGTTCGAGACGCAAAATCCCATGTACACGCTCCGAACGTTCCCTGAGAAGTTGTTCCTACCCAGTGGAGAACGTGCATACGAGAGTCACGAAGGGGGCGTTCTGTATCTCATGCGTGTCCAAATGGCAGACTTTCAGGATATGAGCGGCAAGTGGTTCATGAATGATTTGCTTGCAGAGCAGAAGGCAGAGATGGATGCACGTCGTCCGAAGGAATTCGCGCCAGACGAAGAAGTGTTTTGATCGAGTGTCTGCGTTGGCGCCAACACAGGGATACAAGCCGACTAGCCGCCTATGGCAGCCGCGTTCGGCTGTGCTGCGCCTCGAAGGTCAGCTACTCACATAGCGCCTGGAGCGCTAACACGTAGACAAGACTCGCCGGTCAATCGTCTCCGCCCGACACCGCCCGGAAGTCCACCCCCAGGGACCTGAGCTTCCGGTACAGGTGGGTGCGCTCCATGCCGACCCGCTTCGCCAGCCGTCCCACCTTGCCGTCGCACAACAGCAGCTGCTGCTGGAGGTAGGCGCGCTCGAACTGCTCGCGCGCCTCGCGCAGCGGCAACGAGAGCAGGTCCTGCT
>CAZSKQ010000170.1:0-5550 GCA_964607425.1 uncultured Woeseiaceae bacterium
TTTCATACGGCAACGTTACCTTTTCTCCGCGGCCGAGTCTCCAATGGCGCGGTACCGGTAACCGGCGAAGGGACCGCTACCACGCCTCAATGGACAAAAGTCTAGTTCAAGACAACCTCGGCCGCTTGCAGCAGGCGGCCGGCTGGTCTTCCGATGGATCGGCCCTCGTTATCCGCCGCGCCGTTTCGGCCGACGGTGCGGGTTGGGCCGGCCGACGCGTGCAGGGCGCTTGGGATTCCGGGGCTTGACCGCCTGCGGCGGCGCCAGTCCGGCCGCCACGTACAACGACCGCACCTGTGCGGGAGTGAGCGCCTCGTATTTGCCACGCCGGAGATGGCGCGGCAGGTCGATCGGTCCGTAGCCCACCCGGATCAGCCGATTCACTTCGTAACCGATGGCCGACCACAGGCGGCGTACTTCCCGGTTGCGGCCTTCCCGCAGGCTGACATTGAACCAGCGGTTGGCACCGTCGCCGCCGGCGCGCTCGACCGTTTCGAACGCGGCGCGGCCGTCCTCCAGCTCAACGCCGGAGCGCAGCCGGTCGAGATCCGCGTTGGACGGGGAGCCTTGCACCCGCACAGCGTAGCGGCGCAGCAGCTCCGAGGACGGGTGCATCAGCGCATTCGCCAGTGCACCGTCCGTGGTAAGGAGCAGGAGCCCCGTCGTTGCCATGTCCAACCGGCCGACAGCGATCCAGCGTGAGTCTTTCAGCGGCGGCAACGATTCGAATACCACACGGCGACCCTCCGGATCGGAGCGGCTGGTGATCTCATCGCCCGGTTTGTTGTACAGGAGGTGCCGCTGCGCCTCCCCGGCGTGACGAATAGCGAGGCGGCGGCCGTCCAGGGTGACGACTTCGGTGCCGGTGATGGACTCCCCGAGCGTTACGAGGCGACCATCGACGCGCAGCCGCCCCTCGCGGATCCAGGCCTCGATTTCCCGGCGGGAGCCGTGACCGGCGGCAGCCAGGACCTTTTGGACCCGTTCGGGCACGCGCTTATCGATCATATGGGCGGTCATCTTTGCCACGCAGGAGCGTGCATTGCGCGCGATGCTCGTATCGGCTTTGTTGGCATCGCGCGCGATGCGCGCTCCTACATTGAGGAACGCCGTACGTCCGAGGCGTCTGAGGAATCCCGTACGTCCGAGGCGTCTGAGGAATGCCGTACGTCCGAGGCGTCTGAGGAACGCCGTACGTCCGAGGCGTCTGAGGAATGCCGTACGTCCGAGGCGTCTGAGGAACGCCGTACGTCCGAGCCGTCTGAGGAATGCCGTACGTCCGACGCATCCTCCTCTTTTTGCACGGGCTCCCCGCTATCTTCCCGGGACTCCGGCTGCGTGGCAACGGGCAGCTCAGTCACCTCGGCGGATTCCGGTTCGGCCTCCTCGTCGTTCACGGCCGGCAGGTTGAGCTGCACGCGCAGACTCTCCCAATCCGCGAGATCCGCGAGCGGCGGCAGGTCGTCGAGTTTCTTCAGGCCGAAATAGTCGAGAAACGCCTTGGTCGTACCGAACATCGACGGACGACCCGGGACGTCGCGGTGACCCACTACGCGAATCCAGTCTCGTTCCTGCAACGATCGAATGATGTTGGAGCTGACGGCGACTCCGCGCACCTCCTCGATCTCTCCACGCGTCATCGGCTGCCGGTAAGCGATCAGCGCCAGGGTCTCGAACAGTGCCCGCGAGTAGCGCGGCGGTCGTTCTTCCCAGAGCTTCCGCAGCCGGTCGGCCATCGAGGCCTTGACCTGGGTGCGGAAACCCGACGCCACCTCGAGGATCTCGATGCCACGGTGTTCGTACTCGGCCTGGAGCGCGGCAATCGCCTCTCTAATTTGCGATTTGTCCGGCTGCCCATCGGCGGTGAACAGGTTCTGCAACTGGTCGATGCTCAAGGGCCGTCCGGCGGCGAGCAACGCGGCCTCGATGAAGTACTTGATCTCGTTTCCGTCCATTGACGAGTGGCTTCTCCGGTTGAATTGGGTTGTGGACGCTCAGGCGCTGGCGTCTTCGGTCACCAGGCGCACCTTGGACGCCGCGCGCACGTGCAGCGGTGCATAGGCATCCGCCTGCACGACCTCGATGGTTGCTTCGCGCAACAGCTCGAGAATAGCCATGAGGGTGACAACGACGCCCATGCGCCCTTCCTCGGGATCGAAGAGGTCGACGAAATCAGAGAAGACGTTCGCCTGGACGCGGACCAGGATCTCCGACATTCGCTGGCGTACCGACAGCGGCTCTCGCTGCAGCTGCAGCCTGGAAAACATCTCCGCGCGTTTCAGGACACCGTGAAAGGCGATCAGCAGCTCCTTCAGGGTGACATCCGGCAATTTCTCGACCACTTCACGTTCGGGAGCATCGGCCGATGCCACGAACACGTCGCGCTCCAGCCGCGGCAGGTTGTCGAGATTTTCGGCGGCCTTCTTGAAACGCTCGTATTCCTGCAAACGCCGCACGAGTTCCGCACGCGGATCCGCCTCCTCCTCTTCCTCGGTTTGCGGCCGCGGCAGGAGCATGCGCGACTTGATCTCCGCGAGCATAGCCGCCATCAGCAGGTACTCGCCCGCAAGCTCGAGCTGCAGCTCCTTCATGAGCTCGATGTACTCGACATACTGGCGCGTGATCTCCGCTATGGGAATGTCGAGGATATCGATGTTCTGGCGCCGGATCAGGTAGAGGAGCAGGTCCAGCGGGCCCTCGAACGCCTCCAGGAACACCTGCAACGCGTAAGGCGGGATGTAGAGGTCCTGCGGCAACTGGGTGACCGGTTCGCCATCCACGATGGCAAAAGGCATCTCGCCCTGTGCGGGCTCATTGCCCGCCGCCGCGGGCCTGGGCGCGTCCTTGCTGGTCAATACTTTCAGTTCGGGTTTCATGGCTTTCCCGGGCGCAATGGGCGCATTCTAACCCACTTTCCCGATCGTACCGGCGGGATCAGGGGATAAGAGAGCTCACGTCGCCCCGCCCCACGCGCAGCACCTCGACGGTGCCGCCGGAGAGATCGATGACGCTGGTCGGCTCGATACCGGTGGGCCCGGCATCGACGATCAGGTCGACCTGGTGACCGATGCGGCGGTCGATCTCCGCAGGCTCCGTCAGCGGTGCGCCGTCGCCAGGCAGCGACAGCGTCGAGCTCATGATCGGCTCGCCCAGCAGCTCGAGCATGGCGTAGACGAGCGGATGATGCGGCACCCGGATCCCTATCGTTCGGCGCTTCGGGTTCTGCAGCCGTTTTGGTACTTCGCGGGTGGCCGGCAGGATGAAGGTATAAGGCCCCGGTGTCATCGAGCGGAGCAATCGGTAGGCCCAGTTCTCGACCCGGGCGTACACGCCGATCTCGGACAAGTCGCTGCACACCAGCGTAAAATTGTGGTTCTTGTCCGTGCGCCGAATCCGGTGGATCCGGTCCATCGCCCTTTTGTCCCCGATATGGCAGCCGAGTGCGTAGCTGGAATCGGTTGGATAGGCAATCAGCGCACCGCGGCGGATCACGGCAACGATTTCCGCGACGCGGCGCGCCTGGGGGTTGGTTGGGTGAACTTCGATTATCCGGGCCATGTCCTACTATTCTAGTGTACGGCAGAGCCGCCCTTCATCGGCCGTTTGTTCCGGGAGCGGCCAGTTTCGGCTATTATGCGCCCGCCAGGCCCTGGACCCACGAATGCAACTACTGCTCGACTACGTCCCCATAGTCATTTTTTTCGCCGCGTATTTCTACGAGGACATTTTCTTCGCCACCGCGGTGTTGATGGCAGTCATGCCTGCCGTCCTGCTGCTGCAATGGGCGCTGACGCGCAAGGTAAACCGGATCTATGCTGCATCGACTGCCCTGGTGCTGGTGCTCGGCAGCGCGACGCTCTATTTTCGTAGTGCGGATTTCATTTACTGGAAGCCCACGGTGCTGAACTGGGTTATTGCTCTCGTGTTCCTCGGCAGCCAGTGGATCGGTAAACAAACGATCGTGCAACGGATGCTCGAAAGCGCTGCCGATCTCGCCCCGGAACAGTGGATAAAGCTGAACCTGATCTGGGTTGCCTTTTTCACGACTATCGGCGCCGTCAACCTGTTCGTAGCGTACAACTTCAGCGAAGAGTTCTGGGTCAACTTCAAGCTGTTTGGGATGCTGGGGCTGACCCTCGCGTTTGTAGTGATCCAGAGCTTCTGGCTCATGCACGCGATGCGCAAAAAGGACGCCGCGCCCGAGGACAGGGAGCACCTGTGATGTGGTATGCGATCCTCAGCGAGGATATTGAAGACAGCCTCGAACGGCGGAAGTCGGCACGCGCGGCTCACCTCGCCCGACTGGAAGAATTGCGGGATGAGGCACGGCTCCTGCTCGCAGGCCCCCACCCCGCCATCGATGCGGAAGATCCCGGCCCGGCCGGCTTTACCGGTAGCCTCGTGATCGCCGAGTTCGAGTCACTGCAGGCTGCCGAGGCGTGGGCCGAGGCCGACCCGTACGTGGCCGCGGGGGTCTACGCCCGTGTAAAGGTGAAGCCCTTTCGCAGGGTGCTGCCGTGAACCCGAGCCGCGAAGCGCGGATCCGGCAGCGCCTGGAACAGGCATTCGAGCCGCAGGAACTCCTGGTAAAGGATCAGTCTCACCTGCACGTAGGCCATGAAGGTGCCAAGAGCGGCAAGGGCCATTTCGACGTCACCATCGTCGCCCCTGCTTTCGAAGGAGCGAATCGGCTCAGGCGGCACCAGATGGTTTATGATGCATTAGCCAACCTGCTCGAGTCCGACATCCACGCACTCCGAATCCGTGCCAAGGCTCCATCGGAGTGTTGAAAGCTGCCGCCGAGCCCACCGGACATTCCGAGAAAGAGGATCTTAATCATGACTGCACATCACGCCTCCACGGGAGCTGCCAGGCGGCTACTGATCATCGCCGCCGGAGTTGCCGGGCTGGCAATCGGCACCGGCAGCACCGCTGAGACCATCAAGACCGTAAACGGCACGTCGATCGACAGTGCCGTGCTCGATATCTACATCGAAAACCGTGTCAACAAGCCCCTCGAGCAGGTGACGCCCGAAGAGCGGGCGGCTCTCGCCGCCGAACTCACGGATATCTACCTGCTGTCAACGCAGGATAACGCCAAGGAACTGGAAGACGACCCGGAAGTGGCCGCACAGCTCGAGCTGCAAAAACACGGAGTCCTGGCCCAGGCTGCCGCGGAGCAGTTCCTGGCGCAAAACCAGCCCACGGAAGCGGAAATACAGGCCGAATACAAGGCCCAGGTGGACCTGGCGCCGACACAGCAGTTCAAAGCCCGCCACATCCTCGTCGAGACGCAAGCAGCCGCACAGGACGTGATCGGCAAACTGGAAGCAGGCGCGGATTTCGAGGAGCTGGCAAAGGAGAGTTCCACCGGACCTTCCAGCGCGAGCGGAGGCGATCTCGGCTGGTTCTCACCCAACCAGATGGTGAAGCCGTTTGCGGATGCCGTGGCCAAGCTGGAGGACGGTGCCTACACCAAGGAACCCGTACAGACAGAGTTCGGTTGGCACGTCATCCTGCGCGAGGATTCACGGGCAACCGAGCCGCCGA
>CAZSKQ010000171.1:0-5521 GCA_964607425.1 uncultured Woeseiaceae bacterium
GCACCTGGCGTTCGAGCAGCGTCGCGATCTGCGCGAGATTGGCGTTCAGCCAGAGAAAGCCGCCGAAAAGCAGCAGCGTCAGCGTCAGCAGCACGACCGTCGCCAGACTTGCCCAGGTATTGCGGGCGATGCCCTGCCGGGCCTCGCGCAGCCGGTAGAAAACCGGCCAGAAGTTGAGCCCGCTCACGCTGCCCCACCGTCCGCGGCCGTCGGCCCCCAATATCCGCCGGTGGCGTCGTGAACGATTTTCCCGTGCTTCAGCCGCACGACGCGGCGCGCCAGCCGATCGACCAGGTCCACGGCGTGCGTAGCGAACACCACGGTGACTTTCTGCTCCCGATGCACCTTGTCCAGGATGTTGATCACCCGGTCGGCGTTCTCCGGATCGAGGTCGCCGGTCGGCTCGTCGGCGACGATCAGGCTCGGCCGATTGATCAACGCCCGGCCGATGGCGACGCGTTGCTGCTCGCCGCCGGAAAGCTCGCCGGGCAGGCGATGCCCCTTGTCCGCAAGTCCCACCAGCTCGAGAATCTCCGTCGTCCGGCGCCGCACTTCCGCCGGCGGAACGGCAAGCACTTCGGCTCCGTAGGCGATGTTCTCGTAGGCGGTCTTCTTCTCCAGCAGGCGGAACGTCTGGAAAATGATCCCCATCGAGCGGCGCAAGCGGCTGCCGGGGACGCCGCTCACGTCCACGCCGCCGACCACCACGCGCCCCGTGTCCGGGATCTCCTCCCGGTACAGGAGCTTCAGCAACGTCGTCTTGCCCATGCCCGAGGCGCCGACCAGGAACACCCATTCTCCCGCGGACACGCTGAGCGAAAGCCCGTCCAGCGCCGTAAAGTTCGCCAGCGGATAACGTTTGACGACGTTTTCGAGAACGATGTCGATGACGATGCCTCCCGTCAGTGACTGCGCCGCCGGCGCATGAACAGCGCGAGACCGAGCACCACCACGCCGGCCACCAGCCAGTACATCAGCTTGCGGTCGACCGGCGGCGGGCCGCTCTCCACCTGCGGGGCCGCGGACATCGCCGGCGCGGCCGCTTCCTCCCGCGGCTCGGCTTCGAGATAGATCCACATGGGCCCGTCGTCCCCGTCGCGCACGAACGAGCGCCGGATTTCGCGGCCGTTCCACTGGAGCAGGTCCGCCGGTCCGTTGGCCACGCGCCCGTGCGCATACATCGGGAGATCCGTGCCTCCGACAGTGATGACGTAGGAAGCACCATGTCCTTCACCTCCCTCGGTGCGCACCGACGTCACCGCGCCGGTTGGCCCGATTTGCAGATCGAGCGACTCGAGCAGCGCATGGCCCGCCTCCGTCGACAACTGGTCGGCGATGAAACTCGCGGCCTCGCCCCGGGCAGGCGTCCGTTCGGGTTCATCCACGCTCAGGCTGCCGTCGAAGAACAGTGCGTTGAGCTCGGAGTAGGTCGCATTCCCGTCGAGACTCTCGACCGCCCCGTGCGCGAGCGCCGCGTCGGCCAGCGCGTCCACGTCCGGCGTTTCGCCGCCGGTGCCCAGCCCGCGCGCCAGCGCGACCCAGGCCGCGAGGTCGTGCCGGGACAGCGGGCTGTCCGGCTCGAACACCGGCGTCTGCGGAATGATCCCGGCGCCGACCAGCACGACGATGTCATAGCGTGCGGCCGAGAACTCGATGTCGGGAAACTGGCTGGCCTCGTTCTTGATATGAGCGGAAGCGGCGCCAGCCGCTAGGCAGCCTGCGAGCGCTGCCAGCATCGCCCTGACCATCCTTCCCGAAATCATCTTCACTGTTCCTTGCCTCCTGAAATCCTGTCGAGCGCGGCCCGTGCCGCTTCCTGCACGGCGCGGTCTGCGTCCCCCTGCGCCGCGGCCAGTGCCGGCGACGCAAGCCGTGCGGCGGGGCCGATGTCCCCGAGCGCGATCGCCGCCGCTTTCCTGACACCGGCTTCGTCGTCGGCCAGCAACTTCGCGACCGCCGCCGCCCCTTCGCGGCCGGCGGCGGGGCCGAACTGGCCGATCGCCAGCGCGGCGACGCCGCGTACCGGCCACTGTTCGTCGGCAAGCGCCGCCATCAGCGCCGGCAACGCATCCGCGCGGCCCCTGCCGACGACGCCGAGCGCCCGCACGGCCGCCCAGCGCACGGTCCAGCCCGACTGCATCATGATGGCCTCGGCGTTGGGCACGACGTCGATGACGGCGCAGGCCTGTTCCGCGCCGGCATCGCCGACTGCATCGCCGGTCGCCGCCCGGCCGAGCGCCGGCAGCGCCGCCGCGGCCGCGGGCCCGAGCGCCTCGAGCGCGAACCCGGCCGCCTCGCACACGCGCGAATCCGGATCGCGCAGCGCGCCGGCCAGCGCGGCAACGGCCGGATCGAGGCGTTCCCCGGCACCGATCGCACCGAGCGCGCGCGCCGCCGACCAGCGCACTACCCAGCTCTGGTCGCCCAGCGACTCGATGAGTGCCGGCACGGCAGCGGTGGCGGCGGGGCCGATGGCCCACAGGGACTTGGCCGCGGCCCAGCGGGCCTGCACCGACGGGTCTTTCAGTATCTTCGTCAGCGCCGGCACCGCGGGAATGGCAGCGGTGCCGAGGCGCCCGAGGGCGCGCGCGGCGCCCCAACGCACCGCGAGGCTCGGGTCGTCGAGTGCCTCGATGAGGACCGGGACCGCCGGTTTGCCGATCTTCGTCAGGGCCTCGACCGTCTGCTCGGCAACACCCCAGTCGGGATCGCGCAGGGAGTCGGCGAGCGCCGGCAGCGCCTCGCGACCGTCGGGGCCGAGCGCGCCGATCGCCTGCACGGCCGCGGCACGCAGCTGCCAGTCGGGCGCACCCAGCACCGTCACCAGGTCCGGCAGTGCTTCCCGGCTCGCGGGCGCGAGCCCGGCCAGCGCGAGCGCGGCGGATGTTCTCGCCTGGGGCGGCGCGGTCTGCAAAATGCGGCGAATCTCGGGCACTGCCGCGAACGCGGCCGGCTGCAGTTGCTCGAACGACAGCGCCGCATGCCGGCGCACGACCCAATCGGCGTCGCCGAGCGCCGTGACCAGTCCCGCGACGGCTGCATCGGAACCGCCGCCCACCGCCGCGAGCGCCTGCACGGCCGCGCGGCGTACCTCCACTTCGACGTCGGACAGTGCCCGTACGAGGGCAGGGACAGCCTCGCTGCCGGAATCGCCGTAGGTGGCGATGGTCTCCGCGGCGTCGCGGCGCGCCGTCCACAAAGGATGCTCGAGACGCGAGATCAGGAGCTCGATACTGTCGGCGG
The DNA here is from genome assembly GCA_964607425.1 of uncultured Woeseiaceae bacterium. Lineage (GTDB taxonomy): Bacteria > Pseudomonadota > Gammaproteobacteria > Steroidobacterales > Woeseiaceae > IDS-8. The sequence goes on from CAZSKQ010000171.1 coordinate 3,244, forward strand.
CGTAAAGTGGCTGCGCGAGCGCAAGCCACGCCAGCGCGCAGAGGCAGAGACGGATCCCGGTCAGTGAAGGCGTTTCCGCAAGGCCGGAGCGTGGCCTCGCCAGTGCTCCGGCGCTATGCAATGCTTGCAGCCTCCCCCGACAACCCATGCGCGCCCCCTCCTGCAGCGCACCAACGGCGGGCGATGCCGCGCGGCCGCCCGCTCAGTGGCTCATGAACGGGGAGCGGCGGGCAGCGGCGGCAGCGTCTCCTTCTCCTGCTCATACGGTTCTTCCATGCGCGGCGTAAGACCCTCTTCGGCGAGCGCCTCCGCGAACATGGTGCGGACAATGCGGGATTCGTCCGCATAGTCGATCTGGTGTCCCCCGATGCGCCGGCTGATCCAGGCTTTCGGCACGCCCTGGGCGTTCCTGATCGCGACACCCTCGAACTTGAACGCCAGGTACCGTGCCGGCGCCTTACCGGTGTTGAAATGCTGGTGATACCACATGTTCGGCGGCGTGATCAGCGTGCCCGCCTGCCATGGATAGCGCTTCGGCTCCTCGCCCTCGGGCCACATCAGCGTATACCCTTTTCCCGCAATGATGATGACGTGGGCGCCCGGGCCGTGGGCATGCGCCTTCTTGTAGGTTCCCACCGGGAACTGCGATATGTGGGTGTTCATCGAGCTCTTGGCGAGGTTGAAGCGAATGTGACCGCCGCCGGCCCCCCGCTCCTTCGCCTCGATGAGCGGTATGTTCACCGCATCGGCCACGAAGTTCGTCTCGAGGAGGAACCCGTTGACCTCCTCACGCGGCGCGAAGTAGTCCGGTGCCCCGGAAAACCGGCTCTTGAAATCGTACGGCGTGTTGAATATGAACTCGGGCTCTTCGAACACGTTGATGATCGGGGGCAGGTTGGTCACGGCGACGAAGCGCACTTTCTCCTTGCCGGAGCCGTTGAAGTGCTGGTGCCAGGTGTTCACGGGGATGGAGAACAGCGAGCCGGCCTGCCACTCGAACGAAACCTTGGCACCGGCATCGTTCCACACGTTCGTCGATCCCCGGCCGCTCAGAACCAGGATGAGCTCTTCGTAGAGCTGGCGTTGCGGCGTCAGCTCGCTGCCGGGATCGATTTCGCAGACGTAGCAGTCATTGGACGTCCGCGATGCGTCGTGATTGATGAAAACACCGCGCCCGTTGCGGCGCGGCCAGGGTTTCAGCTCTACGGTATTCAGGTCGGGAACGTAAATGCCATCGATGATGTCGAGCCCTTCTTTCTTCACCCAACGCGTGTAGGGAGTCTCCTTCTCTTTCGCAAATTTCTTTGCGACGTCTTCCGATACGATTGCATCTTTGGTCATTTCGTGTCCGTTCGTCGTGTTCGTTGAAGTGGTGGCGCACGTGTTGCGTGCGGCTGGCGCAGGGATCGAGGCATCCGATCGCGCGCCGGCCAATATCCCACGCTGCGTCGAGGAGCGTCAAGCCGGCGCCATGCGCCGCGCGCCGCGCGCTGTCCACGCTTGCCGTGACCTCAAAGCGGCATGCTCATATCGTTTCAGAAGGAACCGCTTACGGTCAGCAAAACACGACGCCCGTCCGTGCGATCCTGCAGCTCTCGGCGCGCGATGGGAGTGAGGTCGCGCTCACCGAAGAAGATCGTCCTGTCGCGCACGAAGTTGAAATCGAGCAGGTTGTCCGCCGACAGCCTGATCTTGTGGCCGAACCAGCGAGTCGTTTCGACGAAGACGTTGAGCTCGGTGCCGTCGCCGTAAACGTCGAGCTCATTGACCAGGAAGCGCGTGCGGTCTGCCCGCCCGCGCACGGTAATCCCCCAGGCGACGCGCGCGTCGGAAAAATCCTGGCGGAAAGACACGCCGTAGGCATAGCGGTTCTCGTCGCGGAACGGGATCGGCTTTTCGGCACCGCCCTTGCCCGACAGCATGCGGTCGCGGCCGGTCACGGGGTCCCGGACGGTGGAGTCCTGCAGTCGCGCCTGCACGTCCAGCCTGGCGGCCGTCAGGCCGAGCGCATCGAGCGGCAGGGTCGACTCCAGCTCCACGCCCCAACGCCGGCCATCGCCTATGTTTCCAGGCGCCTCGAAGTCGGGTGTCAGGGGCATGAGGTCCAGCACGTCCGAGATCCAGTGATGAAACAGCTTCAGCTTCACGACGCCGAGGCCGCCGAAGCGCCGTTCCTCGACGAGCTCGGCCACCCACGTCGTCTCGGGCCTGAGGTCCGGGTTTCCGAGAGCGAGGTCGTCGTCCTGGAACACGGTCGCGCTGACGAAGTCCGCAAAAT
>CAZSKQ010000172.1:0-5510 GCA_964607425.1 uncultured Woeseiaceae bacterium
CCTGGGCGAACCGAAGCACCAACAGGAAATCCAGGTTGTGCACGAACGGCAGGACTAGTGCCAAGGCTGTAGAAGTGCCGAGCATCCACAGATGCAATCGCCTGACAGACAAAGTAACTGCAAACCAGGCGGCAAAGGGCATGGCGACCACTTCACCTGCGGAGTAGACCGTATTGAGCCAGGAGGCTTCATCAAAGCCGAAGCCGAGCGCGCCGCGGAGATCCGCAAGTGCCAGCACTCCGACGCGATTGTTGAGTCCCGCCATCATGGCCGCAAGCAGGATTCCGACCAGGGCGCCAACAGTGCGAGATGACGGCCTCGCCGATGCCGGCGCGGCTGAAGCGGCGGATAATGCCGGTGTAGCTGCGCAAGTCACAACCTCATCCTTGCTTGCTCTTCCGAAGGCGTCGCAAGCTCTATGTCCGCCCCCTCGTTTTCCTTGCGGATAGGGGTACTGCCCGCCCGACGACGTGGGTACCGAAACGATAACCGGACTGTGCCTGCTAACCCTCAGTCAATGCTTGAATGAAATTGCTCAAACTTGCGCGTGCTTATCGAGCGGAGCAATTGCGGTTCCTGCTAAAACCAGCTCCTCACTCCCGCGACAAGCAGCCAGGCATCGCGGTCTTCACCGGCGGTACGGGCCAAATCTGCCGTACCGCCGAGCTTGCGTTGCCAGGCAATGCCGACATAAGGCGCAAATTCCCGGCGGATTTCGTAGCGCAGGCGAATTCCTGTCTCGATGGAGCCAAGACCGGAACCGACTCCGAGCTCCGGCATTTCCTGCGCCGCGAGAGTTGTTTCAATCCGCGGCTGCAGGAGCATGCGCTGGCTGACCTGCAGCTCAAGCTCGACTTCTACACGGCCGGTCAGCTCGCCCTCGTGCGATAAAAAAGCCGCCAGGTCCAGTTCAAAGGCATACGGCATCAATCCCTGCAGCCCCAGCACCAGGTGGGTTCGGTCCTGCTCCGAGGCAAAGTCCCGGCGAATACCGGTCTGGATATCGAAAAACGGCGTTATGGCTCGACTGTACAGCGCCTGCAACTCCGCGCCGTCCGGACCGTCGCCAAAGTCACCTTCGCTCTTCAGCCATAGCTTGTTGATGTCTCCGCCGTACCATCCCTGAACGTCCCATAGATACGACTCCAGGCCATCCCCGAAACGGGCTTCGAGTCGATCCGCCAGAACCAGGTGGTGAGCCGCCCCGCCCTGCTCCAATCGCAGTTGCTCGCGAGCCTCGGCCATCTCGCGAGGATCAAACACGGCATCCGCGGCATGAGCGGGACCCGAGAAGGCTGCTGGCGGAGGCGCTGCTTCCTCAGATGGTCCGGCTGAGGTATGGCCCTCATGCTGCGCCACTGCCGGAGCTGCTAACGATAAGAACAGCGGCATGAAGGCCAAACGCCTCATGCCGCACCCCGGTCGAGCGGACGTACCGTGACGACATTGAACATGCCCGCGTGCATGTGGAAGAGCAGGTGGCAATGGAAAGCCCAGTCACCGGGGTTGTCCGCCGTCAGGTCGAACGCGATCTTGCTTCCCGGCAGCACGTTCACGGTGTGTTTCATCGGATGGTGACCGGCATGCCCGGTCACCAGTTCGAAGAAATGACCATGCAGGTGGATCGGGTGCTGCATCATCGTGTCGTTGACGAGAGTCACTCGCACCCGTTCATCGCGCGCAAAGCGGATCGGCTCGACCACTTCGCTGAACTTCCGCCCGTCGAAGGACCACATGAAGCGGTCCATGTTGCCGGTCAAGTGGATCTCGATGGACCGCGACGGCGGCCGCGGATCGGGATTGGGCTCGAGCGCGACCAGGTCACTGTAGACCAGGACCCTGTGCCCTGCGTCCTCGAGGCCGAGGCCGGCTTTGCCGGCAGCATCCTGTGGATGCATGGCAATCATATCGACGCCGGGACCGACCTGCATATCAGCCGGAACCAGCGACTTGTTGCGCATGTTCATGGTGTCGATGTCCATAACGGACGTTTCACCGTGATCCATGGCCATGCCCATATCGTCCATACCCAGCGTCGGCCGCGAACGCAGCGACGGCACAGGCGCGGTCATGCCGAACGCGGGTGCCAGGGTGGCGCGGCCCATACCCGACCGGTCCACCGACTCCGCGACCAGCGTATATGCCCGGTGCTCAAGCGGCTGCACTATCACATCGTAGGTTTCGGCAACTGAGATCTGGAACTCGTCGACTTCAACGGGACGGACATTGTTACCATCGGCCTGGACGACGGTCATCGGCAACTCCGGTATGCGCACGTTGAAGATGGTCATGGCCGAGGCGTTGATGACTCGCAGCCGGACGCGCTCACCCGGTCGAAAAAGACCGGTCCAGTTTTCCCGTGGTCCGTGCCCGTTGATCAAATAGGTGTAAGTCGAGCCGGTGATGTCGGCGATGTCGGTGGGATCCATCCGCATGCGCTTCCACATCAGCCGGTCGTGGAGAGACATTCGCTCTTCCGGGCTTCGTTCGCTCATCAGCCCCGCCAGCGTGTGCCGCTGGTGGTTGAAATAGCCGGCTTCGTTCTTGAGCTTCTGCAAAATCCGGTGTGGGTTCATGAACGTCCAGTCGGAAAGCACGATGATGTGCTCACGGTCGTACTCGACGGGATCGGGGCCGGCCGGATCCAGGATCAATGGCCCGTAGTGCCCGAGCTGTTCCTGCAGGTTCGAATGGCTGTGATACCAGAACGTCCCGGCATGCCGGATCGGAAACTGGTAGACAAAGGTTTCTCCGGGTCGAATACCGGGAAAGCTGACGCCGGGCACGCCATCCATCTGGAACGGGAGCAGCACTCCGTGCCAATGGATCGATGTGTCCTCGGCCAGCGTGTTCGTCACGGCAATGCGGACATCCTGGCCCTGCTTCAGGCGGATCAACGGCGCAGGCACGGTCCCGTTGATAGTCACCGCCCCACCCGTGCGACCGCCGACGGTGAACTGGCTGTCACCAATGATCAGGTCGATGTCTTTACCGCGCAGCGTTTGCGTGTCGGTGCCCAGTCCCGGCGTGCCGCTCCGCGCCCACAACGGAAACAGGCCGGGAAAAGACAATGCCGCTCCGGCAAACAAGGCGGTGCGCAATAGTTGCCGCCGGTTGAAATGCGTCATAAAAGCATGCAAAGACAATAAATTACGGTTCGTATTTAAAGTATATTTTATTAAATATTCTGGGACCGGAATTTTGTTGCCATGACGCGCCCGGATCGGTCAGCTGCCAGGCACGCCCGTGATATGAGGAGATCGACTAAAGCAGTTTGTACATGACGTACGCGTCAACCAGGCCAAGGCGCAGGTGGCGGAACGCCTTCGGCAACGTCCCGACGATCTCGAAACCTTCTTTCTGCCATAGATGCACAGCGGGCGCGTTGGTCGCGACGACAAGGTTGTACTGCATCGCGATGAATCCGAGGGCGCGCGCCTCATCCTGCGAGTGGCGGCACATGGCCGACGCGACTCCCCTGCCTCGCGCTTGCTCCGCCACGATGTACCCGGCGTTCGCGACGTGTGCGCCGAGTGTCGGCTGGTTGGGCTTGAGGACATAACAGCCCACTATCTCGTCCCCGTCGCCGCAGGCGACGAACGTCGCCGACTGGGCATCGACAAGAAACCTGCGCGCTTCGTCCTCGCCGATATCGGGTGCAATCGGCCAGGTTTCGCCGGCGCGAAACACGGGCTCGACCACCCGCCACATGGCGGGCCAGTCCTTCTCTTCAAACGGTCGAATTCGCATCGTGGACCTGAACCGGCTTCGGGGACACCTGAACCTTATAAGGGAAGACGTTTACGATGCCAAGAACAAGGAAAGCCCTTCCGCCGGAACTCCGGGACCCCACTCGGCACACCCGACTTGCTGCGCGCGCGAAGGCAGCCGCTATAATCGCCCCAATGCATGCATTCGTAATTGCTTTTATTGGCGGATGAAATTCCTGGCGCCAGGCATCCAGGCCGTGGCCTGGTTTACGATAGCCCTGTCCACGGTCGCTGCCTCGGCGCCGCCGCCCATCCTGACAGCGGACGTGGAGCGCTTCTATAGCGTCTATGAGGCCTCGGACGGCCACCCGACGTCCGCGGCACTCCAGGCAGACTATATCGACCCGGGCAGTGAAGGCCTTCACCAGTTCGCGAAACAGCGCAACCTGAGTGGCGAAACGATAGCCGCCGCGATTGCGCAGAAGCCTCGCGTTTTCGCTGAAGCGCGTCGTTGCGCAGCGCTTCTGGCGCCTGCCCGGCAGCGTGTGGGTCGGGCCCTCCAGGAGTTGGGCAAGCTCTATCCCGAGGCGATTTTCCCGCCGGTCACGGTCCTGATCGGCCGGGCCAACACCGGGGGCACCACGAGCGCCGCCGGCGTCCTGATCGGCCTGGAGACGATTTGTGCCGCCGACTACATGCAAGCGAACCTCGAAGACCGGATGGTGCACCTGATCGCCCATGAATATATTCACGTGCAGCAGCCCCTTGCCCAGGTAGAGGATCCGGAGATCTCACTCCTCCTCGCTTCGCTCGTCGAGGGAGGGGCCGAATTCATCGGTGAGCTGATCTCGGGATCGGTATCCAACCGGCACCTGCAGGCCTGGACAGATGGCCGTGAGAAGCAGATCGAGACCGCTTTCCTGAACGATGCCGACAAGGTGGCACTAGAGACCGACTGGCTGTACAGCGGCCCCGGTACCCCCGACGCGCCGGGTGACCTCGGGTACTGGGTGGGATATCGAATCGTCAAATCCTATTACCGGCATGCGGAGGACCGGCAGGCGGCGATACGCGACATTATCGAGGTGCGAGACGGGAAAGCCTTCCTGGACAGGAGCAACTGGGTTCCCGGCATCGAACTCGACTGACGGGAAGACAAGATCTATGTCATCCACCGAGGACAAAGCAGGTACCAACCCCGGTAAAGCCGCCGGCAGCAAGACCATCCCGCCACGCAGCAACTGGCTGGTGTTCCTCCTGCTGCTGGTGCTCAACTATTACCTGTTCAGCCTGTTCTTCCCCGGTCCCCCGGAGCCGGAGCCGATTTCCTACACGACGTTCAGAGCCGAGCTGGCGAAGAACAACGTGGAGGCGATCCACACGCACGGCGAGTCGATAGAGGGGAAATTCAAGAGCCCTGTTCCGTGGACGCCACCGGCGGCCGAGGGCAGGCCCCCGCCGGAACCGCGCGAGGTCGAGAACTTCACCACGATCCTGCCGCTGTTCGTCGACCCTGGCCTCGAGACCGAGCTGATCGAGCGCGGTGTCGACATCAGGGTAAAGCCGATCCAGACGGAGCCGAACCCGCTACTGTCCGTGCTGTCGGCCTTTGGCCCCGCGCTCCTGATCATAGGCATCTGGGTCTGGCTGCTGCGCCGCGCCGCCAAGCACGGCGGCGGCATGCTGGGCGGCTTCGGCGGCCTCGGCAAGAGTACGGCGAGACGCTTCGACAAGGAGACGGAAACCAGGGTTACCTTCGACGACGTCGCCGGCATCGACGAGGCCAAAAACGAACTGGTC
>CAZSKQ010000173.1:0-5498 GCA_964607425.1 uncultured Woeseiaceae bacterium
GCGGGCAAACCCACGTTCTCACGCGCGCGTAGGAGCCCGCCATGCGGGCGACCGCCCGACGGCGGGCAAACCCACGTTCTCACGCGCGCGTAGGAGCCCGCCATGCGGGCGACCGCACGACAGCGGCCAAAGCCACGTTCTCACGCCACCCGGACAGCACGATTTTGCCCGTAGGCTTCTACGCTGCCCTTTGCGCGAGCAAAGGGTAGGCGGCGAGTTTCTCCGCGACTTCCGCGCGCACCCTGGCGGCCGCTTCTTCCTTTACCGGCCCGTACCCGCGAATCTCCAGGTAGAGCTGCACGATCGCAAGCGCCCGGCCGGCGTTTTCGGCCGACAGCGCCGGCAGCAGCGCATCGACGGTGTTCTCGAACTCCTCCACCAGCCGCCGCTCCATGCGCCTCTCGGCGGTCAGGCCGAAGATATCGAAGGACGTGCCGCGCAGCCGTTTGAGCCGTGCCAGCACGCGGAATACCGGGATCATCCAGGGCCCGAAAGTGCGCTTCAGGGGTCGACCGCGCGCATCCAGGCCGCGGTTCATGATCGGCGGCGCGAGGTGAAATTTCACCCGCGCCTGCTTGCCGTACTCCTTCCGGATACGTTCCAGGAACCCGGTATCGACGTGCAGCCGCGCGACTTCGTACTCGTCCTTGTACGCCAGCAGCTTGAAGTAAGCGCGCGCCGCCGCCTCGGTGAGCGGCAGGCCGTCGTCGTCGCCGGCCTGCTGCTCGGCCTGCCGCACGCGATCGATGAGCGCCCGGAAACGCCGGGACAACGCCTGGTCCTGGTAGTCGACGAGGAAAGCGGCGCGGCGTTCGATGACGGAAGCGAGCGGCTCGCGCTCCTGCACCTCCGGTTCTTTCGAACGTGCCTTCACAAACGCCGGGTCCGCAGCGGCAATACGGCCCCAGCCGAATGCCAGCTTGTTGTTCTCGATTTCCACGCCGTTCAGCTCGATCGCCCGCAATATCGCGCTCTCCGATACCGGCACGAGCCCTTTTTGCCAGGCGAAGCCGAGCATCAGCACGTTCGAGTAGATCGTGTTCCCGAGCAGCCGCTCCGCGAGCCCGTTCGCGCCGACGACGGAGAGCCGGCCCACGGCCCGCCCGATTGCATCGATTCGCTCTTTGGCCTTGAGATTCGCATCGCGAAAGCGCACGAAGTCGGCGGTCGACATCTCGGCACTGTTCAGGACCGCGCGCGTGTGACCGGCGCGGTAGGTAGCGGAGGCTTTCGGCGACGAGCTCACCACCAGGTCGCAGCCGATCAGCGCGTCGGCGCGCGCCGTGTCGATGCGCACCTGGTTCAATGCCGCCGGCATGTCGGCGAGCCGGACGTAGCTCAGCACCGGGCCGAATTTCTGCGCGAAGCCGGTGAAGTCCAGCACGCTTGCGCCCTTGCCCTCGAGGTGCGCCGCCATCGTGATCAGGGCGCCCACCGTGATGACGCCGGTACCGCCGACGCCCGTCACGAGCAGGTCGTAGCCGCCGCCGGGCGGCGACAGCTCCGGCTCTGCCAGCGACGCGAGCTTTGCCGACGGAAACTCCCGCGCGCCCGCCGCTGCAAGGCGCTTGCGCTCGCCGCCTTCCACGGTCACGAAGCTCGGACAGAAGCCGTCCACGCAGGAGAAATCCTTGTTACAGCTGTTCTGGTTGATCTGGCGCTTGCGACCGAAGGGCGTCTCCTTCGGCACCACCGACAGGCAGTTCGAGGCCACTGAGCAGTCACCGCAGCCTTCGCAGACGAGGTCGTTGATCACCACGAAGCGATTCGGGTCGGCCAAGGTGCCGCGCTTGCGCTTGCGCCGCTTTTCGGTCGCGCACATCTGCGCGTAGATGAGCACGGTCACACCCGGGATATCGCGCAGTTCGCGCTGGATCGCATCGAGTTCACGGCGATGCGACACCGTGGTGCCCGCCGGCAGGTCCTGAAGCTCGAACCGCTCCGGCTCATCCGACACCAGGGCGATCCGCTGCACGCCTTCCGAGCGCACCATGTGCGCAATGCCCTCGACCGTCATCGGCCCGTCGACCGGCTGGCCTCCGGTCATGGCCACGGCGTCGTTGAACAGGATCTTGTAAGTGATGTTGGTGCCGGCGGCGAGCGCCTGGCGAATCGCCACCGAGCCCGAGTGGTAGAACGTGCCGTCGCCGAGGTTCTGGAACACGTGCTTGCCGCCGTTGAACTTCGAGCGCGTGATCCAGTTGACGCCTTCTCCGCCCATCTGGATCAGCCCTTCCGTCTCGCGGCCCATCCAGTTCGCCATGAAGTGACAGCCGATGCCGGCGAGGGCTTTCGAGCCTTCGGGCACGCGGGTCGACGTATTGTGCGGGCAGCCGGAGCAGAAGTAGGGGGTGCGCGCGGCGCCCGACACCTCGATCGGTGCGCCGGCTCCGGCGAGCTGCGCGGCACGCGCGGCCAGGTCGAGTCCGGGCAGCGCGCGGTCGAGGCGGTCGGCGACGATCGCCGCGAGCTGGATCGGTGAGAGCTCGCCCGTCCAGGGGACGAGCCGCTGCCCGTGCTCGTCTTCCTTCCCGATCATGCGTTCGGGCTTGCGCCCCGGATAATCGTAGAAGTACTCCTTGAACTGGCTCTCGACAATGCCGCGCTTTTCCTCCACGACCAGCACTTCGCGCTTGTCGCGCACGAACTCTAACGCGCTGTCGTGCGCCAGCGGCCACACCATGCCGACCTTGTACACGTCGAGCCCGAGGCGGCGCGCTTCCCTGCGATCGATGCCGAGCAGCCGCAATGCCTCCATCAGGTCGAGGTGGCCCTTGCCGGTGGTGACGATGCCGAAGCGGGCATCCGGTGTGTCGAAGATTTTCCGATCGATCGGGTTGGCCGCGGCGAAGGCGAGCACGGCGGCCTTCTTCGCCTCCATGCGCTCTTCGATTTGCGGGCCCGGGTAATCCGGCCAGCGGATGTGCAGGCCGTCCGGCGGCGGCACGAAGTCGGGCGGCAGCCGGAACTCCGGCGGCGGCGGCAGCTCCACCGACATGGCGGACTCGACGGTTTCCGAGACTGCCTTGAAGCCGACCCACATGCCGGAGTAGCGCGACAGCGCGAACCCAAAGAGCCCGTACTCGAGGTATTCGGCCACGTTTGCCGGGTTCAGGACGGGCATGAACCATGCGAGCAAGGCGGCGTCGGACTGGTGCGGCAACGACGACGAGACGCAGCCGTGGTCGTCGCCGGCGATCACCAGCACGCCACCGCGCGGGGACGAGCCGTAGGCGTTGCCATGCTTCAGCGCATCGCCGGCGCGATCGACACCCGGTCCCTTGCCGTACCAGATACCGAACACGGCATCGACGGTTTTATCCGGGTCGGCTTCGACCTGCTGGGAACCGAGAATCGCGGTGGCGGCAAGGTCCTCGTTGACCGCGGGCAGGAATTCGATGGCGTTTGCCGCGAGCTCGTCGCGCGCCCGCCAGAGCTCGAGATCGTAGCCGGCAAGCGGCGAACCGCGATAGCCGGATATGAACCCCGCGGTGTTCAGGCCGGCCGCGCGGTCGAGGGCGCGCTGCATGAGCGGCAGCCGCACCAGCGCCTGGGTGCCGGTCAGGAACACGCGCCCGGAGGTCCGCCGGTAGCGGTCCATCAGCTCGTAGGAATCGAGGGGGGTGGCGGGATGCCCGAGGGGCGCAGCACTTGCCATCGTCGCTCCGTAAACGGCCTGGATCCGGTCGACCATAGTGGCAGAATCGCGGCGAAATGAGGTACCAGAATTCCCGCTTTTGATAATAAAAACGGGATACCATTTCGATAAATAGCAGTTATTCGTACAATATTTCTTTATTCTGTTATTTGGTGAGAAATGAAACTCGATCGGAAAGATCGCGCGATCCTGCAGGCGCTCCAGCGCGACAGCCGCGTCACCATGCAGCAACTGGCTGCCATCACCGGCATGTCGACCTCCGCCTGCTGGCGGCGGGTGCGCGCCCTCGAAGAGGCGGGCGTAATCGATCGTTACGCGGCCCTCGTCAATCCCCGGAAGGCGGGTTTCTCCCTGTCGTCGATGACGCTGGTGTCGCTCGTTCGCCACGAGGAGAAGAACGTCGAGAATTTCGTCAAGGAGGTAGCCCGCCACCCGGAGGTCCTGGAGTGCTTTGCCACCAGCGGCGAGGCGGATTTCCACCTGCGCGTGGTCGTCGAGGATATCGATGCCTACAACCGCTTTCTCGACAACTTCATTTTCAGGCTGCCGGGGGTGTCGCAGGTGCGTTCGAACATAGTGCTGAAAGAGATCAAGGTCGACACGGCCTTGCCCTTTCGCGACACCTGAACCTGCCGGGAACTCACAGGATATTTAGCTAGACTCAGGTAGAGGAGGACTACCGGAGAGCAGCGTTGCCCCAGCAGGAAGGCCATATGAACCTCCATCGCAAGGCCGCGGGGCGGCATCGGTCGGAACGGGCGGTGCGCGAAAGCGAAGCGCGCCTCAAGGCGCTGATAGAGGCGTCGCCGCTCGGCATCTGCGTAATGGACCCGGAGGGGAGTCCGGTTTTCTACAACCCGAAGTGCGAGGAACTGCACGGCATCGGCCTTGGCTCGGCTTCCGGCAAGGGCTGGGAGGCAGCCGTGCACCCGGAAGACCGTGGCAGGGTGGCCGCCTCCTGGTACGCCGCGGCGAGCGCGGGCCGGCCGTGGTCCGACACGTATCGTTTCCTGCACCCGGACGGCAAGGTCGTCTGGGTCAGCGGCCGCGCGGCACCCATGCGTATCGGCGGCGGGTTGGTGGGGTTCGTCGGGACGCTCGAAGACATCACCGCCGAGCGCGAGGCGCGCGAGCGGGCGGAGCTCGCAACCCGCATTCGCGACGAGCTGCTGGCGGTGGTCGCCCACGACTTGCGCAACCCGCTGAACACGATCTCACTAACGGTGCGGACATTGCGGGCCGACAGCAGCGGCGAACAATTGCGCGCGGCCAACATGATTCAGCGATCGGCCGACACCATGCAGCGTCTTATAAACGATTTGCTGGATTTATCGCTCCGCTCCGGCCGCTTTATGGTCCAGCGCTCGCGGATCGACCTCGATGCGCTGTGCCACGACACGTTGGAGCTCTTCGGCGCCGAGGCCCGCGTCCGCGGGCTCGTGCTCTCCTGCCGGGTGGACCGCGACTTGCCGGTCGTGCGCGGCGACCCACACCGGCTGGCGCAGTTGCTCTCCAACCTGCTCGGCAATGCGCTGAAGTTCACGGAGCCGCCGGGAGAGGTGGGCATCCACGTAAGGCGCCGCGACGACTGGGTGCAGGTCTCGGTCAGGGATAACGGTCCGGGCATTCCCCCCGAGCACCTGCCGCAGCTGTTCGAGCCGCATTGGCAGGGCACCGGCGGCTCCGCTTCCGGCACGGGGCTGGGGCTGTCGATTGCCCGCAGTATCGTGGAAGCGCACGGCGGCCGCATCTGGGCGGACAGCAAGTCCGGTCAGGGAACGACCGTGCACTTCGCCCTGCCCCCGTCCCCGTAGGAGCGCGCCATGCGCGCGATGCCACG
>CAZSKQ010000174.1:0-5427 GCA_964607425.1 uncultured Woeseiaceae bacterium
TCTGGCCGTACATCGTCACCAGGGTCACGCTGAAGATCGAGATGATCGCGCCCGCCGCGAGGACCGTGCCCGGCCAGGTCGACCCGGTGACGTTCTGCAGGATCTCGGAGAGCCCGGCGCTCTGGCCCTCGAACTGCGCCATCGGCTGCGCCGCGACAGCGACGATGCCGACCAGCACGTAGAACGTGGTGACCACGGCCAGCGCGATCATGATAGCCAAAGGCATCGTCCGCCGCGGGTTCCGGACCTCCTCGCCGGCGGTCGATACGGCGTCCAGGCCGATGAAGGTAAAGAAGATCAGCCCGGTGGCGCTGATCACGCCGCTGAAACCGTAAGGCGCGAAATCGGCCAGGTTATCGCTGTTCCAGCCGGTCGCGCCGAGCACGATAAACAGCGCCAGCACGGCCAGCTTGATCACCACCATGACGGCGTTGGCGGTGGCCGATTCGCGCGTGCCGCGGATGAGCAGCAGTGCGCACATGGCGACCAGCAGCACCGCGGGCAGGTTGATCAGGCCGCCTTGCTCGGGAGCGTGCGCAAGCGCGTCGGGGATCGCGAACCCGAACAGGTTGCCGAAGAGCTGGTTCAGGTACTGCGACCAGCCGACGGCCACCGCGGCCGAGGCAACCCCGTACTCCAGCAGCAGGCAGGCGGCCACGACCATCGCGACGACCTCCCCGAGGGTTGCGTAAGCGTAGGAGTACGAAGACCCGGACACCGGCACCGCGCCGGCCAGCTCCGCGTAGCAGACGGCGGTCAGGCCGGCGACGACGCCCGCGATCACGAACGACCAGATGACCGCGGGACCTGCCACCGGCACGGTCTCGGACAGCACGAAGAAGATGCCGGTGCCGATGGTGCCGCCGATGCCGATCATCGAGAGCTGGAACAGCCCGATCGACCGCTCCAGCTCCCCGCCGTCGCGATCGGCGCCGGTCTCCTCGGCCATCGCCGCGACCGGCTTGCGCCGGAACAATCGTTGCAGGAGCGTCACCGCGCTCGGAACTGTTGCTCCGGAACCCACTCGAACCCGCTGTCACCGCCTTCTATCGTGCCAAGCCCCGGAAACGGGAAATGCACGGCGTAAATCCGCTCTCCGCTCGCGGCGCTGCGGGCGAGCAAGGCCGCACGGCTCGCCTCGGCGGTGGGCGCATCGCCGTCAAAGGCGATCGTCCAGTCCGGCCGCTGGACCGACACCACCGAGTGGTGCATGGCATCGCCGATATAAAGCAGCGATTCCTCGCCGGAAGTGATCCGGTAGCCGGAATGTCCGGGCGTGTGTCCCCTGATCTCGACTGCCTCGACGACGCCCGGGACGAGGTCCGCACCCGGCTCGAACGCGGCGATCTTCGGCGTGACGGCGGCGATGAAGGCAGTGAATTCCGCGGCTCGCTCGTCATCCTCCGGGGTCATGCCCTGGAGGAACTCCCATTCGGGCGCCGAGATGTGAATCGTCGCGTTGGGAAAAGCCAGCGTGCCCGCGGCATTCACGAGGCCGCCGGTATGATCCCCGTGCGAGTGCGAAATGAAGATGTCGGTGACGTCCGCGGCGTCGACTCCGGCAGCCGCCATGGCGGCAGGAAGCTTGCCGGCTGCGGGACCGAGGTTCGTGCCCGCCCCGGTATCGAACAAAAGCACCCTGTCGGCCGTCTGCACGAGCAGCGGCTGGCAGGAGAGGGCGAGCGAGTCTGAGGGCAGGCCGGCGGCGGTCAGCAGTGCCGCGGTCTCCTCGGGTGTGTGGTTGATTGCAATCACCTTGGCGTCATTCGGAACTTCCACCCCGCCGTCGCGCAGCGCAATCGCGGTAAAGTCGCCGATGGCGAACCGGTACGTGTTCGCGATCGACTCCCGCCCGGCGGCGGCCGCGCTCACCGGTTCCCGCGGTTCATCTTTATCCGCCGTACTCGCCGTACTCGCGGTACTTGCCGTATCGGGCGGCGGCGAACACGCAACCAAAGCGGCCGCGGCAACGAGCGCCATCGCTGTTTTGGTCGCGTGCGCGCGGAGGACCTGGATACCTTCAGCTATTTTCATTTTTGAGCGCTCCGGATTGAATGCACCCAGCGGCTGCCCTTTTCCGGCAGTCGCTACGAGGATCGCGAGGGTGGAGTATATAACCTCCGCGGCCACGGCATGTGCCGGAGCCTCCGCATCCCGGCCGCATGAGAAGCTTGACACTCCTCTCCGGCGCCTCCTATCGTGCAGCCACTCCTTATATTGTGCGCGCGCCCGAGGATTGCCATGTCCAGCCTGCGAAAGCTCACCGTGGTCGTGTTATCGCTCCTGTTTACCGCGGCTTTCGCGGCAGAAAAGCGCCCCCTCCAGCCGCAGGACTTTGCCCGCCTCCAGGAGGTACGCGATCCGCAGCTCGCGCCGGACGGCGACTGGGTGGCGTACACGGTTCATACCGTAAACCTGGGCCGGAACGAGAACGACAGCGATATCTGGATGGTGAGCTGGGACGGCGCCGAACACGTCCGGCTCACGCATACGCCGGAGTCGGAACATACACCCCGGTGGAGCCCGGACGGCCGCTGGCTCGCGTTCCTGTCGTCCCGCACGCCGGACGAGGATGCCGGCAAGAAAGGCGAACAAGGCGCCCAGCTCTGGCTGCTGGACCGGCGCGGCGGCGAGGCGCGGCAGGTGACCTCGGTGGCCGGCGATATCGAGGATTACGCCTGGTCGCCCGACAGCAAGCGCCTCGCCCTCGTGATGCGCGACCCGGAGCCCGATCGTACTCTGGAGGACAGTGACGACGAAGCGGAAGACGTACCGGAGGACCGAAGCGCCAGGCCGGCCGATACCGCAAAGGACGACGACCCGATGCCCATCGTCATCGATCGTTACCAGTTCAAGTCGGACCGCTACGGCTACCTCGAGCAGCGGCGAAATCACCTGTACCTGTTCGACCTCGCCTCCGGGCAGCTGGAACCCCTTACCACGGGCAATTTCGACGATGCCAATCCCGCCTGGTCGCCGGACGGAAAGCGCATCGCTTTCACTAGCAAACGCTTCGGCGAGGATCCGGATCGTTCGAACAACGATGACGTCTACGTCATTGACGCGCGCCCCGGCGCGGAGCCGCGCCGGCTGACCACCTGGGAGGGGCCGGACGACGGCCCGCTCGCGTGGAGCCCGGACGGCCGCTGGATTGCCTACCGCCAGGGCAGCGAGCCGCGCTATTACGCGTACAGCCAGGGCCTGCTCGCGCTCGTGCCCGCCAGGGGCGGTGAGCCGCGCATCCTGACCGCCGCGCTGGACCGCGACGTCTCGGAAGGATGGTTCTCGCCGGACGGCCGTTCGCTCTACTTCCTCGTGGTCGACGACCAGAGCGTCTACGCCGCGCGCGTGCCCGTCGGCGGCGGCGAGATCGAAAGGCTCGCGCCCGCCGAGCGCACGCTGCAAACGCTCACCGTCGCGCCGAACGGCCGCATCGCCGCCACCTTGACGACGCCGCACAAGCCGGCGGAGATCTATGCTTTCGAGGACGGCGGCTATCGCCAGCTCTCGCATCACAACGACGCGTTCATCGCCGGAATCGAGCTCGGCAACGTACGCGGCGTCGCCTACACGACCGAGGACGGCAACGAGGTGCACGCCGTGCTCTACGAGCCCGTCGGCTACCGGCCGGGCCGGCTCTATCCGACGCTCCTGCGCATCCACGGCGGCCCGGCCGCCCAGAACGGCTACGAGTTCGATTTCGAGCGGCAGCTCTTCGCGGGCGCGGGTTATGCGGTGCTCTCGCCGAACTACCGCGGCAGCGCCGGGCGCGGGCGCGCCTGGAAGGAGGCGCTCTTCGCCGACTGGGGCCACCACGGGGTTACCGACGTGCTGGCCGGCGCGGACTACGTGGTCGAGGCGGGCATCGCCGACCCGGAGCGCCTCGGGATCGGCGGCTGGAGCTACGGCTGCATCCTGACCAACTACAGCATCGCCACCACGACCCGCTTCGGCGCGGCGACCTGCGGCGCCGGCGGCGCGCTTTGGCTCGGCCTGTACGGCCTCGACCAGTACGCCATGCAGTACAACACGGAGCTCGGTCCGCCCTGGGAGAACCCGGACCTCTGGATCAGGCTCAGCTATCCGTTCTTCCACGCCGACCGCATCACTACCCCGACGCTCTACCTGGGAGGCGCCGACGACTTCAACGTGCCGCTCGCCGGCAGCGAGCAGATGTACCAGGCGCTGCGCACGCTCGATGTGCCGACGAGGCTCGTGGTCTACCCGGGCCAGCGTCACGCCATCCGGCTGCCGAGTTACGTGCTCGACCGCTACCGGCGCTACCTGGACTGGTACGCGCAGTACCTGGGGAGCGGCGACCGGCCGGAGCCGGCGGTCGCCTCCGGGGCGTCGAAGTGATTGCCGCCCGCCTGCGCCGGACGTGCGCCGTCCTGCTGTGCGTGTCGGGCGCCGCTGCCGGCGGTCCGGCGGCGGCCCAGGCCATGCCCGCGCCTGTCGGCGAGCCGGCGACCTACGCCCGTGCCCCCGGCCAGGCGATCGACGAGGACTACACGGCGAAGATCCGCGAGTTCACCACCGATCCGTCCTTCAATTCGCCGCTGACCGACTACCTTCCCGCCTCGGATACGGTGCCGACGCCGCTCGACGTGCTGGGGCACATCGCCGGCGCGCCGGACTACCTGCCGTACTCGGCCGACGTCTACCGCTACTTTCGCGCGCTCGCCGAGGCCACGCCGCGCGTGCGCGTGTTCTCCATCGGCGAGAGCGAGGAAGGCCGCGAGATGATCGCGGTGGCAATCGCCGACGAGGCCCTGCTGGATAGTGCCGAAGCCAACGGTGAGCGCCTGGCGCAGCTCGCGGATCCGCGCTCCATCGCCATGGACGATGCGGCAGCCGAAAAGCTCATCGCGCAGTCGGTGCCGGTCTACTACATCACCGGCACCATCCATTCCCCCGAGACCGGCTCGCCGACCGCGCTGATGGAGCTGGCGTACCGGCTGGCGGTGGACGAGGCACCGTACATCGAAGGCATCCGCACGCGCGTGATCACGCTCATCACGCCGATCGTCGAGGTCGACGGCCGCGACCGCATGGTCGACGTTTACAACTGGCACCTGGCGCACCCCGGCGAGAACTATCCCTGGCTGCTGTACTGGGGGCACTACGTCGCGCACGACAACAACCGCGACGCGATGGCCATGACGCTCAACCTGACGCGCAACGTCGCGGACACCTTCATCGGCTGGCACGCGCAGGTGCTGCACGACCTGCACGAATCGGTCCCGTTCCTCTATGACAACACGGTCGGGGACGGGCCCTACAACTCCTGGGTCGATCCGATCCTGGTGGGCGAGTGGCAGCAGATCGGCTGGAACAACGTGCAGCAGATGACCAAGCTCGGCATGCCCGGTGTGTTCACGCACGGCGACTTCGACACCTGGAGCCCGGGCTACCTGATGTTCATCG
>CAZSKQ010000175.1:0-5413 GCA_964607425.1 uncultured Woeseiaceae bacterium
CGGTAGCTAATCAAGGAAAACTGCCGACATACAAGGAGCGCGCATTGCGCGCGATTGCTCCGCTCGTCGGCCGTGGCTTCGCGCGCGGTGCGCGCTCCTACTGAAATCTCGTCAGGCGGTACAGCGCGAGGCCCGCCACCAGGAGGATGCTCGTCACCAGCCACGAATACGCCGTCGAATGTGCCGCGATCCAGATGCTCAAGGCCAGCGCGACGGCCGGAATGAGGTAGCCGCCTTTGAGTCGGTAAGCCCGCTCACGTGCCTGCGCGTCGGCTCGGCGTCGGATGACCGGCAGAGCGAGGATGCAGAGCACGTACACGATCAGCCGGGTCAGCGAACTTGCCGCCGCCAGCCACAGGAAAGAACCGGAAAGGGCAAAGCCGGTCGCGAGTACGCCGAGGAAGAGGATGGAGTTTCCGGGCGTGCGATAGCGCGCGTGCACGCGCCCGAACCAGGCAGGTAACAGGCGCCGTTCGGCCAGGGCGAACGTGAGGCGCGGCACGGTCAGCATGTTGCTGGCAAGATTGCCGCCGATCGAGAACACGGCCGTTGCGGTAATGACCGCGGCACCGGCGGGTCCAGCCAGCTCCCGGCCGAGATCGACCAGCGTCATCTCCCCGGCGCTGTTTGCCGGCAGCACCGCGACATAGACGAGCACGATAAGGAAGTAGAACACACCGGTCGCGACCACCGTCGTCACCAGCGCCCGAGGCAGGTCACGCCGCGGGCGGTTGGATTCACCCGCGATGATGGTGGCGGCCTCGAAGCCGACGAATGCATAGATGAGGAGTTGTGTCGTTTCGCCGGGCTTCATGATTTTCGGCAAGGCGGCGGGAAAGAGCGCATCACCGCTGACGTACGGCAAGCCGAGCAGCACCAGCAGCAGCAGTGGGATCAGCTTGAGAAACGTAAGCAGGCCGACTGCCCGCACGCCATCCTTCACCCCCACGTAGTTCACGAGCGTGAGGGCTCCGCCGACGATGGCGATGGCCGCGGCGCGGCCGTATCCGTCCGCAAGCCAGGGCCAGGCGGTGCCAAGGTAGGTCACGAGCACGGTGGTGTTCGCGGCGAACGCCGTCATGCGGCTGACGAAATAGATCCAGCCGGTAGTGAAGCCCGCGAGCGGACCAAAGGCTTCCGTGGTGTAGAGCACCGGACCGCCGGTCTCGCGAAAATAGCTGGCGAGTTCGGAGTAAGTGAGCACGATGGTGATGACGAGCAGCCCACACACCAGGAACAGCCAGGGGCTGGCGGCACCGGCACGTTCGGCTATCTCGGCCGGCAGTGCGAAAATGCCCGCACCGATGACGGAATTAAGGACGATCAGCGCCGCGCCGGCAAAGCCTATGCCGCGGATGAGTCCCTCGCGTCCGGTGATTCTTTCATGCATCATGCTCCCCCCGGAAGATGCCGGTAAGCGAGTAAAACACATCGCGAGCTATCGGCAACAGCAGTAATCCATGCTACGGAACCCGCGTGACGTTAACGATCGGACCGACGATAATGCGGCATCGCTCCGCTCATCACGGCAGCCAGAACAATGACCAGACGCCCGTTGATACCCCTTGTTATGACCCTTGCTTTGATCGCTTCGTGCACCGAAAAAGCACCCGTAGTCCCCATGCCGGAAAAAAAGCCCCACAAACTGGAAATCCACGGCGACGTCCGTATCGACAATTACTACTGGATGAAAGACCGCGACAACCCCGAGGTCATCGCCTACCTCGAAGCGGAGAATGCCTATGCCGATGAGGTCCTGTCGCCGCTTCGTGGCCTGCAGAATACGCTGCTCCGGGAACTGAAATCCCGTATCAAGCCGGTCGATGTGTCCGTGCCGTATCGCGACGGCGAGTACTGGTACTACTACCGCTACGAGCCCGGGCAGGATTACCCGGTCTACTGCCGAAAGAAGAGCCTCGATGGCGCGGAGGAAATACTGCTTGACGTCAACGTGGGCGCCGACGGCCACGAGTATTACTCGGTGCGCGGTTTTGGCGTCAGCCCCGATCACCGCACGGCAGTCTACGGGGTCGATACGGAAGGGCGGCGTTTCTATACCCTGTATTTCCTGGATCTCGAAACCGGGGAGCTACTGCCCGACCGGATCGAAAACGTGACGGCCAACACGGAATGGGCGAACGACAGCCGGACTCTGTTCTACACACGCCAGGATCCGGACACTTTGCGCAGCTACCAGGTCAAGCGGCACGTTCTCGGTTCCGCAAACGATACGCTCGCCTACCAGGAAAACGATGAAGCGAACTCGGTATGGGTCGAAAAGTCGCTATCCGGCAAATTCCTGTACCTGACCAGTGCCGAGACCGTGTCGACCGAAGTGCGTTACCTGCCGGCTGACGCGCCGGAGGAGCAACCGAGATTGTTCCTGCCGCGGTCCGGCGAACACGAGTACTACGTTACCGACGGGGGTGACCGGTTCTACATCCTGACCAACGACGCTGCCCTCGATTTCCGGATCATGGAGGCGCCGCTCGACAATACGTCCCGGGAGAACTGGAAAGTGGTTGTGCCGCATCGCGACGGAGTGCTGGTCGAAGGCTTCGACGCACTGCAAGGCCATCTCGTGATCAGCTCGATGCAAAACGGGCTGACGCAGCTTGAAGTGCTGGATCGCGCATCGGGTGAGCTCTACCCGATCGAGTTCGAGGAGGCGGTGTATACGGCGTACACCAATGACAATTACGTATACGACACGAACACGATTCGTTACGTGTACGAATCCATGACAACACCGGAATCGACCTACGATTTCGATCTCGTGAACCGGCGGCACGAGCTCGTGCATGTAGAGGAAGTGCCGGGCGGCTTCGACCGCGCCAACTACCGCACCGAGCGGGTCTATGCGGGCGCCAGGGACGGCACTACGATACCCGTATCCATCGTGTACCGGAAAGGAATGCAGAGGAACGGGAAGAACCCGCTGCTGCAGTATGGCTACGGCTCCTACGGGGCCACGATCGACCCGGACTTCGATCCCGACCTGCTCAGCCTGCTCGACCGGGGCTTTATTTTCGCGATCGCACACATCCGTGGCGGGTCGCTCATGGGGCGCGACTGGTATTACGCGGGCCGGCAGCTGAACAAGATGAACACGTTCACCGATTTCATCGATACCAGCCGCTTTTTGATCGAAGAGGGCTATACGTCCGCGGAGCACCTGTACGCGCAGGGCGGCAGCGCCGGCGGGTTGCTCATGGGCGCCGTCGTGAACATGGCACCACAGCTTTATCACGGCGTAGCCGCGCACGTTCCGTTCGTCGACGTCCTGACGACCATGCTCGACTCCAGCATCCCGCTGACCACGTTTGAATTCGACGAATGGGGGAACCCGCAGGACAAGGAGTTCTACGATTACATGCGAAGGTACTCGCCTTACGATAATGTCAGGGCGCAGAATTACCCGCACCTGCTGGTTACAACCTCGTTGAACGATTCGCAGGTGCAGTACTGGGAACCGGCCAAGTGGGTCGCGAAGCTGCGGGAATACAAGACCGACGATAACCTGCTGCTGCTGAAGACGAACATGCAGGCGGGGCACAGCGGAAAGACCGGCCGCTTCCAGAGGCTCGAGGACACGGTCCTCGATTATTCGTTCTTCCTGTACCTGGAAGGCATCCGCGAGTAACGCCTGCTACGGCCGCAGGATAAGGACGTCGCAGGGCAGGTGATCGAGCACGCGCTCTGCCGTGCGGCCGATAGCTTTCCGGCCGCGGGCCAGCGCGCCCATGACCACCAGGTCCGCGTTCCAGTCGCGCGCCACGTAAGGCAGCAGGTCTCGCGGGCTGCCGGGTAGCTGGTGGGTGCGATCCGGTGCGATACCGTGTTTCGCGGCCAGTGCGTCCAGGCGCGTTCGGTGCTCCCGCTCCATTTTCTCGCTGATTTCCTCGACCGACAGGCGGACCGGCTTGAAATTCAGCCTGGCGGCGGCGCCGACACCGCTGATCGGCTGGTAAGCGTGCAGGAGATGCAGCTCGCCGCCTGCGCGCTCCGCGATTTCTTTGCCGTGCTCGATGATAACGCCGTCCAGGAGAGCCTGCTCGTCGTCGGCATGCATCGGGTCGACGGCGGCAATGACGACCGGCTTTTTTGCGATCGGCCGTGGCTTGACCAACCATAAAGGGAAAGGGCAGTTCCGGATCAGTTGCCAGTCGGTATCGAGCAGGATCGCGCGTTCCGCGCTGCTGTGGTATTGCGTCGCCTTCACGACGTAGCGCGGGTTCCGGTCCAACGCAATGTGCACAATGCCGTCGGCGATCGGGCGCGCGTCCAGGATACCGGTCGCGACCTCGAGGCCGCTGTCCCGGGCGGGCTGCGCCACCTCCGCAAGCATCTCCTGCTGCGCGGCACGGATCTGCTCCGCGATGTCGCGGGGCTCGTTCGAAATGAAGATCATGTCCCCGAGCGGGCCCACGTCGTCGTCGCACAGCAAAAGCTCCAGCGTCGAGCCGGTCAGGTTCGCGAGCCACGCCGCGCGGTCGACAACCTCTCGCGGGGTGATGTCGGGTTCTATTACAGCCAGGATGGCGGATGCATTGGTCATGCGTGCATACTGCAGCGGAGCGCGGGCGCCGTCAAATGGGTCGCAAAAAAGGAGATGTGCCGTCCGGGAACGCCAAAAGCAGGAACATGCGCAAAATCATCGCGATCGCCGGCAACATGGGCAGCGGCAAGTCCACGCTGGTCGAATTTCTCAGCCGCACTTATGCCGTTTCGCCTTTCTACGAGCCGAACGACCTGAACCCGTACCTGCCGGATTTCTACAGGGACATGAAGCGCTGGGCGTTTCATTCGCAGGTTTATTTCCTGAGCAACAAGTTCCGGCTGCACCAGGAGCTCGACCGTACCCCGGGGGTTTCCCTGCTGGACCGGACGATTTTCGAGGATGCGGAAATCTTTGCGCGGGCGTTACACGAGATGCGGCGGATCGATAAACGCGACTGGGAGACGTACCGGGACCTCTACCGGGCCATCCTGGAAGCGATCAAGCCACCGGACCTGATGATCTACCTGCGCTGCTCCATGCGCACGCTGCGGAAGCGTATCCGCCTGCGCGGCCGTGCCATGGAGAAGGACGTACCGCTGTCGTACCTGAAGCGCCTCGAGGCGCTTTACGAAGAGTGGATCGCGTCTTACCGAATGAGCGAAGTCCTGGTGCTGGAAACCGACAAGCTGGATTACGTCAGCGATCTCGTCCACCGCCTGGACGTGATGGAACGCATCGAGGCGGTGCTGCCCCCGGAGCTCGGCCGCCCGCCTTGCACGTAGGAGCCCGCCATGCGGGCGACCGGCAATGAGCAAACCGAAGGTTCTTTGGATGCGGCATTGAAGATCGGTGCCATCGTGCCTTCGATGGGGCGCGTCGCTGTCGCCCGCATGGCGGGCTCCTACATGGGCG
>CAZSKQ010000176.1:0-5350 GCA_964607425.1 uncultured Woeseiaceae bacterium
CCCCCACGGCCGTAGCTCAAAGGCACCAGAGCCCAACCCCGCGAAGGTTGCAGATGCAGGTTCGACTCCTGCCGGCCGTACCACATCACAGCTCAGATGCTGGACTCATTCTGATGAAACGCTCTTTTCATTAGACTCGGCTAGCTGAATAATCGCGCAGGTATGCATTTCCGAAACCAGCTTCAATCCCTTTACCGGCGATTCCTCAATGTACTTTTGCAACCAGTTTCGCAACTCCTCCTCTTCGAATTGGAACTCGACCCAGAAATTTCCGCTCAGTCCTAAACCCTTTACACGTCCGGACGCCACGGATGCGCTTGACCACTGAATTGGCGCACCGGCACGAACACTCCCACGCGGTGTTACTGGATGCTCATGAATGTATACGACCCGGCTCTGCCCCCTGAACGTCAGTTTCATTGATGCACCTTCTGTCCTATTGGTCAGAACACAAGCGAAAAGCGCCACTAAGATCTCGTCGCCGCCGCGTGTATTGTTATCTCTTCTCCCGCACGCCGACCTTCGCCAATCAAGTTCTGAAAAAAACCCTGCAGCAAGCCAGCGGCTAGCGCGGTCGCACGTCTGTCGTCGACGCATGCCGCTTACACCTTCAAGAATCCGCCTCTTCCAATGGCTTGCATGTCTCAAATTCGGCGGAGCCGCGCTGCTTCCGTTGTTCTTGGGAATTTAGGTATCACATCACGCGGCTGCTGGCGCAAGGGCTGCTTCCATTACAGAATGACAGAGCGACAGCGTCGCTATGCGCACGCAGGTGGTACCTGCGCCATGCAGGTCAATCGAATCGGTGTTCTCCTAATTCAGCAATCGGGAAAAGTGTCGCCCAATTTCGAATGCCAGCTTAACCGGGACAGCATTACCTATCTGTGTATATTTCGGAACCTCCCGATCATGTAGACCGGCACGTGGGTTACCCGCTCGCCTGAGGCCGCCGGTGGTACGCGGACCTGAGAACTCATACCAGTCTGGGAAGGTCTGGATTCTTGCCCATTCCCGAACGGTCAGAGACCTCGGTTGCAGGTAATGAATGTAGTCGTCCGGCAGAGAAGTAGCCGTAATAGTGGGGCCCCTGTCTGTCCAGGTGGCTGGCAGTACTCGTTGGGAGAATTTTTTTGTTTTCATGGAAGCCGTCAACGTACGTCCATTGATCAAGTAATTGAATCTTTCGCTTACGCGCTTTGAGTGATTGCTGTACTCATGCTCTGTTAAGCTCTCACCTTTTCGTCGGACTCTCTTCGATTCTGGGCAAAGCCTCAATTGTCGCTGGACATCCGACAATGCAGGCTTTGGATACTTTGCTGTCTTCCCGCCCGGGTTGAACTCGTGATCCACGAGGTCAGACAACAACTCTTCGATATTGGGGTAGTCTCCAGTTGGATTGGGCAGTAATCCGGCTGCAGGTCCCAAAGGATCCAATTCCAGACGTAAGTCCTCCCGCACACCCACAAGTAGAACACGAGGCCTGTTCTGCGGTACTCCGTAGTCCTTTGCAAACACAAGATCTGCATGTATCTCGTAGCCGGGGATGCTCCGGAAGGTGCGCTGTACATCCCTCCATATCTCTCCACGATCCCCATTCACCGTCCATCGCGCCGACCTAAGACCCCTTACGTTTTCGAACAAAAACATTCGCGGCCTCAATTTGTGAATGACGAATGCCATGTCCTGATACAGGTGATTTGACGGAAGTTGCTTCCTCTCGACAGAGTAAGAACGACGGTGACCAATTCCAGAAAACCCCTGACAAGGTGGGCCGCCTACTACAAGGTCAATATCGCGTACGCGAAAATCCCTGAGCAGGTTCCTCCTCAGATTTCTGAGAACGTGCTCGTCGACGATCTCTTTGATGTCCCTACAATGATACTT
Organism: uncultured Woeseiaceae bacterium; assembly: GCA_964607425.1. Classification (GTDB taxonomy): domain Bacteria; phylum Pseudomonadota; class Gammaproteobacteria; order Steroidobacterales; family Woeseiaceae; genus IDS-8. The sequence goes on from CAZSKQ010000176.1 coordinate 1,885, forward strand.
CTGTCTCAATAGAGAATGGCTTTCTCGGTTCCTTAGGTATGTGTCCAACGCTGCGGGATTCAGCTCGTTTACAAATATGGGTCGAAAACCCGCTTGCTCTAAGCCGAGGGAAAGACCACCGCACCCGGCAAATAGATCTACAAATACCTGTGTCGCTTGGGACCTGTTCGATCTCTTAGTTGGCATAACTTGCGTTTGTGACTTGTTCCAGAGCTATGGAGACTCTCACGCCTGAACCAAGAAGTCCAGGTTCACCTTGTCTGTGTCGTTTAGGTCCGCTACATCAGCCAGGTACTCGTCCACAAATGCCCCGTGCGTATCTCTGGAAAATGCAATTAGTTCTGCTCCCCGGCCACGGTAATATTCCGTTGCACCGGAGAGTTCTTGCGACTCTCTGTTGATTCGGAGGCCTTCTGCCAATCTCCTGATGTCTGCCACAAAGTCGAGCACACGGACGCTTTGTTTTTGAGGAGTTACTCGAAGGCCCCGTCCTAACTGTTGCACGAATATTCTTCGTGAGTGAGTTACTCGCGCGAAGACTACCATCCCTACATCCGGGACATCGACACCTTCGTTTAGAATGTCGACACTGACTAAATTGCCGAACTCACCTACCCGAAATTGCATCAAAAGCAGAGACTGCTGGTTCCTTGGCATGTCACGTGAATGGATTGCCTTGGAAGGCATACCCATGACGGTAAACAGCTCTGCCAGACGCTCGGCATGATCAATAGACCTACAAAAGGTGATCGTTTGGGGTCTGCCGCTCTGGTTCCATTCTTCGACGGTTGATGCGCACAGATCTTCGTCCCTAGCTGGGAGGAATAGCCTTGCGTTCAAGTCCTTAATACTAAGGCGATGCTTCGAATTGGTCGCAACCGCGTTCCAGTCGATATTATCGGAATACATTGTGTACTGGACATCAGCCAAGAAGCCGCGCTGAATGCCCTCGACCAACCCCATTTCTGCGAGCACATCTCCAAATAGCTCGGAGACACTCTGCTGATCACCGCGCCAAGGCGTAGCTGTAACGCCAAAAAGATGCCCAAACTCGAGCTTTTCAACAGTAAAGCGATACCCCGAAGAAGCAGCATGGTGGCATTCATCTATCAAAACTGCACCAAATCTGGGCAGCTCCCCTCCGGCTCTAAGGAAAGACTGCACCGACTGTTGGGTCGCCACCGTTATGCCGCCAAAGCCCCTCGGTTTTCTGGCACCATCCCAAAGCCTCGTCGCAGTTTCGGCATTGAGCTGTGCCCAGAGGCTGCATTCCAGCTGTTCGATCAAAGGAACCCGATCAGCCATGACCAGGACGGGTAGTGACCTGTTCTCTGCATATTCGATTGCAATTTCCGCCAAAAGGATGCTCTTTCCGAGCCCGGTAGCAAATGCCACCATCCCTCTTTCTACCCCCTGATTGAACTGATCCATCACGACGTCAATTGCCGCAGCCTGATACGGGCGTGGCTCCTTCCGGTTTGCGGATGATGCGCGTAACTTCGTACCAAGATCCACGAGTTTTGCGAAATCCCAGATCACAATCCGATACTGGTCCCGCACTTCATGGAGTCGCCTCAACCCGCTGCTCGATAGCTTAGCATTGGTAGCAAGGATCCCGCGTTGCACGCCGTAGAAGTCGCATGCCCTAATAATGTCGTTTATGCCAGCAGCCCCGATTGCAGGTTGTGCAGTGTGCTTGCATTGCACAACAACGTATCTATTACTTCTCGGCGGTGTACCTAAAATATCCGCACCCTTATCACTGCTCTTAGCGGTAAACATCAGCCCTCGCCAACCTGCGTGATGTAGCAGGCGATAGATCAGACGCTCGAACTGATACCAAGTGCAATCTAAGAGTGCACTCTCGTTGATGAATGGCAAAATTACGCCCGCTGTTGAATTAGGTAATTGATTGCGGCATTCGCCCGCAAGAGCAACGACTTATCCGGCATTGATGATCGATCACTTGTTTTCTTGATCATGATTACATCCCTGATGCAGCTAACGACTCTGTCAACTGTCTCCTTCCGAATTCCTTCTTGTCCTATCGAAGCATAGGAAGTCCTTAGAAAGCGACCATCGAAAACAAGCTCCGGGGAGCGTTCAATCTCGGGCAGCATGTGCTCGTCAGGAACCCTTTCAATCCATCTGCCAGACTGCAACAGCTTGTCTACGTGCTCAATTGTTCCTTCGGCGCTCATGACGTCGCTAGTTAGCTCGTCTAGCAACTTCTCGGAAACGGTAGAACGTGTCTTCTGGATAACACAGTCGGCTAAGTGCTCTTTTAGTTCCGCCAGCAACTCCCCAGCCGAGGTACCAAGCGAATGGAGATCTAGCTTCTGGGCTCCTTGGTGCTCATCCTTAAGCCGCTTGTAGACTTTCCCCGCGGTCCATTCGCCACCACCCTGCCGCGTACTAAACCAGTGCGCCAGCTCAATTAGCAGATAATCCTGCGGTGTTTCGACAAATTCAGCGAATGCTGGGTGCCTAGGATGATATGTAAGTACGTAACGATGTGGGGCCTGCCTACTGTCCACGTCAAACGGAGGCTGGTCCTTTAAGTCGCGTACACGTAAGTCTCGCTTGTCAACGTAAACAGTTACTTCAACTGGCGCCATCTGCACGTTACGGTCGGGAAAGGAGTATCGCTGGCTAAGTGTTTGATCTACGACCAAGTGCTCTCCTGATCCAGCATCGTCATGCACGCCGCCGGTATCTTCCTCTTCATCCCCAAATGGGTCTTCAGCTTCGCCTCCGGTATCGTCCTCTTGCGGTGCCTCACCTTCCGCTTTGCCGCGCCTCGCGTTCTCCGCTAAGACGACGCGGTCCCACCACTTCTCGTCTGATTGAAAATCCGGCTCGCCTTTGTAGAAGAACTCGGCCCATTTAGAAGCGTCCGCGTTGTCGCCCTTTAGTGGATTGCCATACTGGCCCGGGACAAGCATTCGCCGCCCGGAAGTTCGGCCAGAGCGAAACGTGCGAAAGAGCCTCGAAAGCGGCGATGTATTCTCGGGGTAGTCAAGTTGCTGCGCCTTCTGTGGCCGAAGAGGCGCCTCACCACGAATATAATCAACTACTTCCTTCCACTCATTTCGATCCTTCGCAAACGATGTCTTCTGGTAATCCACTTGCCCGAAATCCACGTTAATCTGACCGACAATACGCCCGCCCCAGTGTGTAGTATCTATTGGGTACTCGAGTTCTAGCTCGCCGTCTTGGTTCCAATAGAAGCAATCCTTGTTCAAAGGCTCGATAATCCTCCCGTTGCGAATGAAATCGATACCGTAGTGACTCTGGTCGAAGTATCTCTGAATACCCAGCCAGCCTGTAATCTTCCGCGGTTTCAGCTCTATGGATCCGGTGGCGCCGCATGCTGGGCAGGTTTGTTCGTCTTTAACCGACGAAGGAATTGACCAGTGCCAGCATACGCTGCAGAAGAAGTAGTCCGGCAGCGCATGATCGATCT
>CAZSKQ010000177.1:0-5319 GCA_964607425.1 uncultured Woeseiaceae bacterium
CACGTACGGTGGTGTGAGAGGGCCGCGGGGGTAACCCCGCGCCCTACTCGATATGGCCCCTTTGTTTCCGGAGCCTGCGGCGGCCGACGTTATAATTGCCATTGCCCTCGCCGAACACCCTGCGCCATGGTTGAACATTCCAGCCCCGACACTCGATCCCGGCCCGGCCCGGCACTTCGCGATGCGGTGTCCTTGCACCAGCAGGGCAACCTGGACGCTGCGATGGAGCGCTACCGGCAATTCCTGGACGAGGACCCATCCAACCCGACAGCGCTGCAGCTACTCGGAGTGCTGCACTCGCAGCGCGGCGAGTACGGCGCCGCAATCGAGTACATGCAGGCTTCCCTGAAGCTGTTTCGCGAGCAACCGGAGGTCGCGAACAACCTCGGCAATGCGTTTTCCCGCAACGGGCAGGTTGCCGAAGCGATCGAGAGCTATAGCGAGGCGGTACGCCTGCAGCCTCGCTACCTCGAGGCCTGGCGTAACCTCGGCCTGGCTCACCTGGACGCCAGGCAATTCGCGGAGGCCGAAACCGCCTTCCGGCGCTGCCTGGAACTCGATCCGGACGATGCCGCGGCCTGGCTGTCGCTGGGCAACGTCTACAAGCGGCAGGAACGCTTTCCCGACGCTGTCCAGTGCTATCGCGAGGCCCTCGAGCGGCGCTCCGACTACGCCGAGGCGCACCACAACCTGGGCGTCTGCCTGCGCATGCAGGCCGAGCCCGAGGCGGCTTTGGAGCATTACGAGGCAGCCGGGCGGCTGGGGCTCGACCGCGCCGAGCTGCATCACAACCGCGGCAACGCGCTGGCGGACCTGCAGGACATGGAGGGAGCGGTCGAGGCGTATCGCGCGGCCATCGAGCGCAACCCGCTGGACGTCATCAGCCATCGCAACCTGAACTCGCTGCTGTGGCAGCAGGGACGCATCGGGGAATACCTCGGCTCCTACCGGGCGGCCCTCGCGCGGCATCCCGGCGCGCTGGACCTGCAGCTGGCCTACGCGGTTGCGCTCAACCAGCAGGAGCGCTTTGACGATGCCGAGCGCGTGCTGCTCGAGGCACTCGGGCCCAACCGCCGGGCCAGCGCGCTGGTGAGCCTGCTTGCCTACACGCTGGAGAACCAGGGCCGCTGGGAGGAGGCGCTCAAGCTGCACGCGGCCACCGTCAACATGCCGGACTCGGTCCCCGACCACCGCATCAGCTATGCGCGCGCCCTGCTCGCGTGCCAGCGGCCCGACGAGGCACTCGTGCAGGCGAAAGCGGGTGCGGCGCAAATGCCGCACAACCAGCGTGCGCTCGCCTATCTGGGACTTTGCTGGCGACTGCTCGGCGATGAGCGCGACGCGATCCTGAACGACTATGAAAACCTGGTGCGCGTATACGACGTGCCGGTGCCGCGCGGTTTCGCCGGCACCGCCGAGTTCAATGCGCACCTCAACGACGTGCTGGGCAAGCTGCACTTCGGCCAGCAGCATCCGCCGGAGCAGACGCTGCGCGGCGGCACGCAGACGGCTGGCGACCTGTTCGTGCGCCGGGAGCCCGAGATCCGGGCGCTGGTGGGCAGCCTGCGGGAGTGCATCGCCGACTACGTCGGCCGCATGCCGCCGGGATCCGCGCACCCGCTCCTGTCGCGGCGTGACAAGGACTTCGACTTTTCGGCTTCCTGGTCGGTGCGCCTGCGGCGTGCGGGCTATCACACGATGCACATGCACCCGATGGGCTGGATCAGTTCGGCCTACTACGTCCAGGTCCCGCCGGAAATCGCGGCAAGCGATGTCGCCGGCGGCGGCCTCAAGTTCGGCGAGCCGGACATCGATATCGGTGAGCAGGGTAAGGCGCGCCTGCGGATCCAGCCGGCTGTCGGGCGCCTGGTGCTGTTCCCGTCGTACATGTGGCACGGCACCGTGCCGTTCGACTCCGACCTGCCGCGCACGACCGTGGCGTTCGACGTCGTGCCGGTGGCAATCCGGCACGGGAGCCCTCGATGACAACGGATTCGGATTTCGAGCAGGCGTTCCGCTATGCAAGGGAGCTGCAGGCCAGGGGCAGCAGCTTCAAGGCCGAGCGTAAGCTCCGGGCGCTGCTCGATCGCGGCGAACATCGCGAGCTGGTGCTGCGGGCCCTGGTCGACCTGGCGATGGAGCGGCGGCGGGTCGACGATGCAGTCGCGCACCTGGTCGCGCTCACCGGGGAAGTACCCGACGAGATGTACTATTTCGCGCGGCTGGCGGCACTGCTGGACGGCATCGGCCGGACGGAAGAAGCCATCGGGCATTACGAACGCTTGCTGCGGCGCCAGCCGGGGCTGGCGGATGCGCATTACAATCTCGCCCTGCTTTACAAGAAGGAGAAGCGCTTCGGCGACGCGCGGGCCGCGTACGAGGAGGCGCTGCGGCTCGGCATCGAGCGGCCGCACGAGGTGTACTCGAATCTCGGTGTGCTCTGGTCCGAGATGCACCGCCCCGCCGCTGCCGCGGAAATGCACGAGCGGGCACTGGAGCTCGAGCCCGGCTATGTGCCTGCCATGTTCAACCTGGGCGGCCTCTACGAGGAAGCCGGCGATCGCGAGCGCTCCGCGGCGCTTTATCGGCGAATTCTTGCTATCCAGCCGGGTCATTCGGGTGCGCTGTCGCGGCTGGTGCATGCCGCCCGGGTCACCCGCGAGGACGACCCGCTGCTCGGCGAGCTCGAGCGCGCGCTGGCCGCTCCCGACGGCGAGCCGATAGAACGCGAGGAACTCCTGTTTGCCCGCGGCAAAGCGCTCGATGACCTCGGATGTTACGAGGAGGCGTTCGCGGCCTGTCGAGCTGCGAACGACCTCGGCAAGCTGCGCAATCTGCGCTACGACAGGCAGGGTGCCGAGCGAGCCGTCGATCGCATCATCGAGAAATTCGATGCTGCATGGCTGCAGGCTGCCGGCGGCACGTCCACCGCTTCGCCCATCTTCATTTGCGGCATGTTCCGGTCAGGCTCCACGCTGCTGGAGCAGATCCTGTCGGGACATCCGGCGGTGACCGCGGGCGGGGAGCTGGACCTTTTGCCGTGGCTGGTCCCGAAACGGCTGGGGACGTACCCGGACGGGGTGCTCGGCGCCTCGCGCGGGCGGTTGCAGGAAGTCGCGGATGCTTATGTCGCCCACGTTAGCGAGCTGTTCCCGGATGCGGCCAACGTCACGGACAAGCGGCCCGACAATTTCCTGTACCTCGGAATGATCAAGGCAATGTTTCCGGCGGCCCGTATCGTGTACACCCGGCGCAACGCGGCCGACAACTGCCTTTCCATCTGGTTCCAGCAGCTGGGGCAACTCGCCTATGCCACCGATCTTGCCGGCATCGCGCACTATTACGCGCAGCACGAACGGCTGATGGCGCATTGGCTCGATTTGCACGGCGCCGATATCTTCACTGTCGATTACGATAACTTCGTGGTGGACCCCGAACCGGTCCTGCGGCGCCTGCTCGAGCATCTCGGGCTCGAATGGCACGAGGGCTGTCTCGACTTCAGCGGTTCCGCCCGTCCGGTAAGGACGGCCAGCGTGTGGCAGGTTCGCGAGGGGCTGCACGCGCGTTCGAGTGGCCGCTCCAGGCACTATGCGCCCTTCCTGCGCGGGATCGAGGGCCCCTGGCAGTGACGCTCAGGCGCGCTCGGCCAGGAATTCCGCCCGCGCGCCCATCATGGCGGTAACGAGCTCGCGTTCCGCTTCCGACAGGTAGGGGTTCCACACGTCGAAGATGAGGATGACGCGGAGCTCGTCATTATCGTTCCGTGCTTCGTGCTCGATCGTGTCGTCGAACACCCAGGCCTCTTGCATGCGCCACTCGCGCGTAACGTTTCCGACCCGGAACGTGCAGGGCCCGGGCAGCACCAGCGGCAGGTGCACGATGGCCCGCGTGTTGACGGAGCCCGTGTGCGGCGGGATGCGGGTGTTGGCGTCCAGCACGGAGAACATCGCCGTCGGTGCATAACCTTCCTGGCGCGCCATCGGCAGGCGGTCCAGTACTTCGGCCGTGCGCGGGCAGCGCGCGCAGGCTTCGTCCTGCCGCTTGCCGTCGCGCCAGAAAAAGAATGTGCTCCACCGGCGGGATCGATTGAGCTCCTGCCACTGGTTGAGCGGCGCTCCCGACGGATAATCGACATAGGGCACGAACTTCCCGGTGCCCGATTGCTGCAGCAGGACGTCGAGTTCTTCCTTGATGACGGGCGTCGCCGCCTCGAGCTCCGGAAGCCATGGAAAGAGCTCGCGCGGGAAGAACGGGACCGCCGGTAGTTGCGGGTAATGCAGCAGCAGCGGCTGCTGTACGTAGGCTTTGGCATGGCCCGAAAGGATGTCCAGGCTCTCGTCGAAGCGTGCGAGCGACGCATCCGCATGGCGTGCCCGGATATCGGCGACGCGCGCGAGCAGGTGCGCCTTGAGCGCGGCGTTCATTTCCGCCACCGCCGCCCTTGCCCTGGCCACGGGTGCGGCGAGGTCCGGCGGCACCTGCTCGGGAGGCGGCGCAATGGCGAGCGCCTGCTCGTACAGGGATGCCGCTTGCCGGGCGTGCCCCTGCCGGTCGACGAGCCAGGCTCGCGACAGTCGCGCGATGAAACTGTAAGGGTCGATCGCAAGCGCCTTTTCAATGGCGCGCTGCGCCGCGGCAAGATCGCCCGTCGCGCGGTAAGCCAGCGACTTGAACAGGTGGACCGGGAAATTGTCAGGCGCGATTGCCTCCGCGCGCCGCAAGGCCTCGAACGCTGCTGCCGCATCGCGCCTTCTGAGCGCCTGCTCTGCCTCCTGAACGAGTTGCGTTACCTGCGCATGCTGGCCGGGCGGGGCTGCCATGCACGCTATGATACCCCGTTCAGGTGGCAAGCCGTGCCGGTGGGAAGCAAGTCAGGCGGACCGCACTCACGCCGCCGCGCCTTCGCCGGGCACGGCGCCGGCGGTGGCGGGAAAGCCCCGCCGCCGCCGTTGCCGACGGCTCAGAACCGCTGTGTCAGCGCGACGAACCAGTAGCGGCCCAGCGCATCCCAGGTCGCCGGGATGGTGTTGCCGTTACCGTACGTCGAGACGTTGCCGAAGAGTCCGCTGACCGGCGGGTCGTTGTCCAGCACGTTGCTCACGCCGGCCGTGACCACCGTTTCCTCGCCGAACCAGTCCGCGTAGTAGGTGCCCGACAGGTCGATGTAGTGCTGCGCCCTTGCCGTGTACCGATCCAGGTCGAACTCGTCGACTTCGCCCACGTAACGCCATGCGGCGGTGAGCGCAAGGCCGTCCCAGGGAGTAGTCCACACGGTGTTGAGCATGTGCTTCCACTCCGGCCGCGGCCGCTCGCAGCTCC
>CAZSKQ010000178.1:0-5301 GCA_964607425.1 uncultured Woeseiaceae bacterium
CGCGCGGCGAAATCAGCATCCTGGACCGCAAGGGTCTGGAAGCAGCGTCCTGCGAATGTTACGGCGCGATGCAAGCCGATTACGCCCGGTTGCTTTCCTAGGCCGCTGTGCGCCGACGTCCGGACCGCCAGGCGAACTGCCGTTACTGTGAAACACTGGCTTCTGGCGAAGGATGCTCACACAAAGTCCCGTTTGTGGTGTCCCCCAATGCTCAAACCGGATGTGAGGTCGCTTCAGGCCCCATCGGCGCAGTGCATGGCGCAGTGCATCGATCGTGATCGTGCCTTTTTTTCGGGCAGGCAGACGACTCAGATGCGCGCGCCGCCCGCGGAAGGGCTGCGGCGGGATGCGTGTACGCCAGCGTACATAGCGCGTATAATTCAGCATAAAATCCTTGCCAGCCAGCCGGACGAAGATCGCCCGCTTGCAGGGTTTTTAGCTCTCACCATTCATGCCGACGTCAGTGCTGCCGATCCGATGAGCCCCCGCCGGAACCACTTGCTCGCAGCCCTTCCCGCGACGGACTACGATCGGCTGCTGCCGAACCTCGAAGCCGTCGATCTGCCGCTCGGCCTGGTTCTCTACGAGTCCGGCGGCACATTGGCTTATGTGTACTTCCCGACCGACAGCATCATTTCCCTGCTGTATGTGATGGAGGACGGCGCATCGGCCGAAATAGCCGTCACAGGCTTCGAAGGCCTCGTCGGCATTGCGCTGTTCATGGGCGGTGAAACGACGCCCAGCCGGGCGGTGGTGCAAAGTGCGGGATCGGGCTATCGGCTCAAAGCCGAGTTGTTGAAAAGGGAATTTGTCACCGGGGGAGCGCTGCAGCATTTGGCGCTGCGCTACACCCAGGCCCTGATCACACAGATGGCGCAGACAGCGGTGTGCAACCGGCACCATTCGGTAGAGCAGCAGCTCTGCCGCTGGTTGTTGCTGAGCCTCGACCGACTGGCTTCCAACGAGCTCGTCATGACGCAGGAGCTCATCGCCAATATGCTCGGGGTCCGTCGCGAGGGCGTCACGGAGGCGGCCGGACGGCTGCAAAAGGCGGGGCTGATACGGTACACCCGCGGACACATCGTGGTGCTCGATCGCTCCAGGCTCGAAACGCGGGTGTGCGAATGTTACGCGGTGGTCAAGAAGGAATACGACCGGCTGCTCGCCCACGATTAACAACCGCCGCTCTGCCGACCTCCGGCAGCACTCTATGTGCGGCAGCGAACCGACCCTGTGGCGGAGTGCAGGTATCGTCGGCGCGAGTTATTAAACCGGGGACAGCCGAAATGAATGGGGTCAGTGGCCGCGCTGGTGGCAACTCGAACGCCGGTACAACCCGGTACAGCGGGAACGACGGGTTCCAGGGCCGACTCCAGCCGGATCAGGGGTCACTCGTGCAGCGCCTCGAAGCGTCCATACGTCTGTTCGACTCGCTTCTGGAACAGAATCGGACGCTCAGGCAGGAAATGGCGGCCCTTTCCGAAGCTCTGACCAGGGCGAGTCGCTTTGCCTGTCACGACGAGCTGACCGGCCTACCGAACCGCCGCCTGCTGCAAGACCGGTTCGATCAGGCGGTGGCGCGTGCAACACGGCAGCACAGGCAGGTCGTGTTGTTGTTCCTCGACTTGAACGGGTTCAAGGCCATCAATGATTCGGTAGGGCATCTGGCAGCCGACCGGCTGCTCCAGCAGGTAGGAGGACGCCTGACGTCCTGCATTCGCAGGTCTGACACCGCCTGCCGCTTCGGCGGCGACGAGTTCGTGGTGCTCCTGACCGACATCGAGAGCAGGAATCAGGCAATTGCGGTGATCAACAAGGTCATCGTCGAGCTTTCCGCTCCATATCACCTCGACAGCACACCGGTCAGCATGACGGCGAGCCTCGGTGTCGCCACTTTCCCGGCTGACGGTCAGAACTACCATGAGTTGCTGCACGTAGCGGACGTCACGATGTACCGCAACAAGGTATCGCGCCGGACGGAATTGCCGCGTGTCCCGGAAGCCGCGTGACACGCTGCCGGAGGAATGGAGTGTTGCTCCGTGACGCGCCTCGCGCACGACCCCCAGCAAAAAAACCGCCCAGCAAGCTGGGCGGGTTCGCGTTCCTGGTAACCTGTCAGCCGTAGAGGCTGAATGGGAAATTACGTCGAGGCCGTGGTCGCGTTCGAGATGATGACCTCCACCCGCCGGTTCTGTTGACGCCCGGTAACGGAGTCGTTGTCCGCGACCGGAGAGCCTTCGCCCAGACCCGAGGTGGAGAGACGATTGGCCCCGATCCCCCGGCTGATCAGATAGGACTGTACCGACTCCGCGCGGCGTTGCGATAGGTCGAAATTCGACTCCTCGCTGCCGATGTTGTCGGTATGGCCCTCGATCATGACGGAACGATCCTCGTACTCTTGAAGAAAGGCAGCCAATTTTTCGAGGTTCGCTGCGGCACCGCCCTTGAGCTCGGACTTGCCGGTGGCAAACAGCAGGTCGCCGAGCGTCACCACCAGACCGCGATCGGTCTCGCGCGCATTCAGGTCGGCAATCTGTCGCTGCAAGTCGTCGGCCTCGCGGCTCATTGTCTCCGTCTTGAGGCGTGCGGCGTCGGCTTCGGTACGAGCAATGGCCGCATCCGCGCGTGCGGACCTGGCATCGCCGTGGGCCCGGTCGGCTTCGCGTGTGTGAGAGTCCAGGCGAGCCCTTTCGCTCTGCTCGCTCAGCGCCTCGCGCTGGTCCTCATAAAGCCGGCTCTGGGCCCGGGCGTGAGCGATGTCGACCTTGTGGTCGGCCATCAGCACCAGATGCCTGGCGTGCGCTCCATCCTCGCGAGGGACCTCGGCAGCCTTTACCGCGGCTTCGGCTTCCTTGATCTCGAGTGGTGCGCGGCTGGCCAGTTCCGGATCGGCCTTGAGCTCCGTCAGCTTGCTACGGGCCGTGTCAGCACCTTGTGGTGCAGTCAATGGCGTCGCGCACGCTGCGATTACGAGTAATGCGGCGGCGGTGACGGTAATTCGGGATCGGTGTACCCATGTGTTCATGGTCGCTCTCCTGAGCTGCGTTCCATTTCCTGTTTCAACGTATCAATGCTCTTCTGCATTTCGACGTTGACTGCCTTTGCCTCGATCATTTCCGCCTGCGCGGAGGCAAGATCGGCATGAACGCGCGACTCTTCGGCGAGGGTTTCGGCCTCGACCATCTGTTCGTTGCGGACCGCGGTCCTGGCGGCGGCCAGTTTCTCGCGTGCCTGGTTCAGCTCTGCTGGAGCGTACTCGGCCACTCGTGTCCGCTCGGCATGGGTAATTGCCATTTCTGCGAATTGCAGGGCGCGGTGGGGAGGCTGGGGCGTCGTTGCGCATGCGGCAAGCGCAAGAAACCCCGCGATCGCGGCACCAGTGCAAAGAGGCGATGCGCGGATTCCCTTGACGCTGGAAGCGTTCAATGAGTGAGTCATACTAGGTATCCTGGTTGAAAACGCAGATGCGGATTGCACCTGACTGCCGGAGAGTATCGCCCGATGGTGCCGATAGTTCCGTGCGCTGCCGTACTTACCTGGCCGATTCCGTGGGATCCGGCGAGGCGGCCGCGAGTGCTGTCGGCCTCGCGTGCCTGCAAGGGTGGCGGACTCGACGAACAGGTCTGGCTGCTCAACATCCTCGACTATGATTTAGGACAGTTTCACGAGCCGCGTCGAGAAATACCCACAACAGTGATTTTCAGCTCGACCCGGCGCAGTTCGCCATAGTCCTGCCTGCTCCTGCTGCGGGGTGCCCAGACGCCAGGGGAGTTGCGCGCCCGAAGCGGGCGGCTGCACACCTTCACCAACAACGCAGCCGTGAAGAAACCAGGCAACCACAAACCATCTTATCCGAAAGAATGCAAGACACCTGATTCCATCAGGCAGCGTGGACGACCTCCGAGTCGATTCGCTTTCGGAGCTGACGCTCGGTCTCGAGCAAGTCATAGCGAGTCTGCAGATTCATCCAAAACTGCGCGCTGTTACCAAAGTAGCGGCTCAGGCGCAACGCAGTCTTGGGTGTGATTGCCCGCTTGTACGCTGTATGCGCCGCCCTTTCTGATACAAAGCAGATCCGCCATGGAACGTTAGCAGTTATCGCCCACTGACCCTTACGGTTGCCCGTGAGTTTGTGCAGACCGACACTCTTTTAAGGACTCAAGTCGTTGAGCGACGTTGTAGCATCGAGAATTGCGAGCAACTTGTTGGCCGCATCAATGTCCAGGCCACGGAACCGCTATGATTTGCTCTGTTCGTAGAATCGTTGACTCGAACAATTGTCCCAGGACCTTATCATCTGCTGGAAGTACTACATCTTGCGCTGCGCGACCCGCCAGATCGAGGGGCGCGCGGGAATTACTGGATGAACTCTTGGGATCTGACGACGGGGCGCTCAAGAGGTCGGCCCGATTCGAAGACCAAAGCGCGGAGTTTTTGGCGAGCCCTACTCGCCTTCCACGTCCGATTTATCCGTGGCCCTGTCGTACAGATCGCCTGTGGTGTCACGTGCATCTTGCGATTCTTCGCCGACCGCCGAACTGAACAGACGCTCGGCGATCGCCGTCATTTGCTCCGCGTGCGTCAAATCGATCTCTGCGTCTCCCTTGTCGCTGCTCTCGCGCATGTTCTTGATCGCCCGCCGCGCGGTCCGAATTGATCGAATTCCTTTCCTGAGGCAATCCAGACCCGCTCTGATGTCGTCAACATCGTCGTTACTCATCGTATAAAAACGGGAAATGTCGTATTGAAGGAATGGCACTCATGTGCCAAGGCATCAAAGTTTAACGATTGGTAGCGGCTGCTGCCAGAACGCCAGCCGCTCCCGCAAATCGGCCTGTCGCCATTCCCCGGATCTCGTGCCGGTTTCGCAGGCGGGATCGGCTGGCGCGGGAGGCGACCAGGACTCCCGGCGCGCCAAAACGACTCTTTGGCATTGAAGGAATCAGCCGGCCGGAGAGACGGCTGGAATCCCGATCGCCCGGGTTACCTGCGCCTCTGAGCGGGCGATCCGGAGGTCACCCGATCACGGCATGGGGAGGCTTGATGCGATGCCTAGTGTGATAAGCCGTGTTATGAGCGGGGCGGCCCATCAACTTGGAGAACGTCGTGTCGCCGGTAGACTACATAGAAACCAATCTTGAGCGACTCTGGTCTAGCCCCGCTTCCGTGGACAGATGTGGACTTGGGACCTAAGCGGCTAATAAGGACGATTTGAAGGCTTGGATTGATAGCAGCAATATTGAATTAAGAAGAATGCACTTGCTATGACGAATGAAATTACGTGCGGGTTAGGTTTGTATA
>CAZSKQ010000179.1:0-5291 GCA_964607425.1 uncultured Woeseiaceae bacterium
CCCCGACACGTATTCGCGCGCGGCGCGGATATTTTCCGCGGTTGCGCCCGCACTCCGCCGGAACAGGGAGTGCGTGACGGAATTGAACTGGATCACGTTGAAGCGGTCGGCCGCGGTAAGGTCGCCGAGCGCCAGCAGCAGCGCACTCTTCGCCTGCTCGAGCGACCTGCCGTGCATCGAGCCCGAGGTGTCGATGATGAACACCAGCTCGCGCGGCATCCGCGGCACCAGGGCTGCATCCGTCGGCGGCAGCATCATGAGGAGGTAATGCGTATCGCCGGCGACCGTTTCGGAGAACAGCGTCGCCCGCGGCGCGGCCGCGGCTGCCGGCTTCCAGCTGAGCTCGATGTCGTGGTCGAGCTTCCCCTCTGCATCGCCGAGCTCGACCCGGTAGAGGCTGCCGTCAGGGGTCACCGTGATCGGGTGGTAACGGCTCACGACCGACTCGAGCGGCACGCCGGCGTCGATCTCGGCGTGCAGGGCCAGGCGGTGGTCCTGCGAGCTCGTGACGACTGGCGGCGTAACGAGGGAGGCGTCCGGCACCTCGGTCGTGTCGGCCGACCAACCGGAGCCCTGCCGGTCCGGCAAGGGCAGGCCGGGGATGTAGCGCGGCGTCACGGTCGTTGGAATGCGCATGCTGAAGATGCCGCCGTCGTAATCAACGGTCTCGAGGTATTCGATCTCGACGACCGCGGTCGCCCCCGGCGCCAGGTTGGCGAGAGACGTCGTGAAGAGATTGGCACGCTGCTGTTCCACCAGCGCGGTGCGCTTGCCGGCGGCCTTCGCCGCCGCGTATTCCCGGCGCGCCTGCTCCTGCTCGCGGATCTCGCCTTCGATGAAGCGCTCGCCGATGCGCATGCGCAGGCGATCCACCGCGGCATCCTCCGGCAGCGGGAAGACGTAGATGCCCTCCACCCATTCCGGGCCGTCGTTCCGGAACTGCTGCCGCACGGTCGTCCTCGCGACCGGCCCGCTGACCGCCACGTGAATTTCCGTGTTGATCCGCGTCGCCACCCTATAGCCGGCCTGCATCCTGAGCAGCAAACTCCCGCTCGTCGGCACCGCAGGCTCCTGCGGGAGGTCGCCGTGCGGGTGACCCGCTGCCTCGGCCGGCACCGCGGCGGCCGAGCCGAGCAGCAGCACGCCGACGATCGCCGCAGCCCACTTTCCATACCCCGTCGCTGTTGTCATCTTCGACTCCTGAGTCCCGATGCCAATCTCAGCAGCGCAAGGCGTCGCAGCCCGGGGCAACAGCGTGGCAATAGCCCGATGTAATGTGGCAAATTGTGGCGTCCGACCCACGCGGAGCCCGCTTTGCCCAGGAAAATTGCGATCGTCGAAGACGAGCCCGCCATTCGCGAGAACTACGCGGCGGCATTCCGGCGCGAAGGCTATGGCGTCGACCTCTACGGCGCGCGCCAGCCGGCACTGGACGCGTTCGCCGCACGCCTGCCGGACCTGGTCGTGATCGACGTCAACCTGGAAAACGACGTTGAAGGCGGATTCGAGCTGTGCCGCGAGCTGCGCGGCATGGCGCCCGACCTGCCGATTATTTTCCTCACGGCGCGCGACAGTGAGTTCGACGCCGTATCCGGACTGCGGCTGGGCGCGGATGATTACCTGACGAAGGACATCAGCCTGCCGCACCTCATGGCACGCGTGGCCGCCTTGTTCCGGCGCCTCGACGCGCTCAGGAAGCCGCAGACCGAAGCCAGCCGGCTCACGCGCGGCGACCTGGAGATAGACGTCGAGCGCATGACGGTGCGCTGGCGGGAACAGCCGGTCGGCCTCACCCTGACCGAGTTCTGGATCGTGCACGCACTCGCGCGCTACCCCGGGCACGTCAAGAACCGCCAGCAGCTCATGGATGCCGCGCAGGCGGTGCTCGACGACAACACCATCACGTCGCACATCAAGCGCGTGCGACGCAAGTTCTCAGCCGTGGACCCGAGCTTCGGCGCCATCGAAACCGTTTACGGGATGGGCTACCGCTGGCTGGCGGAATGACCCTGCCCGTATGAATCTCAGGCGGCAGTTACTGCTGGTCAGCCTGTTGACGCTGGTGCTGCCGTGGGCCGGCTGCCAGTTCATCCGCGAAACCGAGAGCGCGCTGCGCGAAGGCCAGCAACGCATGCTCGCCGGCACGGCGCAGGCGATCGCCGATTCGCTGGGGCAGTTTCCGCGGGAGTTCCTGGTGGAAGGCGAGGCGGCGGAATATGCCGACGACCAGCTTTATGCGCACGTGCTGCCGTCCGCGCCCTTGATCGATGGCTACTTCGACGACTGGGTGCTGCCCGGCAGCTCGCTCGCCACGCTCGCGGAGGGCGAAGCGGTGCGTTACGCGCTCGGCACTTTCCGGCAGAACCTGTTCCTCTACCTGGACGTGCGCGATGAGAACGTCGTGTTCGCACTGCCGGGCACCGACGGAACGCTCTACCCGGACCGGGTGGAAGTCGTTACCGCCGGCGAGAAGCCCGCGCAGCGATTCGTGTTCGCGCCGGAAGCGCCGGGTTCGCTCGTGCCGAAGCGGCTTGCGCCGGACGGGACGGCCGTCGAGGAAACGCGTATTGCCGCGCAGTGGCAAGCCACGGCGGAAGGTTTCAGGCTCGAAGCCCGCCTGCCGCGCGAGTTGCTCGACCGTGATGTGGGGTTGGTAGTGATCGACACCGACCGCGCGGACGAGCCGGGACTGCGCCGCGCGAGCTTCGCCGGGCTCTCTCCCGGCCGGCTGGTAACGCCCTCGCCCCTGCTGCAGAGCGTCGCGATGGGCTACGCCCAGCCCGGCCTGCGGCTGATCGTGACCGACAAGGCGGGCTGGCGTCTCGCCGCAGCGGGCAGCTTGTCGGCGGCGGACGCCAGCTCGAACGGCGACGTCTCGGGCTGGATGCGGCTCGCGTACAACCTGCTGCTGGAGCCGGGCGATGCACCGGAGCTGGCGGAACCCGACCCCGGCGGCCGCGAGCGGCAGCCCTACATCCACCACGCGCTGGACGGAGAACCCGCCACGAGCTGGTTCCGGTCGCTGGCTTCCGGCCGCGCCGTCGTCGCCGTCGCGCAGCCGGTGTGGTCCGGCACGGTGCAGACCGGGGCGGTTGTCCTGCAGCAGGGCACCGATGCGATCCTGAGTCTCACCAACGAGGCGCTCACGCGCCTTATGAGCTTCACGCTGATCGCGACGCTGGCGGTGGCCGCCGTGCTGCTCGGCTACGCAAGCTGGCTGTCGCTGCGCATCCGCCGCCTGAGCAGTGCCGCCCTGCAGGCCCTCGACCGCGATGAAGTCCGCGCCGACCTGCCAAGCGGCGGGACGCGCGACGAGATCGGCGATCTCTCCCGCAGCTTCTCGCGGGTGCTGCGGCAGCTCGGCGAGTACAACGCCTACCTGCGCGGCCTCGCGTCGAAGCTGTCGCACGAGATGCGCACCCCGCTCACCATCGTCAAATCGTCACTGGAGAACCTCGAACACGAGCCGCTTTCCGAAGAAGGGGCCCGCTACACGGCGCGGGCGCGCGAAGGCGCGGAGCGGCTGCAGAGGATCCTGTCCGCGATGAGCGAGGCGAGCCGCGTGGAGGAGCTGATCGAGCACGCCGAGCCGGAAACCTTCGACCTGCGCAAAACGCTGGCGGCAGCGGTTGCGGCCTACGCGGTGGCGTGGCCGGAGCGGCGCTTCCGCTTCGATTCGCCGCTTGCCGAGGCGACGCTTCACGGCTCGCCCGAGCTCATCGTGCAGATGCTCGACAAGCTCGCCGACAACGCGGTCGGGTTCAGCCGCGAAGGCGATGAAATCGCGATCAGCCTGGCGGCTGATGACGCACAGTACGCCATCCGCGTCGCCAACCCAGGCCCGCCCCTGCCGGAGCGCATGCGCGCGCAGCTCTTCGATTCGATGGTGTCGGTGCGCCCGGAGGAGACGGGCAAGCACCTCGGGCTCGGCCTCTTCGTCGCGCGGTTGATCGCGGTCGGGCACGGCGGCACGATCGCGGGCTTCAATGTGGAGGGCGGCGTGATGTTCGAGGTTCGACTGCCGTCTGCGGAATAGCCACATGCAGGAGCGCGCGCTGCGCGCGATGCACCGGGGGCTGAACGACGGTCCTTGTACGAACCGGCAGCACCGCGGATCGCGCCCAATGCGCGCTCCTACAGCTCGCTCCACCGCGCCCCGATCAGCAACCACTTCCCGTCTTCCTCCACCAGCTCCAGCTCGAACCGGTACGCATCGGCTTGCAGGCCGAAGGCATTGGCGCGGGCGCCGGCGAAACCCGCCGTCAGCACAACCTGCGCCGCGGTCTTCCCGACGATCTCCAGCTTCTCGATATTCGAAGCCACCAGGATGTTGCGGTTGCGCAGGAAGTAGAGGCGCAGGCGCTGGTCCACGGCGTCGCGGTCATTGCCCCGGGCATCGACGTAGTGCTCCGCGATCATCTCCATGAGGCGGCCGCGATCGCGCTGCTCTACCGCCGTTTGCGCCGCTTCGAGCCACGCGCGTACCGCCTCTTCCGGCGGCGTGGACGCGCTGCACCCCGCCAGCAGAGCCGCGGCCATTAAAGCCCTATAATGCGGGAACTCCACTCGCAACCGGGCCGGTGAAATGGCAGTCAAACTCCTGAGCGACAGCATGGACGCCACGATAACCGATGACGACCAGATCCGCATCAGCCGGATCCTGTCGTTCTGGTTCAAGGATCACGAGCTGACGGCCCCGCAGATCGATGCCCGCATGGAAACGTGGTTCGGCGAGGATCCGGTGTTCGATCACGAGATCGAGAAGGAATTCGCCGGCGACGTGGAGGCGGCCTCGCGCGGCGCGCTCGATCACTGGGCCCGGCACCCGCAAGGCCGGCTCGCGCTGATCCTCCTGCTCGACCAGTTTCGCCGCAACATCTATCGCGGTACGGCGAAAGCCTTCGAGAAGGACAAGGTCGCGCTGAAGCTGTGCGTCGAGGGCGCGATGGAGAAGAAGGACAAGGGGCTCACGCCGATCCAGCGCGTGTTCTTCTACATGCCCCTGCAGCACGCCGAGTCGCGCAAGGTGCAGGCGAAATCGGTGGACATTTTCCGCAAGCTCGCGGACGCCGTTTCGCCGACCTACCGGGAGACGTTCGAGACCGTCGTGCAGTTCGCCGAGCTGCACCGGGACATCGTCGAGCGCTTCGGGCGATTCCCGCACCGCAACAAGCTGCTAGGGCGGAAGAACACGCCGGATGAAGAAGAATATCTCGCCGGCGACACGATAACCTTCGGCCAGGGGTAACGCGCTCTCGCCAACCCTGGCATCGCGCGCAATGCGCGCTCCT
>CAZSKQ010000180.1:0-5240 GCA_964607425.1 uncultured Woeseiaceae bacterium
CCTCGTCCAGCATCTCGTGCCCGGTGTAACCGCGGGTGGTGAGGCTGTGGTCGAAACCGAGCAGAGCCCCTGCGCTCAGGGCCGTCCAGTCGGTGGCGTCCCGACGCTTTCCCCAGGCGTCGAACGAGAGCTCCTGCACGACCGTGCCCGAAGCGTCCGTGAGCACGTCAATGGAGCCCAGGTGATCCTTGTGCACGTAATGGGTCGTGCGACCGCCCTCCACGCCGCCGGTCACGGTCCGGCTCTCGATCGCCACCCCGGCAAGGTAGCGCTTGCGCTCCTGCGTGCCGTCCGGATGGAAGATGATCTCGACCGAGCCGATGTAGCGGGTCGTGGTGGTGCCGTCCGTGCCCGTATCGATGCGCCGGTAGCGTGCCCGGTCCGGGCCGTAGGCGAAGCTCACCGTGTGGCCGCCTTTGCTGATCTCGTAAGGCTTGTCGAAGGTCGTGTACGCGAGGGTGCGGCCGTCGCCGCTGATGTTGTTGCCGTTGGCGTCGTAGCTGTAGCTCGCGCCCCCGGCGCTGGTCACCGCGTGCGGGCGGCTGCTGGTGTAGGCGTAGCTGCCGACGTCCGACTTGGAGGCGATGTTGCCGAGGTGCCGCGTATCGTAGGTGACGGTGACCGTCCCCCCACCCGCCACGCTCGCCTGCGTGAGGCGGTTCAGGCCGTCGTAAGTGAAGGTCTCGGTGAGCGCCTTGCTGCCGCTGTATTCCTCGCGCTTCTCCAGGTTCCCGAGCTGGTCCCAGGTGTAGCGCAGGTCCTGCACGTCGAAGCCGCTCGCGCTGACTCCCGAGATCGCCTTCATGCGACCGCTGGCCGGCCAGTAATCGTAGGTGGTCGTGACCGCGGGGCCCGTGCCCTGCTCGTTATCGATGCCGCGCTCCTCGACGGTGACCTGCCCCCTGGCGTTCATCGCGACAATGCGGCGGTAGATCACCCGCGGGTCGCTGCCGTAGCGCACCACGTCGCCGAGGGTCGCGAGATAGCCGTAGGCGTTGTACCCGTGGACGATGCCGTCGCTCGTGAAACTGCCGTCACCCGCGGCGTCAAAGACCTGGAAAATCCGGCCGAACCGATCGAAGGTCGTCCGCTCGTAGTAGATGCCGCCGTCGAAATTCGTGATCACCTCGCTCGCCCGGCCGAGGCTGTCGTAGAGCGTCGCCCGCATGAAGCCGGACTGGGTGTCCTGCACGCTCGCGAGCTGGCCGAGACCATAAGCCGCGGTGTCGTACTCCCACACGGTGTTGCTCTCGATGGTACCGCCCGCGGACAGCCGGTCGACCCGGGTCTTAATTCGGCCCAGGCCGTCGTAGGTCAGGGTGCTGGTCTGGCCGTTCGCATTCTTCTGGAAGATCAGGTCGC
Organism: uncultured Woeseiaceae bacterium; assembly: GCA_964607425.1. Lineage (GTDB taxonomy): Bacteria > Pseudomonadota > Gammaproteobacteria > Steroidobacterales > Woeseiaceae > IDS-8. The sequence goes on from CAZSKQ010000180.1 coordinate 1,363, forward strand.
CAAAGTGGTTGTGGTCGTACGTCCAGGCGCCCTTGTCCGGATCGTTCATCGCGATCTTGCGGCCGAGCAGGTCGTACGTCATTGTCGACACGTTGCCGGCGTTGTCGGTCACGCGGGTCAGGTTGCCCTGGTCGTCGTAGCCGTAGCTCGTAACGCCGCCGAGATTGTCGGTCACCTGCAGCAGCTCGCCAGCGGCATTGCGCACCTCGGTTCGGCTCTGGCTGCCGACGTTGGCGTGCGCGGTCTTGATCGTCGTCAGGCCCGGGTACTCAATCGTGCCGAAGGAGCCGTCCGGCAGGTCCGTTCGCCTCACCCGACCGAGAAGATCGTAGTGGAACATCGTCCAGAACGGCGTCGCCCCAAGTTCGTAGGGCTCGGATTTGCGCTGCACACGGCCGAACTCGTCGTACTCCGTGTCCTGCGCGTTCCACTGGCCGTTGAACCCCCGCGTGAGGGCCCGGGTCGTCCGACCCAGCACGTCGAAGCATTCCTGCGACGCGCTGCCGTCTGCCGAGGTCTTGAGCGCCTTGTAGGCCGTGCCCGCCGGGCAGTTGGTGGTGGCGGCGGTCAGGTAGGTGGTCGCCCCGGAGCCGTCATCCTGGTAGCGGTAGTACTCCCGGCCGAGCGCGCTGTAGAAGATGCGCGTCGTCACACTCGCGGCGGCATCGACGTAGGTCTCGATTGACGTCGGCGCCCCGTATCGGTTCCTGCCGGTCACGTCCGTCATCGTCCGCCCCAGGCAGTCACGGGTCACGTCGACGTAGCGGTATCGGCTATCGAAAGTCCTGGTATCCGCGTCACAGCGGATTTCGGAGCCTCCCGTCTGCCTGGATCGTATGCGATTGCCACGAGCGTCGTACGAGTGCTGCGTCTCCAGTTCGTACTCCACGCTGCCGGGTTCAATCGTCTCTTTCCACAGTAGCCCCCGGTGGGGGCCACTCGTGTAATACGAGAAACTGCTCGTGCGGATGCTTGTGCCTGTTGTAACGGTTGTTCTCGAGAGCCTGCCTTCCCACAACTCGAAATTCGAGCTGTCATACTCGTTTACTGTCTCGACCGACTTGACGAGCTGCCCGTTCCCGTTCTTTGTCGTGACCGTAATGGAGACGGCGTTGCCTTCGGCATCGATGCTGCTTTCCGTGGTAACGACGCTGATTCTGCTGCCCTGGCTGGCGCCGTCGGCAACCAGGTCAAAAGTCGTGTCTTCCTGCTTCTTCTGCACCACGTGCAGCGGACCCAAGGCCGCGGTGCCCGAGCTGGCCGCAATATCGTCGGTGCTGGCATTCCATTCGTGAATCTCCCAATTCGTCGTCGACAACGAAAGCGTATGGCCCGCTGAGGTCTCGACGATCGTACTGATCGGATGGCCCAGGAACGGCCAATCCTGCCGGTAGCGGGTAGTGGTCCTGATTCCGGACTGTTCGTCTATAGTCGTCAGCCGCTGGAAGCCGAGAAAGCCGCGACCCGCCGCCTGGATTTTGGCCTCCCCGTAGTGGTAGGCGATAGAGCTGCGGGCGTTGACGTTTCCCACCACTGGCGCATTGCCGCTAACCCGGGTCACGACGTATAGCGGACCGGACATCTCGATGATGGGGGAGGCTTTCGGAAGATACTGCCACGTAGTGGGATAGCCCCAGTCACCGTTGATCGCGGTGTAGAACGCCCCTTCGTCGGCCACCTCCACCTGCTCGTCGTAGCAGAAGGTACCACCAGATCCTAAGGGGATCGGCGAGCAATGTGTCTCGGTACCGGTGGTCGTGGTGACTTCCAGCCGTTCGTAATGTTCAGTGTAGGATAGCGGTTCGTAGCTGATGCTCGTCGTTGCTCCGAGACCGTTGGTGATTGCATCGATTCGATTCACCGCACGATTCACCACCTGTGCTCCGGATTTCCTGGTCATCACCGTGACAGAACCGATCGTGCCGCCAGAGTTTACCCTGAGGAGATCCGGAGCAGCATCGCCGTTGACGTCGAAGAAGGTGACGGTCTCATGAATTGAGGAACTCACGTTCGTGGGGATGGTTGAAGCGACGCTCAATGCACCAGCCTCGCTATTCCAGTATCTCACCCGGACACGTGGAACACTCGAGCTGTCCTTCCAAAGCAAGTCCGGATATCCGTCCAGGTTCCAATCGACGAATTGCGGATTGGCGTCGTCTCTCGTGAGACTGACATCGAGCAGCCACACGTACTGGAAGGTTCCGTTCCCGCGATTGATTCCGAGCACATGCCGGCTTGGTGCAGGCCCGTCATAAGGCCGTAGCGGATAGAAAACATCACTCAAACCATCGGCATTCAAATCCACGACCTGGAACTCATCCATAACCGGCACGTGCCGCACGCCGCCGATCTGCGGCTGCGGGAACTGTGCGTACGGGTAAATAGCTGGCGAGGCCCCGGTGAAGCTATTGAAGGCCAGTGCAAGGTAAGGGTCGACCTCTTCGCAGTTTATAAAGGGTCTCTCGAACTCGCAGAGTTCACCTTGTCCTCCAACGGCGATGTCCACCTGCCCGTCTCCATTGAAGTCCGGCGCAACCGCGGCGATCCTGTCGGAGGCGCCTACGTTTCCTACAGGCTCCGGAGAGGCATAGGCATAGCGTCGCGACGACCCGTCGCCCTGGGTTGGATCAAGCGCCAGCCGGCGCAGCATGACGTTGCAGCAATCGTCTCGGTAGAGCACGTCGGTCGTTCCGTTTGAATCCATATCCGCAAAAGAGGCGATAGGCGTCGATATTGGTGTAATGACGGGATTTGAATTCAGTTCCCAGGCGCGGTTTCCGGCCGGCTCGGAAAGAACCAGTTTCCAGCGATCGGCCGCACCGTCGAACCAGGCGATGTCCTGCCGACCGTCCAGGTTGTAATCCATGGGTTGCAGCTTCGGCGGTTTGCCATTGACGGTCGTGAGAGATATTCCGGAGCTGCCATTCGAGAACGCCTGAGTCGTGTAGGAAGTGCCATTCGACAGCGCGTACCTGAGGGTCCAAGGTGACGCGTTTCCCTCCACCCACACCAGGTCCATTCGGCCGTCACCGTTGATGTCTGCGGGCGCGAAGGTGGCAAAGTTGCTGCCTCCCATAGAGAAGTTCGTGACGGTGCTGATCACCGCGGGTGTGGGCACTCGCCAATCGAATGTCGTTCTCGGAAGGCAGGTGGACCCGACACATTCCTGAATGCTCGTCAGGCGACTTATGTTGTTATAAGCGGTGCCGATCCCTTCGTTGTATCGCAAGAAATATTGGCGGATGAGGTACTCCGTGCTGCCGATCCTGTTGTACGACGAAATCGACGCAAGTCTTTTGTCATTCTGGAACAATGCGCCGTCGACGTATCCGGATTTCTTGTCAACCCTCGCTTCGTAGTTGAACTGCAGCCTGGCACCGTAGCCGTTTACCGGATCCGTGCTCGCACCGTACGCCCATTTGACGGCGCTTATTCGTTGGCCTCCGCTGGCCGCGTCATAGTCGAACCAAATCGGGTTTCCCACACTGTCCTTGAACTGACGGATCGCCCAGGTCAGCGTTCTGCCGGCTCCGTCTCCCAGCTTCGCGGACACGTCGGCGCTGCCTGGCGCCTTGCCGTAGTAGCTGACGGAGCCGTCCTTGCGCTTAACCTCGAAATAATCCGGTTCGCCGCTCGTGCTGCCGAGTGCCGTCACTATCGCACCATCGTCAATCTCGGCGCGGTATACCGATCCGGGCGCGCCGTAGTTGGATCCCGAAACGAGCAGCAAGCGCCTTCCATCGAGGCAAAGTCTGTCGCTTTGGCTGAACGAAATGCTCGTTACATTGCGATCCTGGTCGTAGGTTTGCCGGCAACGCGATATCGCGGAAAGACCGCCAATCGACCAGCCCATTCCCGCAATGTTGTTGCCACCGCCG
>CAZSKQ010000181.1:0-5151 GCA_964607425.1 uncultured Woeseiaceae bacterium
TTGACCAGGCGCTGGAGCTTGCAGAGCGACAGTGCGACTATGGCGAATGCTGGCGGAGCCTGGAGAAGCACTTTCGCGAGACCGCTTGAGCAGCCGCCGGTCACGGGAAATCCTGTTCCATCCATGCAATAGGGGACGTTTCATGAAACTTGGGAGCCTCAAGGAAGGCGGCCGTGACGGCACGCTGGTGGTGGTCGCGCGCGATCTTCGACGCGCCGTACGCGCCAGCGGCATCGCGTCGACCCTGCAAGCAGCCATCGAGGACTGGGATTCCGCCGCGCCGCGGCTCAATGACCTGGCCGGGGAGCTCGCGGCGGGCAAAGCCGGCAACAGTTTCGACCTCGACCCGCGGCAGCTTGCCGCGCCGTTACCGCGAGGGCGTGAATTCCTCGACGGCAGCGCCTACCTGCCGCATGTCGAGCGGGTGCGCAAAGCGCGTGGGGCCGAGGTACCGGAGACTTTCTACACCGATCCGCTGATGTACCAGGCCACCTGCTCCTTCTTCCTGGGTCCCTGCGACGATGTCGTGATACCCAGCGAGGACTACGGCATCGACCTCGAGGCCGAGGTCGTGGTGATGACCGACGACGTGCCGATGGCGGTTACGCCGGAACATGCCGGCGGCCATATCCGGCTGATCGGCCTCGTCAACGACATCAGCCTGCGGGGTTTGATCCCGGCCGAGCTGGCCAAGGGGTTCGGCTTCCTGCAAGGCAAACCGCACTCGTCCCTTTCCCCGGTGTTCGTCACGCCGGACGAGCTTGGCGACGCATGGCGGGACTGCAAGCTGCACCTTCCCATGCGGACCTGGATCAACGGCGAATGGCTCGGCGAACCCGAGTGCGGCGTCGACATGCAGTTCAGCTTTGCCCAACTGGTAGCGCACGCGGCCAGGACCCGGCGGCTCGCAGCGGGCACGCTGGTCGGTTCAGGCACCATCGCCAACGAAGACACCGGCAAGGGCGCATCCTGCCTTGCAGAGCAGCGCACCGTGGAAAAGCTCCGCGACGGTCAGCCGAGCACCCCGTTCCTGAAGTACGGCGACCGCGTGCGCATCGAGATCACCGGAGAAGACGGCGGCAGCATCTTCGGAGCCATCGACCAGGCCATCGCACCCTTGACTGGCTGAGGTGCGATGACCCGGTCGTTTTCCCGGCCGGAAAGGCTTGCCGGGCGGCTCAGAGCGACTTCAGGTACTCGACGAGATCCGCGCTTTGTTCAGCGGTCAGCCCGAGGCTCAGCTTGGCATCGTACATGGCGACCACCTCATCGAGGGTTGCGGCGGAGCCGTCGTGGAAGTACGGCGGGTGCTGCCACACGCCACGCAACGGCGTAGTACGCCATTGGCCGGTCGCCGAGCGCGAGGCGTAGCTGGTCCGGTCAGCGACCGAATCATCTATCGGATGCAATAGCGTGTTGGCGTCGGTGAAGTCGGGACCGGTATGGCAGGTGCTGCACAAGCCCTGGCCTTCAAACACCTCTTGTCCCCGCTCGGCAGCGGCGGCATCGAAAGACCCTTCCGGAGGCGCAGGCGGAGCCAGCGAGTACTCATAGGCCTGCAACGCGGTCAGTGTCTCCGTGTCCACGCGGTCTTCGAAGGTACCGCCTTCGCTGCGGCGGTCGACGTCGAGTGGCAGGCGCGCATCGGAGAAGACGCCTTTTCCGCCCATTTCCACCACGGCTACGTAGCGATTCCAGTACGCCACCGGGCCGATCGGCTCGGCGTTGCTGTCACCGTCGCCGGTAAAAATAGCTTTATCCAGGTTCGCGAGACCGTAGGCCGGTGGAATGACCACCGCGTAATCCTCGATCCCGTCCACGTTGTGGCGCGGGTCGAATTTGCCCGCTCCCCAGGAGTTGAAATAATCCCTGGTCGCCTCATCGGCGATCGCGGGCGACAACGCAATGATCGCACCTGGATTGAGATCCCGGTTCGGCCAGCCGTCGAGCCGGTGGCCTGCAATGCCAGCGGGCAGGACGACGTCGCCGTCACCGTTCGTGACCTCGACGTCCTTACTGACCGTGGAGTGGCACAACGCGCAAGTGATGCCGACGCGTGCGAGGCTCATCGAACCGTCGCCGTTATCGATCACCTCGCCCTGCAGGCCAACGACTGCGTTCAGCTTTAAAAGGGTGAGCGTAGTCTGCGGATCGGTCAGGTCGACCGAACCATCCGCGATCCCGGCAACCACCTCCTCCGGTAGTGCATCGACGTCCACCTTGACGCCGACGCTCGCGGCCACGGCCGGGCTCACTGCCCCTTCGATGACTTCGTTCATCTTCAGCACGTCGGTCCAGAACACTTCGTCGCCGAACGTGTCATAGCGAAAAATCTCCTTGCCCTGTTCAATCAGCTCGGCCGTCTCGTCGGGCTCGTCAGGCGGGTTGGGCTGGTTGGGCTGGTTGGGCCGATCATTGATATCGATGCCGTCGGTGCAACCCGCGAGAGCAAGAACTGCGGCAGCCGCGCCACCGAGCATGAGCATGCGCACCAGGTCGTGTATGCGCGTTAATACTACTGTTCGTTGCATGACTATTTCCTCATAGCAAATTCAATTGCTTTCGATTCCGACGATTCATGCCGGCGATCCGCGCAAGCGCGTGGTACCGCTCGGCACGCGGCCGCGCACCCGTTTGCCGTGCGCGGCCGACGGATATTTACGTTTGCGTCAGTGGAACTTGTCCGGGAACTGTTTTGCGAGACCGCCGGCGAGCGCATCGGCGATCACGTACATGTGGTCCTTCATCATCGTCCAGGTGTTCGCTTCCTGCTCGAAATCGCCGGCGGCGAACTCTTGGATCTGCTGCACGTGATGCGATCCGTGAGCCATCAGCAGGCCGCTCACGGTATCGACCGGCCAGTACGGGTTCGCGGCACCGAGGAACTCGGCGATCGCGTTCGCGTTGTCCACGAGCTGCTGGAACGCGGCGTCCTGGTCTGCCTTGCTGTCGGCCAGCGTGGCATCGAGGTAGTCGCTGATCGGACCCCAGTGGCCGGCGAGCAGCTCGAACAGCTGCGTCGAAGCCGCCTCGCCGTAGAACGGTTCGATAGCTCCGGCGATGGCCTGCGCATTGGCGACGACCTGCTGTTCCGCCGCTCTCGCGGCGCCATCATTGCCTTCGAAGCGCGCATCGACGACAGCGCGGACCCAAAAGATATGACCGATCCAAAGGTCGCGCAGGGCGTCCTGGGTCGCTGCAAAAGTGGCCGTGCTCGTGGCGTCCTCCGCGGGGGCATGCTGGGCTAGCGCGAACCCGGGCAGCGCCAGCGCGAGCGCGGCGGTTAGTGAAATAAGCGGTTTCATGATTTGAATCTCCTGGCGAGTTGAATGCCGGGAGACAGGTATACGCCGGTAGCGGCATAAAACGAACGTTTATATGCCAAAAGTCCATTTCGAGCCGCTTTCAGCCACTTTCCGGCCGCGGGCGGGGCGTCGACAAGGCACTAAGCCAAGCGTAATATGCCGAAAGTTCCCCGCTTGGGCAGGAGGTCCAGCATGGCGGACATGTACGGCTCGCGCCGCAAACAACTGATGCGGTATCTCTTGCGGCACAAGCAGGGCGCGAGCATCGACGAGCTGGCACGCGCGCTCGAGGTCACGCGCACGGCCGTGCGGCAACACCTGGCGGCGCTGGCGCGCGATTCGCTCGTTGCGGCAGGCGCCGAGCGCCCCACCGGCGGACGTCCGGAACGGCTGTACGTGCTGACGCAGGAAGGCCGGGAGGCGTTTCCCCGTCACTACTCCTGGTTCGCGCGACTGCTGGTCGACGCGATCGCGAAGGAATACGGCGCGAGCGGCTTGCGAGTGCGCCTTGGCCGTATCGCCGCGGTCGTCGTCGCGGAACTGCGCCGGGCGCCGCCACAGAACGACACGCACCGGCAGCAGGTGGAGAGCGCATCAGGGCTGCTGGACAACCTGGGCTACGACGCGCGCACCGGGGACGACATTGACGGTGCGCCTACGATTGAGGCGGATAACTGCGTGTTCCACGAGCTCGCGATGAAGAACCCGGAGATCTGCCAGTTCGATCTCTCCCTGCTGTCCGGTCTCACCGGCAGCAGGGTCGAGCTCACCGAATGCATGGCGCGCGGGGGACATGTGTGCCGCTTTCGCCTGACACCGCGGCAGGGACCGGTCGCCTGACTGCGAGGCGCCGCAGGGCTTCACGGATTGCTCAGTACTTGCACCACGAGGTATGGGCACGTTACCCGTCGGTCGAACTCCGCGAAGTCGGCGAGCACACTGCCGTCGACCTGCGAGTGCTGGAGCTCGAGGCGTACCTCGAAGAGCTCGGTCGCGAGCGGCGGGATGATGAGCATCTCTTTGTGCACTTGACGGTACCCCGACACCGTCTCTGTATCCCAGTCGTCGAAGAAGCCACCTTCGGCGCTCACCGAACCTGGTCTTTCCCATGAAAGGTTGTGAGGTGCAGCCTCCGCCGTCCAGAACTTCCATTGCGCGAGGCTGACGGTGGCCAACAGGTTAGCGGACCCGTTGCCGACGTCGATCCAAGACGCCGGCCCCGATCCGTCGGCATCGGCCCGAAGATAGCCGTTGTAATAGAGGCTCGATGCAACGTTGACGACGGCGTAGGCGTCGACCGGGTTCGCCCACATGAAGATCCAGCGCACCACGTCGATGACATTGTACTCCTCGGTCGAGCTCTCGAGTTTCGCGCGCACCCAGTTGTCGCCTGCCTGCAGGTGCGAGTCCCACAGGATGTTGCTGCGCGGTGACGCCCAGATGGTCAGCGGCGTGCCGACGAGGACGCTCTGCGGGATGAACGGCAAGACGCCACCTTGGACGGCGTTCCAACCTTTGAGGTCGGCGGCGGCAGTCTCGGCGAGCCGAGCGCCCGCGGCCGTCGCGTCTGCTTCGGAACGGCGCGCATCGGCCTGCGCAGCTGCGGCGAGCTCTCTATTGCGAGCACGCGCGACGGCATAGGCGCGGTCCGTGTCGATACCGAATGAGCGCAGCGCATCGAGCCCGAATGACCGGGCTTCGGCACGGGCCGCCCGCGTGGCGCGGACTTCCTCCGCGGAAGGACCTCGCCGCGCCTGAGCGGCGTCTTCCGCGCGCAACAAGCCGATAACGCGGTCGCGTACATCGGCGCTGGCTGGCCCAGCGTCGGGATTAAGGTTTCCTTTAC
>CAZSKQ010000182.1:0-3726 GCA_964607425.1 uncultured Woeseiaceae bacterium
GGCCAGCTCCGCCACTGGACGCCGTAGATCGGCCCGAGCTCGCCTTCCTCGTCCGCCCAGGCATTCCAGATCGAGACGCCGTGCTCCTGCAGGTAGCGGACGTTGGAATCGCCGCTCAAAAACCACAGGAGCTCGTGCGCAATGGACGGCCAGTGCAGCTTCTTGGTAGTGAGGAGCGGAAAGCCCTCCGCAAGGTCGAAGCGCAGCTGGTAGCCGAAAACGCTCAGCGTGCCGGTGCCGGTCCGGTCGCCTTTCTGCACCCCGTGCTCGCGCACGTGCCGCAGCATCGCGAGGTACTGCTGCATGTCAGGCCGCCGCGGGCCGCGTGTTACGGCGATGCGCGAGCGCCAACAGCAGCACGCCGGCCAGGATCATGGGCGTGCTCAGCACCTGCCCCATGGTCACCCAGCCGAACGCGAGATAACCCAGGTGCTCGTCCGGAAGCCGATAGAACTCGATGAAGAAGCGGAAGGCCCCGTAACAGAGCAGGAACAGCCCGGATACCGCCATGGTCGGCCGCGGCTTCGCCGAGTACACCCACAGGATGACGAACAGCACCAGCCCTTCGAGCAATGCTTCGTAGAGCTGGGAGGGATGAAGGCCGACGCCGTTGACGTTGAAGCTCCAGGGCACGTCGGTCGGCTTGCCCCACAGCTCGCCGTTGATGAAGTTGCCGATACGGCCGAAGAACAGCCCCGGCGGCACCAGCGGCGCAAAAAAATCGGTGATCTCGAACAGGCCCTTGCCGATACGGCGGCCGTACAGCCAAAGCGCGGTGAGCACGCCGACGAGACCGCCGTGGAACGACATACCGCCTTCGGTGATTCTGAAGATGTAGAAGGGATCGCTGGTGAGGTTTTCCCAGCCGTATACGAGGCAGTAGCCCAGTCGTCCACCGATGATCACGCCGAGCATCGCATAGAACACCAGGTCGTCGACCTGCGCGGGCGAAATGGGCGCATAGCTCCGCTCGGCGCGTTTGCGGGCCAGGAGCCACCCGATCACGAAACCGACGACGTACATCAGCCCGTACCAGCGTATCTTCAACGGCCCGATCGCAAAGATCACCGGGTCGATTTCGGGGTAAGTGAGCATGGGCCGGTAGTCTACCCCACCCCCCTTACCTGTAGGAGCCCGCCATGCGGGCGACCCTCCGATGACGAAGCCGCCGCCCCCAGGCAATGCGCTATATTGATCAAATGAAACCCTCGAACCGCCTGGCCCGCGAAACCAGCCCCTATCTCCGGCAGCACGCCGACAACCCCGTCGACTGGCATCCATGGGACGACGACGCCCTGGCCCTCGCGCGCGCGCATGGCAAACCCATTCTGCTCTCGATCGGCTACTCGGCCTGCCACTGGTGTCACGTGATGGCGCACGAGTCATTCGAGGACGAAGAGACGGCCGAGCTGATGAACAGGCTGTTCGTCAACATCAAGGTCGATCGCGAGGAGCGGCCCGACATCGACAAGATCTACCAGACCGCGCACCAGTTGCTTACCCAGCGCCCCGGTGGCTGGCCGCTCACGATGTTCCTGGATCCGGAAGACCAGCGCCCGTTTTTCGGCGGCACCTACTTTCCGGATGAACCGCGCTACGGCATGCCGGCATTCCGCCAGCTCATCGCGCGCGTGCGCGACTATTACGACGAGAACCGCGACGAGGTCCGCGAGCAGGGGCTGAGACTCGACGGCGTGCTGCGCCAGCTCTCCCCGCCAACCGCGGGCGATCCGTCGCTGCTGTCGGACAAGCTGCTCGCCGATGCGCGCAACGCGATGGCGCGGACCTTCGACAGCGAGTACGGCGGCTTCGGCGGCGCGCCGAAGTTTCCCCAGCCCTCCGGCCTGGAACGGCTGCTGCGGCACTGGCATGCCGGCGTGGGACGGGGCGAGCCCGATCCCGAATCCCTGGAGATGGTCGCCCTGACGCTGCGGCGCATGGCCGAGGGCGGGTTGCAGGACCACCTGGGCGGCGGCTTCTACCGCTATTCGGTGGATCGCTTCTGGCACATCCCGCATTTCGAGAAGATGCTGTACGACAACGGACCGCTGCTCGCGCTGTACGCCGAGGCACATCTCGCTACCGGCGAACCGGTATTCCGGCGGGCGGCGGCCGCGTGTGCACAATGGCTGCTGTCCGACATGCGCTCGCCCGAGGGCGGGTTCTATGCCAGCCGCGACGCGGATTCCGAGGGCGAGGAAGGCCGCTACTACGTCTGGACACCCGACGAGGTTCGGGCGGTGCTGCCACCCGGGGAGTACCGCGCGTTTGCGCGCCGGTTCGGGCTCGACGGCGAGCCGAACTTCGAGGGCAAGTGGCACCTGGTGGCGCGCGAGCCGCTCGGGGAAACCGCCGCGGCTCTCGAAAGCAGCGAAGAGGAGGTCGCGAAGCGGCTCGAGAGCGCGCGCCGGCGGCTGCTCGAGGTGCGCGGCGAGCGCGCACCGCCGGCGCGCGACGGGAAGCAACTGGCCTCCTGGAACGCCCTGGCAATTCGGGGCCTGGTGATTGCGGGACGTGTCCTTCAGCGTCCGGAGCTGGTCGCAGCCGCCGCGGCCGCGGCCGATTTCGTAAGCGAACGGCTGATGCAGGACGGGCGGCTGCTCGCCAGCTACATGGACGGCTGGGCGCGTTTCCCGGCCTACCTGGACGACCACGCCTTCCTGCTGGACGCGCTACTCGAGCTACTGCAGGTCGAGTGGCAAACCGGGCGGCTGGAAGTCGCGGTAATGCTCGCCGAGACGCTGCTGGAGCATTTCCACGACGAGGAAAACGGCGGCTTCTACTTCACGGCCGACGACCACGAGACACTGATTCACCGGCCGAAACCGCTCGCCGACGAATCCATGCCGTCGGGCAACGGTATCGCGGCGCGCGCGCTGCAGCGCCTCGGGTTCCTGCTGGGGGAGTCGCGTTACCTCGAGGCGGCGGAAGGTACCTTGCGGTACTCGGCGCAGGCGATGGCGGAGTTCCCGCAGGCACACATGACGTTGCTGACGGCGCTGGAGGAGTACCTCGAGCCTCCGGAGATCGTGATCCTGCGCGGCGATGCCGGCGAGATCGCCGCCTGGCGCGCGGCCCTGGCGAAGCGTTATGCGCCGCGACGGCTGGTCATGGCCATCCCGGCGGATTGCGAGAACCTGCCGGGAGCGCTCGCGGAGCGCGCCGCGCGCGCCGGGGCGACGGTGGCCTACCGCTGCGTGGGCAATACCTGTTCCCTGCCGATTACGAGCCTGGACGCGCTGCTTGCGTCAGGCCCGGCTGCCGCAGGCTGACGTTGCGGGTTCGTGGCAAACCGCTTCGAGGTTGTGCCCATCCGGACCGATAACGAAGGCTGCATAGTAGTTGGCGTGGTAGTTCGGTCTCAAACCGGGGGCACCATTGTCCGTGCCACCCGCCTCCAGGGCCGCACGATAGAACGCCTCGACCTGCCGGCGACTCTCGGCCGTGAACGCCAGGTGCAGCGGTGCCGGCTTCTCCCCGGACTGGTACAGGCACAATGAGACCTCACTCCTGGAGCTGAGCTCGACTCCGTAGGTCGGCTCCCCCTCCGCGACCAGGGCTACACCGAGCGGCTCCAGCGCCTTGAGGAAGAACGCTTTGCTCGCTGCATAGTCACTGACGCCGAATCTGACGTGATCAAACATTTGACAGTACCTCTACTCTGACCGTCCGCGCCGCATCAATCCACCGGCAGGAAGTCCGGATTCCAGGCGACCTCCCAAAGGT
>CAZSKQ010000182.1:3826-5055 GCA_964607425.1 uncultured Woeseiaceae bacterium
GCGCCGCATCAATCCACCGGCAGGAAGTCCGGATTCCAGGCGACCTCCCAAAGGTGGCCATCGGGATCCTGGAAGTAGCCGGCGTAACCTCCCCAAAAGGTGTCCTGGGCGGGCTTCACTATGGTTGCGCCTGCCCTGCCCGCCTGGGCCATGACTGAATCGACCTCTGACCTGGACGATACGTTGTGGCCAATGGTGAACTCCGTTGCCGAAACCGGACCCACCGCTATGCCTGAATCATGCGCAATGCTGGCACGCGGCCAAAGTGCTAGACGCAACCCGGATTGAAGATCGAAAAATGCAACGGCGCCGTGTTCGAACTGCTCCCCAACGATGCCCTCGGTCTTCAACCCGAGTCCGTCCCGATAGAACTTTACCGCCGAATCGAGATCGGTCACAGCAATGGTCAGGATAGTGATTCGTGGTTTCATATGACAGGTCCTGAATGTCGGCTACCGGTGAGCGAGCTCCATCAATACACGCGGCTAAACTGGCGCGTGAATGCTGCGGTCAGCGTGTTCGCAAGTGTCAATGCCCCGCGCCTACTCAGCGCCAGAGCAACGGGCACACCAAGAACCAATGCATGTGCGAATGCAATGGCCACCGCGAACATAGCGAGAGGAACAAAAACCACCGCATCTGCTCCGCTAAGCATGTTGACGGCAGCATATGCAACACCTGCAGCCACCGCGGCTAAAGGAAAGGACAGCATGCGCACAACGCTAATCTTGCTGCCTGACAACCAAGCTCAGCGGCAAAGGCAGCTGGCGTGGCTTTTGCAAAAGGCGTGACAGCTTGCCTTTGTCCATCTGCAGCGCCTTGTTAGGCGCCCGACACAGCACCATTCCTAACTCTCCGCGGAAGAATCCAAAACCGCCACGAACCTAATGCAGCCCCAATCAACATAATAAGATACAAAATGAAGCCGCCGAATGTCTCGATGCGCTCGAACTGCGATGGAGCGACTTCTACCACAGAGTTGATACTTGGACGGTAGAATACTCGAGGAATCACCACGTACGAACGCTGCTTCTCGCCGATGCCGATGAGAACGGGAATCTCATAGCCTGTGAGCTCCAGAAGCGCGTCGTGCTCCGGTAATCTCGAGAAGGCCCCGTAAACAACGAGCACGACCGTTCCGATGAGATAAATCGGCGCCGCGAGTTTGAGGAGCCCCTTCATCGCCCAAAGCCAGAGCGCGACGTATGGATGCATGGGGTGTGCCTAAC
>CAZSKQ010000183.1:0-5044 GCA_964607425.1 uncultured Woeseiaceae bacterium
CGAAGGAATTGACCAGTGCCAGCATACGCTGCAGAAGAAGTAGTCCGGCAGCGCCTGATCGATCTCAATGTAAGCGGGAACGTGCTGGCCAGATCCAACAACAGCGGTCCTATCCTTTGCCCATATGCAATGCGTCCAAGGTGTAAGCTCTGATTCGCAGAACTTAATCTCAAGCCTATGTTCGTTTAGAATCGCCGAATAGATCCTGGACAGCTGCTTCTTTATCGCACTTCTTCCTGGACCTGAGGTCAACTGGCCTTTGAACTCGCTCCTAAGTCGATAAATCTCCACCACGGTTCCGTGCAACTCATCATCGTCTTTCGGCTCATAGTCAACGGATGCCTTGAAATGTCCGGATTTTTGCATCTCGTCAAGATCCAGCTGTAAAACCAGCCATTGCGGCTCACCAGCATGCGATGTCTTGATTCTGGTCATTCGACCCAAACGCGCGGTTGCGATATTGAAGCCCATCCCAAAGAGCCCGAGCTTTTCCAGAGGGGCATTTCCGGAGAACCCAGCCCTAACGGAGTCGGTAAGCTGCTGCACATTCATACCAGACCCAGTATCGCTGACGCGTACTACTGCGACGCCCAAATCGAACTCCTGCTTTGTTGGTAGCGCAATATCTATAACGAATGATTCTAGACCCATGTTTGTGAGCCAATTCTCATCAGATGCAACTGCCGTCAAGTACGCATCGAGCGAGTTGTCAACAAGTTCAGCAATGCACTGCCACGGATCAAACGCAATCTCGCCCAACATCTGCAGGATGCGTGGATTTGGGGTGACGTCTATGGTGTTGTCTACCACTGCTTTACCTCCACTTGCCGTCGTTCTTTGTTCTGCCTTGCGTATGGCCGCAAGTTGTAGTTACCGTTCACGTCCCGATCGATTACGAAGTCGCATACGAGGCCGCTGTTGGACTTTGGTCGAGATGAATACTTGACCACCCACATCAGATCTGCACAATCGAGCACAGCATAGGTTTTATCTATGTAGTTGAGCAGAACGAGGAGACCTGCTTTTTTCCCGATATCCTGGATTGTTTCGAATCCCAAGGTGTGGAAGAAGTCATAGTGCCATTTTCCCCGTCCAGCCGCGGACGGCTTACACTGGCTAAAGTAGGCGTATGTATGCTCCGTTGTGTTGACGCAAACCCAATTGCGATCCACTGGTTCGGCCTTTCTCTGCAGTATCCTGCCAATGATTTGTGCGGCTTCGTTGGTAGACAGGCGTGACATAGGGCTTTATTGGTAGTTTTCAGTCATTGTAAGGCACCGATCGGCAGGGCGACTCCGCATGCTTGTGCAGACGGCCTTCGCAATACACAAAGCACCTCACTCAGCTGCTATCCTAACTGCGGCACCCCCCCCCGGAAGACAAATGGTCAGCCCCACTCGTTCCAAAATAATGCGATCCATCCGGTCAAAGGATACTTGGCCAGAACTGTACGTCCGTAGGCTAGTTCACAAGAATGGCTTCAGGTTCCGCCTTCATTATCCCAAATTGCCGGGGAGGCCGGATTTGGCATTTCCTAGGCATCGTGCGGTAATCCTGGTCAGTGGTTGTTTCTGGCACGGGCACAACTGTCACATATATAATCCAGGCAAAATAAGGCCCGCGGCTTGGGAAGCAAAGATTGAACGCAACCGACAGAGAGATAAACGCAACATTGCGGAATGCAGGACAGTCGGATGGAGGACGCTGGTAGTGTGGGAGTGCGCCCTCCAGGGCAAGACCAAGTTGTGCGAAACAGAGCTTCAGCAGCGGATTTGTCATTGGTTATTGGCAGCACGGCAAAACGAAGAGATTTGCGGAAAGAGACCAACTGCAAGTAAGTGAAGCAGAGCCGGGATTACACCGAGACTCCCACCGCTGGTGGGCGATGATGACGGAACTGAAAATTAACCCTCCAGCTCGGAGCTGTGGAGCGTCCTGACTTGTCGCGTACCGAGTCATATTTCGCAGCTCTATTCCGACGCTGTCGGCCCGAACTCAAGCTGGATTTGGGGATAGCGTTGCTGCAAAGCCGCCATGAACTTTGGCCAGTGGCGGCCCCACTGATTTGTCAGCACGAAAGTTCGGCCTGCGGATCTTAGGAGGTCGTCAGGCCCTGTATGCCAGCGGCTATCTTTATAAACCTTGCCTTCCCGAAGTAGGGCCTCGGTTGCCAAAGTACGGAATTCGTCCACATCATCAGTTTCGAAGTCTATGCTCAGGAAGGCATTGCCCCTTCCAAGCCCCTGAAAGACGCTGCGCAGCTCAGGCAAGCCGATCCCTGCCGCACACAGGCCCTTAACAACTAGAAGAATCGCATTACGCTTCCACTGTGCGGTGTAGGTCGTGCCATTTATCGTAACGTCATAGCGGGTGAAATCAATGTTGCTGGTGCGGGCGGCACGCTTCTGCCTCTCCTTCTCGCGCACTTGAACCTGATAGTCCGCCGTCTCGGGAAGTGGGATAACCTGCTGGACATCAAGTAATGTCTGCCCATCGTGAGAGTAGGGCCGCAGGCGAACGCAGCGAATGTCCACGTTTCGCTCATTTAGCCATAGAACGGCAGTAGTCATCTCCCGCGAAAAATCTGCGGATACTAGGACGATTCGGACATCAGGCGCGAACCGATCTGCGTCCAACTCATCCCATTCTAGAAATTCGAGGATGACCTGTTCCGGATCTTCCTCATGCCCTCTGGATTTAAGATATGAACCGAATACATCTACTGCCCTTTCCGCCGTCAAGGTCGACACCATTGCTGCGTACCGGATCGCCTGAAGCTCCATGTGGCCGCCGTCGTCAGTCCGCTTTAGTTCGATCACAACGAGGTTTGCATCTTTGTCGAGAGCCAGAAGGTCAATTCGTCGACGGGAGTCTGTCCATTCCCCAAACTCTTCGGCTATAACGAGCACATTCTCCGCAATGACATCAATCTGGTCGCGTAGAAGCCGTTGCAAGTCGGATCGCTCCAAAAGGCCTGCAGCACCAAACGAAGTTGACGCCAACCTGTCTATTGAGTTTCTATTAATCTGGAATATCGCCATTTGGGTCTACGCCTTGGTGCACAAGCCATTCCGATACGCTCGGGATTGATAGTCATCGACCGTCCGCACAATTCTCATATCAGGAATTACTTGCGCTATAGACAGCCGAGTTCGTCCATTTTCGATTCTCTGAATGCGGCATAGCGCCGCTTCCTAATCGTGGCTTTAAAAAGCCTCCGTTGAGTCGTATGCGCGATGCCGCACACAACGCTCCGTTGCTTGCAATCCGTCGCTTGACATGTCGAGCTCAGTGAATAACGTGACCGCAAGGAACAGTACCGACAACCACGTGACTACGAATATCCACGTAGAACACAGCACCCAAAACGCGATATGGAATGAGCCTTTGGGCCAACTGAGCCTAGGCTTTCCCTCGTGATTTCGAAATTCGGGCGCCAAGCGATGCTGCGCCAGGAAACGATTGTGATCTGCTGGGGTGTGGTTGAAAGGGCACTCTCGAACAAGGCGTTCGTAGTCCTGCCTAATGTGCTCGACCTCACCAATTGTATGGTTGGGGTCAGTAAGCAGTAGCTCTAACTTGTTTAGTAGAGCAGACAGGTCTCTCGCGTTATCGTGAAGCTTCTCCGATTTGCTTGCAAAGCGACCCGCCCCGTCGATCAGGCTGATCACGAGCACTGACAGGCCAATAGCAACACCAAGGAATGCGTACAAGCCCTGTTGCCGACTGCCAGCAGGAGCTCCAATAACGCTCGGGACCAGAGATATCGCTATGCCTACTACCGAAAGGCCGGCAATGCTAGCAACGGATAGTCTCTCTCTGGTTTCCAGCCGGCGGGCCGCATTGAATCTCGCCCCAGCGGTTTGCCATATTTTCGTCTGAAGCCTGCTCTCGACATCGTCTTGAGTAGTCACCCTCGCCCCCAATCGTGTGAACAACGCCTGGAAGATCAAGTAATCATCAACTCCAGCCGCTATTTCCCAAGGAGCACAGATGGAGGTGGCGACATAGTTCGCATGGAGCTCAAAACTAAGCCCCATATGGAGCACTAACACCGTTCGCGGCCAAGCGCTACGGCTACCGCCGGAGCGGTAGGCGTCGTTCACTAGTACATTGTACCTTCGTCCGCTTGCATTTTTGCAAGGACACGCCTCACGTACTGCTCGTATTCGCGATTTATCTGGTCGTCTGTAAGCGGAACTGACGGATCAATACGGCCGCGCTCATTCAAAAATGCCAGTTTCTCGGCCCTAGTCGTAATCCTGTCGTAGTCGCGAATATAGCCCCCGGACGGCCTGAACTTCATCTCAAAATGGGCCCGCGCAAATCGCTTGAGGTTGCAAGGCGCCACACGCCCGAACTGAGGCAATCTCGCAAACATTCCCCGTACCGTCGCATCCAGCCGATGTAGCAAACTTAGGTCATTAATTTGGCTATAGTAGGCGACCCATCCATATCTTTTCGCCTCGCACACCGCCCCGGTTATTCGTTCATTAAGCTCCATAACAAATATCTCTTTAAGGCGATCCGCTGTCAGGTATTTATAGCGTCGTGCTCGGCGCTTGTGATTGTGTGCATACTCGCTAAACTGCGCGGCAATGGATTGAAGGAGTCGTTCAACGCTGCCTTCTCTAACAGTGATTTTGAGATTATCAAACCAGTAGCCTAAGTAGCCGAACGACCCTGTGACTTGAGACATATAGGTCTTACCCGAACCCAGGGCATGGATTTCCAGGCTCCGCGCTGCCATGCTTCTTCTCAACGACTCAAACGCAGTTTTCACGTTTTGCTCCGGACCATAGATAAACACGTCGTCGACATAGCGCATGTAAGTAACAGGAAGTTTGGCCATCTGCTCATCGACCTCACCGAGATATATGGCCGCGAGAAGATTTGAGATAGAAAGTCCCTGCGGAACCCCTTGTACGGAAGAATATTCGGCGTACTTCGACTTCCTGGTCCCAAGGGGAATGATTGGTGTCGCTAAGCATCGATGGACGAGAATTTTAGTCGGCTCATGTTTGATCCGAGATGCGATTAGACT
>CAZSKQ010000184.1:0-5031 GCA_964607425.1 uncultured Woeseiaceae bacterium
CCGTGTGTGACCGCCAGGAGACATTGATGGCACTGAGACTCGAAGACAAGAAGGCGTTTGTCCAAGAGGTAAATGCAGTCGCCGGCAGTTCGCTTTCCGCAGTTGCTGCGGAATATCGCGGGTTGTCGGTCGCGGAAATGACGGAATTGCGCCGCTCCGCGCGCAATGCCGGCGTTTACCTGCGTGTCGTGAAAAACACGCTGGCGCGCCGGGCCGTCGACGGCACCGAGTTCGAGTGTATGAAAGATACGCTCAAGGGGCCGATCCTGCTTGCGTTTGCCAAAGACGATCCGGGTGCTGCCGCGAGAATCATCCGGGATTTTGCCAGGGAGCATGAAGCGCTCAAGGCAATTTCGCTGTCGGCGGGCGGGCGGCTGTTGCCGGCGACCGAGTTGGGCGCATTGGCTGAACTGCCGACGCTCGACCAGGCGCGGGCGATGCTGCTCGGGCTGCTGACCGCCCCGATGAGCCGGCTGGCGCGGACTCTTGCCGAACCGCAGGCGCAGCTGGCGCGGATTTTGTCCGCGAAAGCCGCCGAGGCGGCATGAGGCCCGGAGCTGATCGTCAATCCACCGATTCAGGAAACTTTAAGAGGAATTTGATATGGCACTGTCCAACGAAGAACTGCTCAAGGAATTGAGCGCGAAGCCGATCATGGAAGTGGTTGAGCTCGTCAAGATGCTGGAGGAGGAATGGGGCGTCTCGGCCGCCGCGCCGGTGGCCGTGGCCGCGGCGGGCCCCGCGGCGGAGGCAGCTCCCGCCGAGGAAAAAACCGAGTTCGACGTCGTTATGACCAGCTTCGGCGCCAACAAGGTCGCGGTGATCAAGGCGGTACGCACGATCACGGGCCTCGGGCTGAAGGAAGCGAAGGACGCCGTCGAGGGCGCGCCGTCCACGATCAAGGAAGGCGTATCGAAGGAGGACGCCGAAAACTTCAAGAAGCAGCTTGAAGAAGCCGGCGCCACGGTCGAGCTCAAGTAGTAAAGTTTGCAGCATCTTTTCGCGATGCAGGGTCCTGTTTTGGACCCGGCCAGGCAGCCAGCGGGCTTTTGCCCGCGTGGCCGCCTGGCCGCGCCCGCGTTCCGGGACGGCCGGTTCCCGCGCGGGTTCCTCAAGGACGGACTGTCCCGGTCCGTTCGCGGTTGCCGGTCGGCGCGCCACGGGCGCAGTACATGATTTTGATTCGTAGAGGTGACTTGAACGAGCCGGCTCACCGGCCCGGTCGTCGTCATCTTCTTCAACGAGGGTAGCTCCGAATGGCTTACACATTCACCGAGAAAAAGCGCATCCGCAAGAACTTCGGCAAGCGGCCGACGATCCTGGACGTGCCGTACCTGCTGTCGATCCAGCTGGATTCCTACCGGAAGTTCCTGCAGCTCGACGAGAGCGACGAGCAGCGGTCGGATATCGGCCTGCACGCCGCTTTCAGGACCGTGTTCCCGATCGTCAGCTACTCGGGCAATGCGGCGCTGGAGTACGTCAGCTACCGCCTCGGCGAGCCGGTGTTCGACGTGAAGGAATGCCAGATGCGCGGCCTCACGTTTGCGGCCCCGATCCGGGTGAAGGTCCGCCTGGTGATCTATGACAAGGAAGCCAGCGGCACGCCAAAGCCCGTCAAGGACATTCGCGAGCAGGAAGTCTACCTCGGTGAAATGCCGCTCATGACGGATCACGGCACGTTCGTGATCAACGGCACCGAACGGGTGATCGTGTCCCAGCTGCACCGCTCCCCGGGTGTCTTCTTCGACCACGACAAGGGCAAGACGCATTCCTCGGGCAAGCTCCTGTTTTCGGCGCGGATCATCCCCTATCGCGGCTCCTGGCTCGATTTCGAGTTCGACCCGAAGGACTGCGTCTTCGCGCGCATCGACCGGCGCCGGAAGCTCCCGGTCACGATCATCCTGCGCGCGATCGGCCTCGACGACGAGCAGATGCTCGACATCTTTTACGAGACCAACGATTTCTTCCTCTCCGAGAAGGAAATCCGCATGGGCCTCGTGCCGCAGCGGCTGCGTGGCGAGACGGCGATCTTCGACATCAAGCTGGGCCGCAAGCTGATCGTGGAGGAAGGCCGGCGGATCACGGCGAAGCACGTCCGCGAGATGGAGAAATCCGGCGTGGACAGCCTTGTCGTGCCGCCCGAGTACCTCGAGGGCAAGATCCTTGCGCACAACATCGTGGACAAGGAAACGGGCGAGCTGCTGGCGGCGGCAAACGACGAGCTGACCGCGGAATCGATCGCCATGCTGACGGCCAAGGGCGTCGACCAGATCCGCACCCTGTACGTGAACGATCTGGACCGAGGGCCCTACATCTCGAACACCCTGCGGATCGACCCCTCGACCAGCCGCCTTGAAGCCCTGGTCGAGATTTACCGCATGATGCGTCCCGGCGAGCCGCCCACCAAGGAAGCGGCCGAGAACCTGTTCCAGAACCTGTTCTTCAACGCGGACCGCTACGACCTGTCGGCAGTGGGTCGCATGAAGTTCAACCGCCGGGTCGGCCGCGACACGTCGGAAGGTTCGGGCGTGCTCGACAACGATGACATCCTCGATGTCCTGAAGACGCTGATCGACATCCGGAACGGCTATGGCACGGTGGACGACATCGATCACCTGGGCAACCGCCGCGTGCGCAGCGTCGGCGAGATGGCGGAGAACGCCTTCCGCGTCGGCCTGGTGCGCGTCGAGCGCGCGGTCAAGGAGCGCCTGACGCAGGCCGAAACCGAAGGCCTGATGCCGCAGGAGATGATCAACGCGAAGCCGGTTGCGGCGGCGGTCAAGGAGTTCTTCGGGTCGAGCCAGCTCTCGCAGTTCATGGACCAGAACAACCCGCTCTCCGAGGTGACGCACAAGCGGCGCGTGTCCGCGCTCGGCCCCGGCGGCCTGACGCGCGAACGGGCGGGATTCGAGGTACGCGACGTGCACCCGACGCACTACGGCCGGGTGTGCCCGATCGAGACGCCGGAAGGCCCGAATATCGGCCTCATCAACTCGCTGGCCGTGTACGCGCGGACGAACGAGTACGGCTTTTTGGAGACCCCCTACCGCAAGGTGAAGGACGGCAAGGCAACCGACGAGATCCAGTACCTCTCGGCCATCGAGGAAAGCCAGTACGTCATCGCGCAGGCAAACTCCGAGCTCGACAAGTCGGGCCGCTTTGTCGAAGAGCTGGTGTCGGTGCGCCACAAGAACGAGTTCTCGCTCGCGGACCCGTCCACGATCGAGTTCATGGACGTGTCACCGCGGCAGATCGTCTCGGTGGCTGCGTCGCTGATCCCGTTTTTGGAGCACGACGACGCCAACCGCGCGCTGATGGGTTCCAACATGCAGCGCCAGGCAGTGCCGACGCTGCGCTCCGAGGCGCCCTTGGTCGGCACCGGCATGGAGCGCGCGGTCGCGGTCGATTCGGGCGTGACGGTCGTGGCGCGGCGCGGCGGTACGGTTGACTCCGTGGATGCCTCGCGTATCGTGGTCCGTGTCAATGACGCGGAAACGCACGCGGACGAATCCGGCGTCGACATCTACAACCTGACCAAGTACACGCGTTCCAACCAGAACACGTGCATCAACCAGCGGCCGCTGGTGAAGGCCGGCGACGTCATCGCCAGGGGCGACGTGCTCGCGGACGGGCCGTCGACCAACATGGGCGAGCTGGCGCTCGGCCAGAACCTGCTGGTCGCCTTCATGCCCTGGAACGGCTACAACTTCGAGGACTCGATCCTGATCTCCGAGCGGGTCGTCCAGGAAGACCGCTTTACGACGATTCACATCGAAGAGCTGTCCTGCGTCGCGCGCGACACGAAGCTCGGTCCCGAGGACATCACCTCGGATATCCCGAACGTCGGTGACGCGGCACTGGCCAAGCTCGACGAGTCAGGGATCGCGTTCATCGGCGCCGAAGTCAACGCCGGCGACATTCTCGTCGGCAAGGTGACGCCGAAGGGCGAGACCCAGCTTACCCCGGAGGAGAAACTGCTGCGCGCGATCTTCGGCGAGAAAGCATCCGACGTGAAGGATACGTCGTTGCGGGTGCCGCCCGGCATGGACGGCACCGTGATCGACGTGCGCGTGTTCACGCGCGACGGTGTCGAGAAGGACGCGCGGGCGCTGTCGATCGAGAAATCGGAGCTCGAGAGCGTACGCAAGGATCTCGACGATACCCTGCGCATCCTCGAGGACGATATCTACTCGCGCATCGAGCGCATGCTGGTCGGCAAGGTCGCCGAGGGCGGCCCGAACAAGCTGAAGGCCGGCAGCAAGGTGACGAAAGCATATCTCGACGAGATTCCGCGCGAGCAATGGTTCGAAGTGCGCCTGAAGAACGACGAGGCGACCGACCAGCTCGAGCGGGCCGCCGAGCGGCTGAAATCACAGCGCGCCGAGTTCGACAAGCGCTTCGAGGAAAAGAAGGCGAAGATCACCGCGGGCGACGACCTGGCACCGGGCGTGCTGAAGATGGTGAAGGTGTACCTGGCCGTCAAGCGGCGCGTGCAGCCGGGCGACAAGATGGCGGGCCGCCACGGCAACAAGGGCGTGATCTCGACCATCGTGCCGGTGGAGGACATGCCCTACCTCGCCGACGGCACCCCGGTCGATATCGTGCTGAACCCGCTCGGCGTGCCTTCGCGCATGAACGTGGGCCAGGTGCTGGAGACGCACCTCGGCTGGGCGGCGAAGGGACTCGGCCGCAAGATCGACGCCATGCTCCGGGCCCAGGAATCGACGGCGAAGATCCGCCAGTTCCTGGAGACCATCTACAACAAGACCGGCGGTGCGGCAGAGGACATCAAGTCGCTCACCGACGCCGAGGTCCTGGAGCTGGCGGGCAACCTGGTGAACGGTGTGCCGACGGCAACACCGGTATTCGACGGCGCCAACGAAGCGGAGATCAAGGGGCTCCTGGAGCTCGCGGATCTCGGCGACACGGGGCAGTCGCGGCTCTCCGACGGCCGCACCGGGCAACCGTTCGACCGCGAGGTCACCGTGGGCTACATGTACATGCTGAAGTTGAACCACCTGGTGGACGACA
>CAZSKQ010000185.1:0-2293 GCA_964607425.1 uncultured Woeseiaceae bacterium
GGTGCCGGCGTATTTGTCCTCACGGGCGTTGCAGCCGCCACCCAGGCCGGGCCGGCGCTCGTGCTGTCCTTCGTGCTGGCGGGCTTCGCCTGCGTGTTCGCCGGCCTCTGCTACGCGGAGCTCGCGGCGGCGGTCGGTGGCTGCGGCAGTGCCTATGGCTATGCTTACGCAGCGCTCGGCGAGATCATCGCCTGGATCATCGGCTGGGCATTGGTGCTCGAGTACGGCATGGCGGTATCCGCGGTCGCTGTCGGCTGGTCGGGTTACTTCAACAATGCGCTGTCGGCGGCGGGTATCGAATTGCCGGCTGCACTGCTGTCCGCGCCCGGTGCGGGCAGCGGCGGTATCGTCAACCTGCCGGCGATGCTCATCATCCTGCTGCTCGGTGTCCTGCTCGCGTTCGGCGTACGCAACAGCGCGCGTTTCAATGCCGCGATCGTATTCATCAAGCTGACCGCGATTGCGATTTTCATCTTCATTGCCCTCGGGAACGTCAACCCGGACAACTGGTCGCCGTTCATGCCTTTTGGCTGGGAAGGCGTCGTGCAAGGGGCGGCGCTCATCTTTTTCGCCTACATCGGCTTCGATGCAGTCTCCACTGCCGCGGAGGAAACCAAAGAGCCGCAGCGCAACATGCCGATCGGCATCATCGCGTCGCTCGCGATCTGCACACTGATATACATGGTGGTGGCCGGGTTGCTGACCGGCATCGCGCCCTACCAGACGCTGAACACGCCGTCGCCGGTCTCGGAAGCGCTGCTGAACCTCGGGTATCGCTGGGGGGGTGCCATCGTGGCCGCCGGAGCGATCGCCGGCCTGACGTCCGTCATGCTGGTCATGTACTACGGACTATCGCGGGTGCTGTTCGCCATGTCGCGCGACGCATTGCTGCCGCAGCGATTCGCCACCGTGCATCCGCGCACGCGGACGCCGATTTTCGTGATCGTCCTTATCGGCATTGTCGCAGCCTGTGTAGCCGGCTTTGCGCCGATCGCGGCGATCGCCGAGCTGGTGAATATCGGGACGTTGTTTGCCTTCGTCGTCGTCTGCGTCGGCGTGCTCGTGCTGCGCAAGACCCGACCCGACCTGCATCGCCCTTTCCGGGTGCCGTTCAGCCCGATTTTCCCGCTGCTCGGCGTTGCTGCCTGCGTTTACCTGATGCTGAACCTGGCGCTCGTGACCTGGCAGTACTTCGTGATCTGGATGGCCATCGGCCTGCTAATTTACGGGGGGTATTCGGTACGCAACAGCCGGCAGGCCGTGGCGGTGCACGATTGAGTCGCCGGTAAAACGCTTACTATTTCTCAGCCGGTGCCGGCCTTTCACTGGTTGGCCGCGCAAGGCTGTAATTCCCGGACACCAGTAAAAGATGAACGACATTCCACAATGGGCGTGGATCGGCTTCGGGTCCACGCTCTTCATATTGCTCGCGATCGATCTCTTCTCCCACCGCGGCGCGCACAGCCGCTCGCGCCGGCAGGATATCCTTTGGAGCGGCGTCTGGATCTCGGTCGGCCTCGGTTTCAGCATTTTCGTGTGGGCGCTGATGGGCGCCGACGCCGCGCAGGAGTACCTCGCGGCTTATCTCATCGAGGAAAGCCTGAGCCTCGATAACCTGTTCGTCTTCCTGTTGATCTTCCAGACACTGCAGATTCCGCTGGAGAACCAGCGGCGGGCGCTGCTCTGGGGCATTTTCGGCGCGCTCGTGTTCCGCGGGATTTTCATCTTCCTCGGCGTGGCCGCGATGGAGCGCTGGGAATGGATCACTTACCTCTTCGGCGCGCTCCTGTTTTTTGCCGCGTGGCGGGCGCTGCGGGAGCCGCCGGAAGAGGTGGTGGAGAACCAGCTCGTCAACTGGCTGGCGCGGCACCTGCCCATGAGCAGGGATCGCTCCAGTCCGCATCTCATCATCCGCGAGAACGGCAAGCTCCTGATCACGCCGCTCCTGGTTGCCATCATCGGCCTGGAGTTGAGCGATATCCTGTTCGCCATCGATTCCGTTCCGGCGGCGCTGTCGGTAACCCGGCGGGAGTTCCTGGTGTACAGTTCGAACGCGTTCGCGATACTCGGCTTGCGATCGCTCTACGTGGTACTCGTCGCGTCGCTCGAGAAAGTACGGTACCTGCACTATGGGCTTGCCGCCGTGCTCGCGTTCGCAGGCTTCAAGCTCGTTACTCACGACTTCTTCGAGGTAGCGCCAATGCTGTCGGTCGGCATCATCGTCGGCATCCTGGTCACGACGATCGTCATCAGCCTGCGGGTCGCGCCGGAGGGACGCAAGCCAAAAGCAGCC
>CAZSKQ010000185.1:2393-5024 GCA_964607425.1 uncultured Woeseiaceae bacterium
CCGCGAGTCCCTCCTTCCTCAGGGTGTCCTGTACTGCCGGCCGCTCGCCGACGCGGGCCTGGAACTCTCCGAGTGACGGCCAGCGGGAGATGTCGACGTTGTGCACCTTCGTCCAGTTGAGCAGCACAAACAGGTAAGCGTCCGCGATCGTGAAATCCTCTCCGGTGAGGAAAGGTTGCCCCGCGAGAGTATCCGCAAGCAGCTCGAAGCGGCGGTTCAGCGCCTGGATCGTGGTGTCCCGCACCTCGCGCAGCGTCTGCGGCGACCACAGCGGGCCGAAACCCTTGTGCACTTCGGTCGCGATAAAGCCCAGCCACACCATCAGCTTCCAGCGCTCGATCGTGCCGAATTCGGGCGCGAGCCTGCCGGGCCTGAGATCGGCGATGTATTGCAGGACCACGTGGGCTTCGGTAAGCCGCGTACCGTCGTCGAGGAGCAGCAGCGGCACATAGCCTTTCGGGTTCACGGTGTAGTAATCGGAGCCGTCGGGCAGCGTGTGAGTGGCGAGATCGACCTTGACCGCCTCGAAGGGCAGGTCGAGCTCATGCAAGGCGATGTGCGGGGCCTGCGAGCAGGCAGCGGGGGCGTAATAAAGTTTCACAAGCGGATCTCCAGTGGTTGCGGGACACCCGGACAGGGCTGTGCGTGGGTTGCTCTCCGCCGGCCGGCGGACAGCATTGAGCTTAGCAGGTCGGCGTCGCTGCCGGCGGCCAAGCGTCCCGCCGTCCGATGACGTTGCCGCCGCTACCCTGACGCGCGCATCCGCAGGCGTTACACTCCGTCGTTTATTCGCAACAGGGGTGTCCCCATGCGTTCCAGCCTCCTTGTTTTCATTACCGCCGCGCTCCTGCTCGGCGGTTGCTCGCGCGAGAACGCGCCGGCGGGCGACAGTGCGACCGAGCCGCGCGCGGATAGTGCCGGCACTGCACCCGCCGCCGAGTACGATTCGCTGTCGTACGCCCAGCCGGACAAGGTGCGGATCGAGGATCTCGCCCTCGAGCTGGAGCTGAGCTTCGAGCGCAAGGAACTCGCCGGCAGCGCGACCTACCGGCTCGACTGGCGCGACCCGGCGGCCACCGAACTGGTGCTCGACACCCGCGGCCTGGTAATAGGGCAGGTGACTGCCGGGGAGCCTGACGGCTCCTGGAGCGCGCTCGAGTACACCCTGGCCGAGCCGGTCGAACCGCTGGGCAGCAGGCTCAGCATCCAGGCACCCGGGCAGCCGGAGCGTATTCGCGTGAGCTATCGCAGCTCGCCGGAGGCCTCGGGCCTGCAATGGCTGACGCCGGCGATGACCGGCGGCGGGGAGCAGCCCTTCATGTTCAGCCAGTCGCAGCAGATCCACGCGCGCTCCTGGGTGCCGCTGCAGGACACGCCAAGGGTGCGCTTCACCTACACCGCGCACGTCACCTCGCCGCGGAACGCGATGGTGCTGATGAGCGCCGACAACGACCCCGGCGCCGTGCGTGACGGCGACTATTCGTTCCGGATGCCGCAGCCGATCCCGTCCTACCTGCTGGCGATCGCCGCCGGCGACCTCGTGTTCGAGCCGGTCGGCGAGCGCAGTGGCGTATGGGCCGAGCCGGCTATGGTCGAAAGGGCCGCCGCCGAGTTCGCCGACACCGAGCGGATGATCGAGGTGGCCGAGGAGCTGTACGGGCCGTACCGTTGGGAGCGCTACGACATGCTGGTGCTGCCGCCGTCGTTCCCGTACGGCGGCATGGAAAACCCGCGGCTCAGCTTCATCACCCCGACAGTGATCGTCGGCGACAAGTCGCTGGTATCCCTGATCGCGCACGAGCTGGCGCATAGCTGGTCGGGTAACCTGGTGACCTTCTCCACCCCCAAGGATGCCTGGCTCAACGAGGGCGTAACCAGCTACGTGGAGAACCGCATCGTCGAAGCGCTGTACGGCCAGGAGCTCGCCGACATGGAGTTCGTGATCGCGCGGAACGCGCTGGGCGCGAGCCTCGCCGACCTGCCCGCGCAGGCGCGCGCGCTGGCGATCCGGCCGGACGTCAGGGTGGTCGCCGGCGACCCGCTCACCGGCGTCGCCTACGACAAGGGCGCGTGGCTCCTCGAGTTCCTGGAGGAGCGCTTCGGGCGCGCCGAGTTCGATGCATTCCTGCGCGGCTACTTCGACCATTTCGCGTTTCAGTCGATACCGACCACCCGGTTCATCGAGTACGCGCAAGCGAACCTGCTCGACCGCTATCCGGGCAAGGCAACACGGGAGGAGCTCGAGGAGTGGATCTACGGCACCACTATCCCGGAGTCGGCACCGCGGATCGTGTCCCGGCCGCTGCAGGCGGTCGATGCGGTGCGCGAGGCCTGGTTGGCAAACGATACCCTGCCGGACAGCGATATCACCGCGGCCTGGAGCACCCAGGAATGGCTGCACTTCCTGGACGGCCTCCCCGGGACGCTGGGTGAGGCGCAGTTGACGGCCCTGGACGATGCTTATGGATTCACCGGCACCGCCAACGGCGAGATCGCGATGCGCTGGTACCCGCTGACCGTGCGCAGCGGCTATTCGCAGGCACACGAGGCGATAGCCGCATTCCTCAAGAAGATCGGCCGGCGCAAGCTGATCATGCCGACCTATGAGGCGCTGGTGCAGACGGCGGAAGG
>CAZSKQ010000186.1:0-4988 GCA_964607425.1 uncultured Woeseiaceae bacterium
GCGCCCAGCTCCGCGGCGCGTGCCCGTGCATGTTCCGCCGCGGTCACGATCACGATCGGCAGGGAGCTGCCGTAGCGGAAGCGCAGCTCCCGTGCGCACTGCCAGCCATCCATGACCGGCATCAGAATGTCGAGCAGAACGAGCGCCGGCTTCCGTCTCGCGACCGCCTGCAGAGCCTGCAATCCATTCTCCGCACGCCGGGTCGGGTAACCGGCCAGGTCGAGCACGCGCAACATGGCTTCCGCCATTGCCGTCTCGTCCTCGACGACGAGGATAATCCCGCCGCGGCGTCATGCTCCGCTCTCGATCACCGGCAGTGTGATCCAGGTCGTTGCCTCGCTGCCCTGCGTGCAGTCACGCAGTGTTCCGCCGTGCGCCTCGATGATCGCCGTTGCGACCAGTCGGCCGATCCCGAGATCATCCTGCTCGAGCTGGCTCGGGCCTTTCTGGCCGGGCGTGGGGGCACGGTGCCGGACGCCGATGGCGGCGTCACGCTCCTGCCGTACCAGCATCATGGTCACCGGTTCGGGCGGGACGGACAGCCGGATCGCTTCGTCCAGCAGATTGCGGAGTGCGAGGGCGAAGCGCTCCTGGTCGGCATGGATTCGCGGGCACCACCCTGGCGGGAGCTCGCTGGCGATACGGCGGTCCGCGCAGCGGGCGCGCTCGGCCGTCGTGACCTGCTCGACCAGTGCCGCAAGCTCGGTTTCGTGCGGATAGAGGCGCAGGCTGTCGGAGCGGATCCGGCCCACCACGAACAGGTTCTGCACCAGCAGGTCCATGCGGTCGCACTGCTGCCCTATGTCCGCCGCCGCCTCCGCTGCGTAGGACGCTCCGCCCGTCAGCAACAGGTGTACGTTGGCCTTGATGATGGCTACCGGCGTCTTGAGCCCGTGGGCGGCCGCGTCGAAGAACTGGTCGCGAAGCGCGCTCAGCCGCTCGGACTCGGTGATGTCGTGCATGACGCTGACGACCATCTCCGGCGACTCGGCCGCGTATACACGAACGGCGGCCGCGGTCACCGAGACGATGCGCTCGGGGGCATTCTCCGGGTACAGGCGAGCTTTGTAATGCAGCGGCCCTCCCTCGTCGAATACACGCTGCGAGACGAAATCCTGCGGCGGCACGAGGGCACCGCTGAGGTAGGAGACCCGGAAACGACGGGAGAATTCCTCCGCATTCATGCCCACGAGGTCTTCTGCGCCGAGCATCTGCATGGCCGCCGGATTGGCGCGCCGGATGGCCCGGTCCGGACCGAGCAGGAGCACTCCGTCCGCGATGCTCTCGACGACGGCGGACACGCCGCTCTGGGCACGCGCCAGGCGAAGGGCACTCCGGTACGCCACCACGTAGAGAAGCAGGGTGGCCAGCAGCACGAACATCCAGCCCTTGGCGGTCTCGATGCGCGCCACGAGCACCGAATCCCGGGTTACTTCATAGAGCAGGACGTCGGTCAGCAGGACCCACGCGGCGCCGGTCGCGGCGAACACTCCCGCCACAACCAGCGCGATCCGCTGAGCGGATGGGTATTTCTGTTTGGCGAAGACGGTCCACACACAGGCACACGGGAATGGACACTCACGGCGCGTCGGGCAAGGCCGTGGAAGTGAGTACGACTGGCTGGATGCCCGAAGTATAGCCAGTTTTCCCGGTGCCTCACGGCCGACGCGGGTCCGTGCGGCGCATCCACAATCCTGATCCAATAGGCGGCAACGCTCATGGAACCGCTGCCGAACCCGTTTGCGGACCCCGCCGTTGCGCGCGTCGCGGCCGACGCGGTGCTGCTCTTGCACCTCGCGTTCGTGCTGTTCGTCGTGCTTGGCGGGCTGCTCGTCCTGCGCTTCCACCGGCTCGCGCTGGCGCACGTGCCGGCGTTCCTCTGGGGTGCCTGGATCGAAGTCAGCGGCGGTACCTGCCCCCTGACGCCGCTGGAAAATCTGCTGAGGCGAAGCGCGGGAGAAGCCGGGTACGAATCCGGCTTCATCGCACATTACCTGTATCCGTTGATCTATCCGCCCGGACTGACGCGCGGCGCGCAACTGTGGCTCGCCGCGGCCGTGCTGGTGCTCAACGGACTGCTGTACGGCTGGTTGTTATTGCGCCGTCATCGCGGGGGACCGGCATAGCGCGTCCGACCGATGGAAGCTTGTTGCGTGCGGGGAGCACGCGGCCCACGCCGGCCGCGATGTGGCGGCGGCGCAGGTCATAGAGCTCCCGCAGGCCGGCTTCGCCGAGCGCGTCCTGCACGCCGCTGAGGTCCGCCCAGTCTTCCGGCAGGAAAAAGTACATCGGCGAGACGAGGATCGCGTCGTCGGAGTCGATGGCGCGCCGGATGTAAGCGGCGGCCTTCGCGTCCTCACCGGCGAGCGCGAAGTGATACGCAACGATCGTGGGCGATCCGCCCGCGCCAAGGAACCGGCGTTCCATTTCCTCGGCGGTCGACAGCAGGATCGCTTGATCGCCGCGCTCCACGGCCAGCAAGGCGCGCACTCGCGCAACGTAGCCCTCCCCGAGCTTGGCGCCGTTCTCGCGCAGCTCGATCTCCGCGAGTTCCGAACGGCCGGCGTGGATGTACGCCCGGCAAAGCTGCCACCACGCGTTCGGCAGCTGCTCGTTCAGGGCGACCGCGAGCTTTGCCTGCTGAATGGCCCGGTCGTACTGGCCGCTGAAATCGTAGACGAGGCCCAGCTCCAGCTGGTGTATCGGGGACAGCGGCTCCAGCGCCGCGGCAGCACCTTCCATTTGCAGCGCTGACACGTAGTCGCCGACCAGGTAGAAGTAGTCTCCGTACAGATTCAGTATCTGCGCATCGCCGGCACTGAGCTCCAGTGCCCGCGCCAGCGATCTTTTTGCGCGCGCCCAGTCGCGACCGAACGTCATCTGAACCATGCCCAGGATGGAGTGCGCTTCCGCGTTCTCTGCATCCAGCCGGATGGCGGTCTCGGCGTGCTGCCTCGCCTTGGTGCCGATCTCCGACAGCGGCCGCTCCTGCACGTAGTACGGCATGAACGCGTACACGGCGGCCAGCGCGGAATGCGTTCTCGAGCGATCGGGCTGCAGTTGCAGCGATCGCTCGAAGTATTCGATCGCTATCTCCAGGTCCTTCGCGGTCCGGCGCGACAGGTGGTATCTCCCCTGGAGATACGCCTGGTACGCCGGGAAGTTGGCCGTTGCCCTTGCCGGGTTGCCCAGCCTGTCCGGGATTCCCGGCAACCGCCGCTGGAGCGCCGCGCCGACTTCCAGCACCACGTTCTCCTGGATCGCGAACAGCTCGGCCATGGGACGCTGGTACACCCGGCTGAACAGGTGAAAACCGCTCTGCACGTCGATGAGCCGGGCGCCGACCCGCACCTGGTCGCCGAGGCTGCGTACGCTGCCCTCCAGCACGTAACTGACACCGAGCGCGCGGCCGATCTCGCGAACGTCCTTGTTGGTGCCCTTGAAGGCGAACGCGGAGGTGCGTGCGACGACCGCCAGCGCCTGCACGCTCGCGAGGCGGTGGATCAGCTCCTCGGAGAGGCCGTCGCTGAAGTACTCGAGCTCGGGATCGTCGCTCAGGTTGACGAACGGCAGCACGGCGATGCCGTTCTCCGCGAGCGCCGGGTCGGCCGGCGACGCTTCCCGGCCGGAATCGGGATTCACCGCGAGCCAGCCCGCGGCAACGAGCAGCACCGCAAGAGCGACGACGAGCCACGCACGCGCCTGGCGCAACCGGGGTGCCGTAGCGGGCGTGGCGGGCGCCGGATTCGCGACCGCCTCGCCCGCGACCGCCTCGCCCGCCACCGCCGACGCGGCCGGCGCTGCGTCTTCGCGATCGTCGGCCAGCGGCTGCGGATGCTCGATGACGCGGTAACCGCGGCGCGGCAGCGTCTCTATGTAGCGGGGCGTGCGCGGGTCGTCGTCCAGCGCCTGCCGCAGGTCGGAGATGCAGCGGGACAGCGTCTCGTCGGAGACGACCAGGCCGGACCAGACCTCGGCCATCAGCTCGTCGCGGCTGAACACCTTGCCGGGGTGTGCGGCCAGCGTCACCAGCACCGCCATCGGCCGGGGCCCGAGGCGTCGCAATCCCGACGGCGAGCGGACGGTCCCGTCCTCGGGGCGCACCTCGCAGTCCCCGATCCTGAATCCGTCGGCCAGCTTCCCCATGGGGCCGGAGTGTCGAACGCGCCGGGGCCGAATGCAAGCATCGTCCACGTGCTAGGGCGCTGAATTCGTTGACCTTTGTGGCGACGGGGCCGGGTCAGCGCTTTCTCAGCACTTTCTCACGGCTTTTTCAGGCTTTGCCTCGCGCACTGCCGCAGATTCGCTCGCCGGGAGCGGACAACGGAGCGGCGCACTCCGCCCACCGGGCATGAACACGCGAGCACCAGCGGCTCCTCACGAGAGGGAAGACAGCATGATCGAGCAATCCCGTACCGAGAGACGTCGCGCCGGGCCGTGGGCCGCCGTCGCCGCGTGCGTTTCGCTGGCCGCCTGCAGCGCCTTGCCGCCGGTGGTGGGCAGCGCGCTGGTGGGCTTCGGCCAGGACGTGCTGGCGGCGGCCGCGCAGAATTTCGCGCCGCAGTACGCCGCGTCCATGCAGGACCTGTTTCTGGCCATGGCCGAAAGCACGACCGGGCTGCCCTTCACGCAGCCCGTGCAGGGCGAGCCCGGCGCCGCGGAAGATCCTTACGCGCAGGCCGCGTACCCGGACGGCTACGACCAGCCGCCGTATGCCGGGGAGGTTTATCCCGGGGAGTCATATCCCGAAGACCAATACGCGGAGGACCCGTATGCGCAAGGGCAATATCCTCCCGATCCGTACGCCCAGGCGCCGTATCCGGAAGAGCAATACGCCCACGGTGCGTACGAGCCGCCCCCGTACGCCACACCGGGATACGTGGATACCGCCGCTGCGCCGCCGCCCGCGTACGGCGCCGCGCCCGGCGTTGCACTCGAAGTGGCATTGCTCGCGCAGCAGCTCACGCCGGACGGGCAGGTGCGCCTGC
>CAZSKQ010000187.1:0-4840 GCA_964607425.1 uncultured Woeseiaceae bacterium
GCGTGGATGAGCTTCGTGTCGGCCGCGCCGTGATCTTCGCCGGTGGCCAGGTTTTTGTGCCAGCCGTCGTCGGTGTTGTAGTAGACGGCGAGCTTGCCGCCGGAAGCCTCGCCGAACGGGCCGGCCACGCGTGCTGAGTAGTACTGGTTGAGACCCGTTTCCGCGGCCACCTTCGCTTCGAAGCTGAGGTCGTCGGTCGGCCGACTCGTGTTGATGAGCACCGCGCCGCCGGTCACGTTACGGCCGAAGAGCAATCCCTGCGGGCCGCGCAGGATTTCGATCGAGGAGATGTCGAACATGTCGAGCACGACCCCGCCGTTGATGCCGAGATACACGCCGTCCATGAACACGCCCACGGCCGGGTCGATCGAAGGAATCGAGCTGTTGATGCCAATGCCGCGAACCGTGAAATTTGCGGTACCGCGGGTAGTGCCGATGTCTTCAAGCTGCACGCTCGGCGCCACGAAGCCGAGCTGCGAGAGGTCGCGCAGGTGCATCGCGTCGATCTGGCTTTCGCCATAAGCGCTCACCGCCAGCCCGGCTTCCTGCACATCGATGCCCCCCTGCCGCTTGGTGGCGGTCACAATGATCTCGTCGAGGAAATCGCCGGCGAGGCCCTGGCCTTGCGCCTGTGCCCCCGTCGCGATGGCGAGGCCGGCAAGTGCCAGCGTTACAGCGGCCGCGAAGCGGCGCGCCGTCAGGAATGCAGTGTGCATCGTCAGATCTCCGTCAGTCATGCTTGCGAGCGATGGCTGCCTTGTCACCGTGCGTTTTGTTGCGACCACAACAGCCCCCAAGTGATCCTGCAGAGCCTGAGTTTAGTGCTTTTCAGAACGGTATGATACTGAAACGGTTCACATATGAGACGAACGGGTCGCATTCCGAAAAGCCCGTGGCAACGGCCGAGCGCCATTTGTTGCGCCAACACCACAAGGACGACAGGCGCTCATGCGGCGAGCGCCGTCAGGCGCGAACGTGCGGAAAGCGGCTGTGCTCCAGCTCGTGCCGCAACAGGGCTTCCTTCACCGCAAGGCCGCCGCCGAAGCCGGTGAGGTCGCCGCTGGCGCCGATGACCCGGTGGCAGGGGATGACGATGGGAATGGGGTTGCGCCCGTTCGCGGCGCCGACCGCGCGCACGGCCTTTGGCTTGCCGATACGCCGCGCGATATCGCCGTAGGAGACGGTCGTGCCGTAAGGGATGTTACGGAGCTCCTCCAGCACCCGCAGCTGGAACTCGGTACCGGCCGGGCGCAGCGGCAGGTCGAAGGCCTGGCGCGTGCCTTCGAAATACGCCTGCAGCTGCCCGCAGGCGGCGTTCAGATGTTGCTCCGAGTAGATCCAGGCGGGGTCCGGTTCCCGCCGCATCGACCCCTGCGGAAAGCCGACGACGCAAAGCGCTTCGTCGTCGCCCGCCAGCAGCAGGTCGCCGACAGGGGTCGGCAGGTAACGGTAATACATGGTGTCATCCTCCGGAGCCCGGCAGCGAACCCCATAACAGCGTAGCAGCGTAGGCGCGCCACGGCCGCCAGCGCTCGGCGCGGCGCGCGAGATCCGCGGGCCGCATTCTTTCCGGGTGCCGTAACGCTTTCAGCAAGCCAAGGTCGGTTGCGGGCCAGGCATCCGGATGCTTCAAGGCGCGCATGGCGACGTACTGCGCCGTCCAGTCGCCGATGCCCTTGAGGCGGCAGAGTGCGCGGCAGAACTCCACCGGATCCTGTGCCGCATCGAACTGGAGATCGCCTCCAAGGACCGCCGCGGCCACCTGGCGAATGGTGTCGGCACGGCTGCGCACCAGCCCGATGCGCGTGAAGCGCGCGCGCAAAAGCCGTTCCGGTGTCGGAAACAGGCGGGTCAGCGCGTCGCCGGGCGCGCGGCCCTCCAGCGCGAGCGGTTCCCCGTAGCGCTCCGCGATGCGTCCGGCCAGCGTCGTCGCGCCTTTTACCGACACCTGCTGGCCGAGGATCGCGCGCACGGTGATTTCGAAACCGCTCCAGGCGCCGGGCACCCGGATGCCGGCATGGCGCGCGAGCAGCCGGCAGAGCGCCGGATCGCGCCCGAGTGCGGCGCCGATGTCCGCGACCGGCGCGTCCAGGTCGAATACCTCGCGCGCGCGCTGGATCACTTCGAACAGCGATTCGGTGGCCGCGCCGTCCAGCTCGAGCGCGAGGAAGCCTTCGCGGTCGGCGGGCCGAATGCCGAGGACAAGGTGCCGGCCGTCTATCGCGAGCGCCCGCCGGTAGGTCTCGCCGTCCACGCACTCCACGCCCGGCGTCGCCCGCGGGCCGAAGAACCCGAGCATCGCGCGCCAGTTGAATGGCGCGCGGTACGGCAGGCGCAAGGTAAGCGCCGGCGGGTTGCCCTTGACCGGGGTGGCGGCGTCGCCGCGGCCGGCGCGCCGCAGATCCCGGGGCGAGCGGCCGTAGCTCTTCAGGAAGGCATCGTTGAACCGGCGTACGCTGCCGTATCCGGCCGCCACGGAAATGTGGCTCATGGGCAGGCGCGTGTCGTCGATCAGGCGCTTGGCGAAATGCAGACGCTGAGTGTGCGCGACGGCGAGCGGCGACGCACCGAGGTGCTGGGTGAACAGGCGCCGCAGGTGGCGGCTCGTGACCCCGAGGCGCTCGGCGAGCGATTCCACGTCGCCGCCGTCCAGTGCGCCGCCGGCTATCAGCCGCAGGCCTCGCCGCACGGTCGTCGAGGTGCCGTTCCACGCCGGCGTGCCCGGCGCGCACTCGGGGCGGCAGCGCAGGCACGGGCGAAAGCCGGCCTCCGCCGCGGCCGCGGCGGTGGGGAAAAAGCGGACGTTCTGCGGCTTCGGGGAGGTGACGGGGCAGATCGGCCGGCAATAGATACCGGTGGTGGTGACGCCGATGTAGAACTGCCCGTCGAACCGGGGATCCCGGGCCAGCCGGGCACGCTCGTAGATTTCGTTCTGCTGCATTGCACGCGAGTATACGCCGCGGCCCGCGTGCAATTAGCCGGAATCGGACTTGTATCCCGGGCGCGGAAACGGCTCCTACTGGATGCCGCCGAGGCACATGTACTTGATCTCCGTGTAATCGTCGAGACCGTACTGCGAACCCTCGCGTCCATGGCCCGATTCCTTGATCCCGCCGAACGGCGCCATCGGATTGGAGACGAGCCCCTCGTTGATGCCGACGATACCGTATTCCAGGCCCTCGGCAACGCGCCAGACCCGGCCGACATCGCGCGAGTAAAAATAGCTGGCGAGCCCGAACGGCGTGTCGTTCGCCATGGCCACTGCCTCTTCTTCTGTCCTGAACCTGAAGATTGGCGCAACCGGCCCGAAGATCTCCTCGTTGAAGACGCGCATGCCGGTATCGACGCCTGTCAGCACCGTCGGGTTGACGAAGTGGCTGCCCTGCCCGGACGGCTCGCCGCCGAAGGCAACCCGCGCGCCCTTCGCCAGCGCATCGTCGATGAAGCCACGCACATCGTTGGCGGCTTTGGCGCTGATGAGCGGGCCGATGTTCACGCCTTCCGTGAAGCCGTTGCCGACTTTCAACTCGGCGGTGGCGGCCACGAAGCGCCGGGTGAATTCGTCATGAATGCCTTCCTGCACCAGGAAGCGATTCGCGCACACGCAGGTCTGGCCGGCGTTACGGAACTTGCAGGCAATCGCACCCTTGACCGCCTCGTCCACGTCGGCATCGTCGAACACGATGAACGGCGCGTTGCCGCCGAGCTCCATGGAAGTGCGTTTCATGGTCTTCGAGCAGGCGGCTACCAGCATCTTGCCCACCTCGGTCGAGCCGGTGAACGTCAGCTTGCGGACGACAGGGTTCGACGTGAGCTCCTCGCCGATTTCCTGCGTCCGGCCGGACACGACGTTGATGACGCCGGGCGGAATGCCGGCGCGCGCGCCCAGCTCCGCGAATGCGAGTGCGGAGAGCGGCGTGTAGTTGGCGGGCTTGCAGACCACGCTGCACCCCGCGGCAAGCGCCGGGGCGACCTTGCGGGCAAGCATCGCGGTCGGGAAATTCCAGGGCGTGATGCAGGCGACCACGCCGACCGGCTGCCGGATCACGAGCAGGCGCTTGTCGTTTGCCGGTGCCGGGATGGTATCGCCGTAGAGGCGCTTGCCCTCCTCCGCAAACCATTCGACATAGCCCGCGGAGTACGCGATCTCTCCGCGCGACTCCGCCAGCGGCTTGCCCTGCTCGGCCGTCATGATGCGCGCGAGGTCTTCCTGGTTATCCAGCAGCAGGTCGAACCACTTGCGCAGGACGGCGGCACGCTCGAGTGCCGTTTTCGATCGCCAGCCGGTCATTGCGCGTTCCGCGGCTTCGATCGCGCGGCGTGTTTCCGCGGCGCCGCATCGGGCGACTTCCGCAATCACGCTTTCATCTGCCGGGTTGGTGACGGCGTAGGTCTCACCGCTGTCGCTGTCGACCCACTGGCCGTCAATGAAGGCCTGCGCCTTCAGCAGGTTACGGTCGGAAATTTCGATTGTGGCGGGCATGATGAGCTGCAGCAGGCGAGGAAGCCTCGATAATACCGCAACGCGGAGCGGAGCCGGTGGAGACGGTGCTGCAATTGCCCGCTTCGGAATCGAGGGGGAGAGGCACCGATCCCCGGGGGAGCGAAGCAGGGCGGAGGGGTGGCGGGGGGAGGCCTTTGGAGAATCTTTCCGGGACCTGCGGAGGGTGGCACCGGATCCGTGGGGCCGAAACGGGGCGGAGGGATGGTCGGGGGAACCTTTGGAGGAATGGCTCCCTTTCGGGACCTTCGGGAGGGTGGCACCGATTCTCAAGGGGCGAAGCAGGGCGGAGGGATGGTCGGGGGAACCTTTGGAGGAATGGCTCCCTTTCGGGACCTT
>CAZSKQ010000188.1:0-4819 GCA_964607425.1 uncultured Woeseiaceae bacterium
GCCGAGCCGATCTCGTGCTTGATCCTTTCCGCGGTCGCCTCGCCGATGAGGATGCCGTAGTTGCGGCGCACGTAATTCGTGATTGCCTCGTCGAAGCGGTCGCCGCCGATGCGCACGGATGCCGCGTAGACGATACCGTTCAGGGAAATGACCGCGACCTCGGATGTGCCGCCGCCGATGTCGAGCACCATGGAGCCGCGTGCCTCGTGCACCGGCATGCCGGCGCCGATCGCCGCCGCCATCGGTTCCGGGATCAGGTGTACCTTGCGCGCGCCGGCGCCTTCGGCGGACTCGCGGATGGCCCGCCGTTCCACCTGGGTGGAGCCGTACGGCACGCACACCAGCACGCGCGGGCTCGGGCGGAAGTACCGCGAGCCGTGCGCTTTGCGGATGAAATGCTGCAGCATCTTCTCGGTGACCGTGAAATCGGCAATGACGCCGTCCTTCAGCGGCCGGATCGCCGTGATGTTGCCGGGGGTCCTGCCGAGCATGTTCTTCGCTTCGGCGCCGACCGCCTCTACGACGCGGCCACCCCGTCCGCTGTCTTCACGGATGGCAACCACTGACGGCTCGTCGAGCACGATGCCGTGTCCGCGTGAGTAGATAAGAGTGTTTGCAGTCCCCAGGTCGATAGACAAATCGTTCGAGAAGTAACCTAGAATGTTCTTTAGCACGCCCTGGGGTCCCGGGGGTCAGAATTATCGGCGTAATCTAGCAATGCGCAGGACAATCAGCAAGGCGGCAGGTATCATTGCGGGCCCTCGGTCAGGCCGAAATGCGAAGGCTGTCACAGTCGGATCGAACCCGTGTCGTTAACTGCGAAACAGGTGCAACACATTGCCATGCTCGCCCGCCTGCAACTCGAGGCGAGTGAGTTTGACGACGTGGTCGCCAAGCTGTCACGCATCGTCGATTTTGTCGACCGGCTGCAGGCCGCACCGGTCGGCGACGTGCTGCCGATGGCCCATCCCCTGAACCAGTCGCAGCGGCTGCGGGCAGATGTCGTAACCGAGCAGATCGACCGCGACGCTATCCAGGCAAACGCGCCCGCCGCCGAGGACGGTTTCTACCTGGTCCCCAAAGTCATCGATTAGTGAGCAGCGAGCCCTTACACGTCAGGACGCTCTCGGAGCTGGCGCGCGGACTCGCCGCCGGTGATTTCAGCGCGGTCGAGCTCACGGAAACGCTGCTCGACCGGATCGCGGGCTCGGACGGGCAGCTCAACGCTTTCGTCACCGTCACCGCCGACGAGGCGCGGGCCGCGGCTGCGGCCGCGGACGAGGCGCGTGCCGCCGGCCGCCGGGCTCCGTTGCAGGGCCTGCCGATCGTGCACAAGGACCTGTTCTGCACGGAAGGCGTGCGCACGACCTGCGGTTCGCGCATGCTCGAGAATTTCGTCTCGCCCTATGACGCCACGGTCGTCGCGCGCCTGAAAGCCGCCGGTGCGGTGATGCTCGGCAAGACCAACATGGACGAGTTCGCGATGGGCTCGTCCAGCGAGACGAGTTATTTCGGGCCGGTGCGCAACCCGTGGGACCTGTCGCGCTCGCCGGGCGGTTCTTCCGGCGGCACCGTGGCCGCGGTTGCGGCGCGCCTCGCGCCGGCGGGCACCGGCACGGATACCGGCGGCTCGATCCGCCAGCCCGCCGCCCTCACCGGCACCGTCGGCCTGAAGCCGACCTACGGCCGCGTGTCGCGTTTCGGCATGGTCGCGTTTGCCTCCAGCCTGGACCAGGCCGGCACCGTCACCCGCAGCGCCGAGGATGCCGCGCTGCTGCTAGGTGTCATGGCGGGCCTGGACGAAAAAGATTCCACGTCGGTCGATCACCCGGTGCCGGATTACCTTGCCGCGCTGCCGGCGCCGCTCAAGGGGCTGCGCATCGGCGTCGTGCGCCAGCATTTCGACGAAGGCCTCGACCCGCGGTGCGGTGCACGTATCCGCGAAGCGCTGGCGGCAATCGAGGCGCAGGGCGCCACGCTTACCGAGATCGACCTGCCGAACATCGGCCTGTCCGTACCGACGTACTATGTCGTTGCGCCGGCCGAGTGCTCCTCCAACATGTCCCGCTTCGACGGCGTGCGCTTCGGCCACCGCGCGAATGACCCCGAGGACCTGCTCGACCTCTACTGCCGCAGCCGCGGCGAGGGCTTCGGCGCCGAGGTGAAGCGGCGCATCATGACCGGTACCTACGTGCTGTCCGCGGGCTACTACGAGGCCTACTACCTGCGGGCGCAGAAGGTGCGCCAGCTCATCACCGCGGATTTCAGGAATGCCTTTGAGAAGGTCGACGTCATCGCGGGGCCGACCGCCCCCACGCCGGCGTTCGCGATTGGCGAGAAGACCGACGATCCGATCACGATGTACCTGAACGACATCTACACGATAGGCGCCAATCTGGCCGGTCTCCCGGGGATTTCCGTGCCTTGCGGCTTCGCCGACGGCCTGCCGGTCGGGCTGCAGCTCGTCGGGCCGCATTTCGCCGAGGCGCGCCTGCTGCAGGTAGCGCACCAGTACCAGCTCCTCACCGACTGGCACCGGGCAGCCCCGGACGCGTTCGCATGAACGGCGCCTGGGAAACGGTCATCGGGCTGGAGATCCATACCCAGCTCGCGACCCGCTCGAAGATATTTTCAGGCGCCCCCACGGCTTACGGCGCCAGCCCGAATACGCAGGCGTCGCTGATCGACCTCGGCTACCCCGGCGTGCTGCCGGTATTGAACGCGGAAGCGGTGCGCATGGCCGTGAAGTTCGGGCTGGCCGTCAACGCGACGATCGCGGTGCGCTCGGTGCTTGCGCGCAAGAACTACTTCTACCCCGATCTCCCGAAGGGCTACCAGATCAGCCAGTACGAGCAGCCGATCGTCGCGGCCGGCGAGCTCGTGATCCTGGACGGTGAAGGCGTGGAGAAACGCATACGTATCATGCGGGCGCACCTCGAGGAGGATGCCGGCAAGTCCATTCACGGCTTCGGCGAGTACACCGCGATCGACCTCAACCGCGCCGGCACGCCGCTTCTCGAGATCGTCTCGGAGCCCGACCTGCGCTCCGCGGCCGAGGCGGTGGCTTACATGCGCAGCATTCACACGCTCGTGCGCTATCTCGAAATCTCCGACGGCAATATGCAGGAAGGCTCCTTCCGCTGCGACGCCAACGTATCCGTCCGCCGGCGCGGCGAGTCGCAGCTCGGTACGCGCACCGAGATCAAGAACCTGAACTCGTTCCGCTTCGTCGAGAAAGCGATCGAGTTCGAAATCGAGCGGCAGGTCGACGTCCTGGAGGGCGGCGGCACCGTTGTGCAGGAAACGCGGCTGTTCGACTCCGAAAAGAGCGAGACACGCCCGATGCGTACCAAGGAAGAGGCGAACGACTATCGCTATTTCCCGGATCCGGACCTGCTGCCGATCGAGCTGGACCAGGCGTTCATCGCGGCGGTCCGCGAGACGCTGCCGGAGCTCCCGGCCGCGAAACGGCAGCGTTTCACCACCGATCTCGGCGTGAAGCCCGCCGATGCGGAAATCCTGGTCCTGAACCCGGCGCTCGCGGATTACTTCGAAGCCGTGGCAGCGGCGACCGCGGCGGAGGCGCAGTCCACCGCCAACTGGATCGTGGGCGAGCTTTCCGGAGCCCTGAACCGCGACGGCCTCGAAATAAGCGATAGCCGGATACCGCCAGGCGATCTCGCGGCCTTGCTCGACCGGATCGAGGACGGAACGATTTCGGGCAAGCTCGCCAAGGACGTGTTCGAGGCGATGTGGGCGGGGGAGGGCAGCGCCGACGCGATCATCGAAGCGCGCGGCCTGCGCCAGATCACCGACCCGTCGGCGATCCTGCCCGTCGTCGACCGCATTATCGCGGCCAATCCCGCGCAGGCGGAGG
Source organism: uncultured Woeseiaceae bacterium (assembly GCA_964607425.1). Taxonomy (GTDB): domain Bacteria; phylum Pseudomonadota; class Gammaproteobacteria; order Steroidobacterales; family Woeseiaceae; genus IDS-8. The sequence goes on from CAZSKQ010000188.1 coordinate 3,878, forward strand.
AATATCGCGCCGGCAAGGATAAACTGCTCGCTTTCTTTGTCGGACAGGTTATGAAGGAAACGCGCGGCAAAGCCAACCCGGAGCAGGTGAATCGTCTCCTGAAGGAGCGGCTGCAATCCACGTGAGTGCCCGCACGGATATCGTCGTGCCGTTCATGTTCGAGGCGCTGCCTGTCCGCGGGGCGATTATCCAGCTCGAGCGGAGCTGGCACCGTATGCTGCTCGGGCGCGACTACGAGCAGCCGGTGCTGGAAACCCTGGGGCACTCGGCCGCGGCCAGCGCACTGATCGCGCAAAGCCTGAAATTCGACGGCTCCATCACGCTGCAGATCAGCGGCAGCGGCCCGCTGGCGATGCTGGTCATGCAATGCACCAGCGAGCTCGAGCTGCGCGGCATGGCAAGTGCGGGGCCGCTGGAGCAGGACATTGCCTTCCCCGAGCTCGTGAGCAAGGCCCGCTGCGCGATTACCGTGGATGCGGGCGCCATGGAACAGCCCTACCAGGGCATCGTGGAAGTCAGCGGCGATTCGCTCGCGGACAGCATCGAGCATTACTACGCGCGCTCCGCGCAGGTCCCCAGCCACCTGCAACTGGTGAGCGACCGCCGCTGCTGCGGGGGGATCCTGCTGCAACAGATGCCGAGCGCCGGCGACCCGACCGCGGACGACTGGCGCCGCGTGGGCCTGCTCGCCTCGACCCTGGGGCTGCGCGACGTGGCCGGCGGCGTCGGTCCGGACCTGCTCACGAAGCTGTTCGCCGAGGACGACCTGCGGGTTTTCCGCCCGCGCGGCACCGTGTTCCGCTGCCGCTGCAGCAACCGCCGCGCCGAAGATGTCTTAAGGCTGCTCGGCCAGGGGGAAGTCGCCGCCGTCCTCGCGGAACAGGGCAGGATCGAGATTACCTGCGAATACTGCGGCGAGCGTCGCACCTTCGACTCCATCGA
>CAZSKQ010000189.1:0-4781 GCA_964607425.1 uncultured Woeseiaceae bacterium
GTCTTCGCCGCGATTTACCGGCCGACGAGGGTTTGATCGAGCTTTCTCATGTCGCGGGCGCAGTGAGTTGCCCCCCCCTTGCAAGCGTCGCAAGGGCAGAACCAGGAAGTGACGAGAGGGTGGTGCCGGCACCAGGAGTCGAACCCGGGACCTACTGATTACAAAGCAGCCGCTCCGAACCGCTACATCCTTTGCTACTGCTAGGTTTCAGCGCCTTTCATTTTCGCTGTGCACTTGCTGTGCACTTGCTGGCGTGATTTCGCGCTGATTTCAGCTTGGTGCCGGCGGCAGGAATCGAACCCGCGACCTGAGGTTTACAAAACCCCTGCTCTACCTACTGAGCTACACCGGCGCATAGCTTCCGGGCAATTTTACACCCACCAACTTTTTTTTGTGATTTCTCGAAATTAAGGGTTGCTGCTCCGTATAGCTATGGAGGCACATAGCACAACGGAGTAGCCCGTGAAGAAGCAACCCAGGAACGTGATCTACCGTGACGGCCTCCCGTGGATCAAACGCGGCGGTCGATTGTGGGGCGATTACAAGACGTGCGCTGAGTACATCGGATGCGCGCCCTCCAGCTTCGCCGTCTACGTCTGGCGGCACAACATTCGCACGATCAAGCACGGACGGAAATCGCTCGCGCTCAAGTCCGACCTCGATCAGAAGTCCGGCGCTGCGACCCCGGAGCAATCGAAGCTGTCAGAACGCCTGCCGTTTCGTGGGCGTCGTCATTGATAGCACACAGGCCGGGCGTCGCTCTGCACGGCTCGCGATCATGCGCAAGCTGTGCAGCTCTTCCGGCTAATTAAGCACGGTGTAAAGACACAAAGTCGTAATAAAAATCATGTCACTAACAATGATGAATGAATTCTCGCTTGCATGTATCGCTCGATATGTGCAGCGTCAGTAGCACAGAGCTCTCCGCGGTGCGGTGACTCTCGAACGCTGTTCGCGCGGTGCGCGTCCAGAAGGTTCGAGTGATCACGGTATTGCGGCGGGCTTTTTTTGTGGGCCAACAGAACGGAGTGAACAATGGAGAAGCTGCCACAACGTAAGAAGTCAAACGGCTTTGATCCCGACGAACAACTTACGGAATTCGAAGCTGTCGAGTATGCGGAGTCACGCGGATATCGTCTGCCGCTCGGGCGCTTGCGCATGTCGCGCCTGACAAATCCACGAAGCGCCGGACCCCGGTTTCTGAAAGTAGATGGATACCACGTCCGGTACACGAGGCAATTCATCGATGAATTCATTGCCGCCTGTAAGCCGTGCGTGATCGATCCTGCCGAAAGAATGCGGAAAGCATCATGAGCTTTTTCTACAGCGAAACGGGAAGAAAGCTCCCGCTACGCGGTCGCAATCGCCTGCCGATGCGCAGCAAACGCCACCGCCGCCTCCAACTGCTCCGGGAGTTCCAGCCCGGCAGAATCTATACGTTCTGTCCGCACCGCGAGCTGGACGACGTTCCGGACGAGCTTCTGCTTTGGCAATACGACGACGAGCCAGACGATGACGTGTCAGAGAACGACGGGCCAGATGAAACGTTAGACGACGAGTACGACGGGGAGAGTTTATATGGCCACGCCTGAAGCGCGAACATCAAACGGTCAGTCGGCTGCGTCAGGCTTTAAGAAGATGGCCGAGACGAATCGGAAGCAGAAGCGCTTGCCGATGCGCGGTCGCAGCGCGAAAAGACGGATCGACGGCGCGAGCCTCGACGGCATTGACCCGGAGAAGCTTTTCGCCGGGCTCGGCTTCGACAGCGACGCTGCTGCACAAATCATTGCCGCAGGCGTACTACGCGGCTCCGACCTGTTCGAGCACGCCGGACACCGCGACTTTGCCGACAAGTCAATTGCTTATTTCCGCAGGCACAAAACGGCACCTGGCGAACACTTACATGATTTGCTCGAGGAGCCTGAGGCATTCGAAATGCTTTACCGCCTCGAGCCGCTGTCGGACATCATTAGCCTTGCGTTCGCGGACAATGGATTTGCAGCATTCCAGAGGGATGGCGCGGACGCCGCAGAGCACGAGGAAGGCATCGGACACCCGCAGGAGGAAAGCTCGTCACTCACGAGGCGATGCGCCTCAGATATCGAGCCGGAACAACTATCGCCACTTTGGAAGGGCTTCCTGTATCGCCGCAAAATTGCTCTGATGGCTGGCAATCCGGGTGAGGGAAAATCAACTGGGTGCTGCGATATTGCCGCGCGCGTGACGCGCGGAAGCGATTGGCCGGGCGGCGTCAAGTCTGTCGCTGATCCGTCGCACGTCATCATGATTAGCGGCGAGGACGATGCGGGCGACACTATTGTCCCGCGCCTAATCGCGGCAGGCGCTGATCTCTCTAAAGTTCATATCATCGACGATGTGTTTGAATCGGAAGCCGGCGAAGCGACGGCACTATCCATCGACAAGCATATGGACGAGATTCACCGAGCCGCTGTGGAGGTCGAAGCTGCACTGGTCATCATCGACCCGCTAGCCGCGTTCATGGGCAACCGTGATTCGCGCAAGAATTCGGACGTGCGCGCCCTATTGAACAAAATCCGACGATTTGCTTTCGAGGGCAATTACGCAGTACTCGGAGTGACGCATTTCAATAAGCCATCCGCGGAGAAGGCTACCTCAGCAATTTACCGTGTGATGGACAGCCTCGGATTTCCGGCGGCAGCCCGCTCATGCTTTGCGTTCACGCGAGATCCTGCCGATTCCGCTTATCGGCTGCTATTGCCGATGAAAGCCAACCTCGGCCCGGATACGCAGGGGTATCGCTGTCGGATTGAATCAGACCCCTCACAGCGCCTGAGTCCGCCTCCAGCTCGCCTCGTGTGGGACGACGAGCCAGTCGAAGATCAACGAATCGATGACGTGCTAGCGCCTGCACCGCCGCGAGAACAGACGCGGAAGGCGAAAGAACAGAAGATTAGAGAATGGCTCGACGGGCGTGTAAAGCCTGGTGGTAAGCGAGTCCCGTCGAAGAAATTTAATCGGGAACTCAAGAAGCTTAAGTTCAACGCCAAAAAGGTTCGGGAGCTTATGCCTGAATACCAATACCGAAAAGACAAGGAGGGATTCGGCAAAGCCGCCAAATGGTGGGTGGTACGGGACAAGGCGTAATGATAAGCCAGTTTTTCATAACAGAAGTCTACGCATTCTATGTCCCCCTTAATTCTTCTTTGTAAGGGAGAGCATAGAAAGACATAGAAAAACATAGGAAGCCTTACTTTCGGTTAAGAGAAAAGAACAGGTCTTCTATGAGGAACCAATCAGTTTTTGTGAAAGGAGTACGACCATGAAACGTTTACCAACATCGACACAACCAGAAGTCGCCAAGTCCGCCATTTACGGCGGCGGTAGGAAGCCAACGCCCATTCGGGGAGCCTCAAACCAGCCGACGCCTCTTCCTCATACGAAGGTTCATGGCGTGAAGAAAACCCGAACCATCCGTGTGCGGTTGAAGGCCAGCAAGGACCGGCGCGTGCTGATCATTCCGTTTGCGGACTTCAATCCCGCGATTCATCGCGCGGTGGAGTGATCGTTAATTACCGAGGATTAACGCGGTATGACAACCAAGACGACGCCACTGCCAGGGCAACCCGGCAATCCGGGACGCCCCAAAGGCTCGAAGAACAAGCGCCTTGAACTTCTGCGCTCGAATGATGCGAAGCTTCAAAAGAAGGTGCTCGACATGGCGATGGACGGCGATCCATCGGCGCTCAAGATCATCGCCGATCGCCTGTGGCCCCGCCTGAGGCCGCAGGCGTCGCCAGTCTCGATTGATGCTGCATCCGACGATATCGCGACGCAGGGACGCAAGATCATCGATGCCGCCCTATCCGGCGAAGTCACAGCAGATGTTCTGCGGGACTTGCTCACGGCGTTGTACGCGCAAGGGAAGCTGATCGAAATCACCGAGCTTGAACGACGCCTTCAGGCGCTGGAGAGCCAGACGGACGCGCCGCCTTGGGCTACGAAGCCGGAACGGGAATTATTGCCGCTCCGTAGCAGGAAACACAGGAGGACCGAAAAGTGCGATCTGACTTGAAGAAACGACTGGCCGCTATCGAATCGGGCAACACCGACTGGATATCTCGGCTTGAGGTGATCGACTACCTGCCGCTCGAGGATTACGCGAACGACCGCAACTGGCAGGAGGTGCATCACGATCAAACGGTCACCGTTTACCGTCACCGGGAATCCGGTGAAGTACGCGGCTGCTACCGCGACCGGCGAAGCGATCGGCAAAAGCAAAGCGCCGGCGGCAATCTGGAATTTGTGTAACCGACAACTGTAAGGAGAAAGATATATGCCAGATCAGAAGATGTATGAGTTTGCCCACCTGTTCAAGCCTTCCGCATACAAGTCGGAAGAACTGGCGAACGGCGTCAAACAGAACCTCGACGAGCTGCAAACGTTCTATGACAAGGCGATGGCTAAGATAACGCAGATTCGCCGGAATACCGGCTTGACCCTCATAGGTAAGCAAGATGCGTTTGCCAAGTTGAAAGCCGATCTTACGAAGGAACTGCAGGAGTGGAACGAGAACCGGAAAGGCTACGCCGTGCAAATCGAGCGTATCGAGGCCGAAGCGAAGCCCACGAGGCACCGCCAGGACGATCCTGTTTACGAACAGCGGCAGCGCGAAATTAGAGATATTCTGCGAACGCTGGACGTGACTGAGATAGAGGCCCGCGTCCGCGAAGCAGCCGAAACCGGCGTAAGCGCTCAGTAATCCCCGTTCTTTCGCTGCCGGGGTGATCATGGCAGCGTGG
>CAZSKQ010000190.1:0-4736 GCA_964607425.1 uncultured Woeseiaceae bacterium
TCAGAAAAGAGCTGAACGTAGTCCGTATAGTGGAAAACGCGATTACGCGCATTTCCGGTCACTTCCTGGAGAATTCCGATTTCGACCAGGCGCTCCATCAGGCGATTAGCGGCAGGAAAACTCACTCCCAGCAGTTCGGAGACCGCCTTGACCGACACCAGCGGAAACCTGAACAGTTCGGCGTGGACTTTCAATCCGTTCCCGGCGACGCGTCCCAGGTTGTCGATCATCTTGCGGGCATCCGTCTCCCGAAGGTGCAGAATGGCCCTGGCTGTCTCCGTCGCCTCCGCGGAAACTTCGGCCACGCCACGCAGGAAGAATTTCAGCCAGGCTTCCCAAGCTCCTTGCGTTCTGATGCTCTGCAGATGCTCGTAATACTCCGCACGATTCGCCTTCAGGTAATGCGACAGGTAAAGAACCGGGGACTGCAAAATGGTTTGCTCGCAAAGCAGGAACGTGATGAGCAGGCGCCCTACCCGGCCATTCCCATCCAGGAACGGGTGAATCGTTTCGAACTGTGCGTGCGTCAGTCCGATCCGTATCAATGCCGGCATGGAATTCCTGGAGTGGATGAACCGCTCCAGGTCACCTAACGCGTTCGGCACGACGTGCGGCGGCGGCGGAACGAAAGTCGCGTTGGTGAGGGTAGCGCCTGCCGGACCGATCCAGTTTTGCGATTGCCTGAGCTCTCCCGGTTGGAGATTGGCGCCGCGAACGTCCCGCAAAAGGCGCTCGTGAATTTCCCGGATGAGGCGAGCAGAAACCGGAAGTTCTTCGAGCCTTTGCAACCCGTAATTCAGCGCCGCTACGTAGTTCGAGACTTCCTGGACATCCGCCGGCGCATCCGGATCGAAGATTCGTGCCTCCGCTCGCAGCAGATCGGCGAGCGAGCTTTGCGTGCCTTCGATCTGGCTCGAAAGGACAGCCTCCTTGCGCACGTACATCAGTACGTACAGGTCCGCATTCGGCAGGGTCTGGATCGACCCGTCGAGCCGGCCCAGGGCGCGATCCGCCTTCGACAGCAGCACCTGGAGCTCGTCGTCGATTGCGATCGGTGGGTCCGGTGGCAGCGGCGCCGGGATGAAGGCCCGATACCCGGTAGGCTGGTTCTGGTAGGTGCCGGCTCGCATGGTGGGTTTCCGGGGAAACTCTGTATTGTCGGTAGCCGACACTATAGCATTCAATTCACGTCCATATGAAAGGCTATCTTTAATAGTGAGCCCGGTAATCGGCTTGTGTTCGTCAGGTGAACGTCCGTCGGCACCGCTTGGCTGCCGGTCGACCTAAAGCGTGATGACCGTCGCACCAGCCTGTCGATTTCGGCAAGGCCTCTGCGACCAGAGCAGGTACCAACTGCCGAATTCGCAAAGGAGTACAGCGAATGATCACGATTTCAGCATTCAAGTGGGTGCCAGACTTCGCCCGGGGACAGGTGCGCGATCTGCGCGTGCGCTGGGCGCTCGAGGAGGCCGGCCTGCCCTACCGGACCCGGCTGCTCGAGCAGGGCGACCAGGATGATGCCGGCTATCGCACCCTCCAGCCTTTCGGCCAGGTGCCGGTCTTCGAGGAAGACGGTTTCGTGCTGTTCGAGACCGGCGCCATCGTGCTGCACATCGGCGAACGCAGTGAGGCTCTGCTGCCGGAGGACCCGGTCGCGCGCGCCCGGGCCGTGCAGTGGGTGATTGCGGCGCTCAATTCGGTCGAGCCCTTCCTGATGAATGTTGCCCTGATCGATCTCTTCTATGCGAACGAAGAATGGGCCAGGCTGCGCCGCCCCGGCGCGGTAGAGTTCGCCGAAAAGCGCCTGTCCGGCGTTTCGACATCACTCGGTGACAAACCTTATCTCGACGGGGAGCGGTTCACGGCCGGCGACCTGATGATGTCGACGGTGCTGCGGATCCTGCACAACACCGACATCGCGACGAGCGACGAGCGTCTCGCGGCCTATATCGAGCGCTGTACCGCCAGGCCCGCATTCAGGCGCGCGCTGGAGGCACAGCTTGGCGATTTCCGCGATACAGCGTGAGATACGGCTGCGCTTCCGAGCGGACATCCTCGCCCACGGCGGAGGCGGAGCTTGGTTGGCAGATGTGGGATAAAAATCCGAACCCATAAGAGAGTTATCTTGGCCGACAACCACGATTTTCCCGCCGAGGGCGGTTGCACCTGCAAGACGGTTCGTTACCGCATGGAAAGCGAACCGCTGTTCGTACACTGCTGCCACTGCCGCTGGTGCCAGCGCGAGACGGGCTCAGCCTTCGCGCTCAACGCAATGATCGAAGCCGACCGCGTGTCACTGTTGCAGGGCCGCGTGGAGACCGTGATGACGCCATCCAACAGCGGCAAAGGACAGAAGATCGCCCGCTGCCCCGAGTGCCACGTTCAGGGTTTACGCCCGCGAACCGCCCACGCCCGCGCGATCAGCCCGATCGACCCGTCTTCCTCAACGGGCAGCCTGGATCGAATGCGATCTTTCAGGCGGTCCCGGCGCGGCTCATCAAGCGAAACCGCATAGCCCGGTGCGGGACCCTGCCCGCCGAGGAAAGGCGACCAGTAATCGTCGAAATGGCGAAACCCGGTCGGAATGTCGATTGGCCGCGCCTCCACGTGGAGCAAGCCAGCTTGGGTGAAAAGCTCGGTGAGGGGCCTGGGCTGGCAGATCGGGAACCGCTGGCCCTCGTCGACCTCGGCTGCCGCCGGGTCCAGTTCTGCCGCGGCGTCCCAGAAGTAGCGCATCAGCTCCATCTTGCCGGCGTAGTCCCAGACGTACGCGGCGACGACTCCGCCCTGCCGCGTTGCGCGGGCCATTTCCGCAACCGCACGTTGCGGCTGCGGCACGAAATTCAGCACGAGACCGCTAACGGCGGCATCGACGCTCTCGGCATCGACGGGCAGCGACTGCGCGTCCCCGACCTCGAAGCTCACCGGCCCCGCCGTGACATGCGCCTTCGCATACTCGATATAGCCGGGCGACGCGTCCACGGATCTCACGTGCTTCGGGTTCGCGTGGTCGAGGATGGTTTGCGTGAGGGCGCCGGTTCCGCACCCGACGTCGAGCCAGTCCCTCCTCTCCGGCACCCCCAGCCACTCCAGCAATTCCCGGGCCACGCGTAGGCTCCAGCGGCCTACGTATGGCTCATAAAGGTCGCCAGCCGCCCAGACATCTCCGCGTGGAGACTGCTTCACGGTTCATCCTCCCCGCTTTGGCTCGGATTGCGGCCCGTTGCCGCGGAAGCAAATATTACTATGGTGTCTGTTCGCCGGGCAGCCATGCTGCCGGAGCCGGGCTGACGGCGAAAACACTACGCCTGCAGCCGAAAGCGCTATTTTGGTGCAGAATACGAGCGGAACAATCTCATGCCACGGCCGCCGGGTGCGGCTCTCTCTCTGCGAGGTGAAGTATGTCTGACGGAAAAACCTACGAAGGCCGCTGTTTTTGCGGGGAGGTACAGCTAACCGTAGCCGGCGAGCCCGTGGGCATGGGCTATTGCCACTGCGATTCCTGCCGCCACTGGTCGGCGGGTCCGGTCAATGCTTTCACGCTCTGGAAGCCTGAAACTGTGAAGATCACGCAAGGCGAGAGCAACCTGGGCTCCTGGTCGAAGACGCCGGCGAGCATCCGCAAGTGGTGCAAGACCTGCGGCGGTCACGTCCTCACCGAGCATCCGACCATGGGCGTAACGGATGTGTACGCCGCGATCATCCCGGATTTCCCGTACGAGGCGGGTGTGCACGTGCACTACCAGGAGACCCGGCTCCCGATTCGGGACGGACTGCCGAAGATGAAGGATCTGCCGGCGGAGATGGGCGGCAGCGGCGTTACTCTCCCGGAATAAATACCGCCGGACCTGGCACGATGAGAGGGTCTGGAGGCAGCTGTCAAAAATAGCAGGTTAAGTTCAACCGCTCCCCGCCCCCGTCGAGCAGGTGATAGGTTACCGCGGTTGAAGTCTCGGGGGCGGGCACCGTCGCGATTGGCGCAGTCCGGCGCCCGGAGGAGAGCATACAGTGGCCGAATCGTTCATCGGAGAAATCAAGCTCTTTTCGTTTGCGAGGCCTCCCAGAGACTGGGTACCGTGTGACGGCCGGCTGCTGCCGATTGCCCAGAACCAGGCGCTGTTCGCCCTGCTCGGCGTCCAGTTCGGCGGCGACGGCACAACCACCTTTGCCGTGCCCGACCTGCGCGGGCGGGCGCCCGTGCATCCCGGCAACGCTCCGCAGGGCACGACCGGTGGCGTCGAGAATGTCGCCCTCACTCCTGCCCAGATGCCCGCGCACAACCACGGCGTTGCCGCTTCCAAAACGAACGGTTCGGTCAACGAGTTCGGCGACGCCGTGCTCGCAGCGGCTTCCAGCGAAGGGGCGAAGCTCTTTGCACCGCCCGGCGGCGACACCCAGGCGTTGAGTTCCGGCGTGGTCGCATCCACGGGGGCGGGCGAAGCGCACGAGAACTGCCAGCCGTCGCTCGTCGCCAATTACTGCATCGCCACAACCGGCGTTTTCCCAAACCGCGGCTGAACCCGAGGAGGAGCGGATGAGTGATCCATACCTGGGCGAGATCCGCTTGTTTGCCGGCAACTTCGCGCCGGAACACTGGGCGTTCTGTGACGGAAGGCTTATGTCCATCGCCGAGAACGATGCGCTGTTCGTGCTGATCGGCACGATCTACGGCGGCGACGGGCAAACCACGTTTGCATTGCCGGACCTGCGCGGCCGACTGCCCGTGGGGCAAGGGA
>CAZSKQ010000191.1:0-4510 GCA_964607425.1 uncultured Woeseiaceae bacterium
AGGCTTATTTTTCGGTCTTAATCCACGGTTTTCTGGCCGTTTTCAGCCGTTTAGCGAAGCAGCCGTTTTTCGGGGGTTTAGCGAAGCAGCCAAACGCTCCTTTTTGGGGCGGAAATGGGCGATTAAGGCCCATTTCCCCCAGACTTCAAAAGCAATTATCAGGTCAGTTCAAGGACTTACGTTGGTCCGACCCCACTGGACGCTGAACAGGTTGCGGTCGTCGGTCCAGACTTTGGTGATCTCGAAGCCGGCGCTCGCCGCCATGGAGCCGAACTCCGCGGGCGTGTACTTGTGCGAGTACTCGGTCCGGATGGTCTCTCCCGGGGCGAAATCAAAGGTCTGGCCGTCGATTGACACTGCCTGCTGGCGCCGGCTGACCAGGCGCATTTCGATGCGCCCGAGTTCCTCGTTGTATATGGCGCGGTGCTCAAACGCCTCCAGGTCGAAATCCGCTCCAAATTCGCGGTTCAGCCTCCGCAGCATGTTCAGGTTGAACTCGGCCGTCACGCCCTCGGCGTCGTTGTACGCACGTTCGAGGATCGCCTTGTCTTTCTTCAGGTCGACGCCGATGAGCAGGGCGCCGTCTTCCGCGGCTTCGTGATGCATGACCCGCAGCAGCCCGAGGGCGGCCGCCGGCGTGAAATTGCCGATGGTAGAGCCGGGAAAGTACACGATGTTCCGCAGCGGCATCACGCGCGGCGTTGGCAGCTCGAACGGCCTGGTGAAATCCGCTACGACCGGGAGCACTTCGATGTGCGGGAAGTCCGCGGCGACTTTTGCGGCCGCCGCGAGCAGGTGCTCGCCGGAGATATCGACCGGCACGTATGCCGCGAGCTGATCGAGATTTTCCAGCAGGATGCGCGTCTTGGTGCTGGTGCCGCTGCCGAATTCGATCAGGCTCGCCTGCGGCCCCACGAGACTGGCAATCTCATCCACGTGCCGGCGCATGATCGCCAGCTCGGCCTCGGTCAGGTAGTACTCCGGCAGCCGCGTGATCGCGTCGAACAGCGTGGAGCCGCGCTCGTCGTAAAAGAACTTCGGCGAGAGGGTTTTCGGTTGCGCACTGAGCCCGGCAAGCACCTCCTCGAGATCGCCGGCGCGGGGCGTTTCCCGCCGGTTGCGCACCACCACGTCGCCTCCGCTACGGCTCACCGGGCCGCATCCCGCGCCAGCCGGATCCCGAGGAACTGCCACCGTGCGTCGGGATAGAAGAAGCTGCGGTAACTCGGGCGCACGTGGCCGGCTGCCGTGCAGCAGGATCCGCCGCGCACCGTTACCTGGTTGCACATGAACTTTCCGTTGTATTCGCCGAGCGAGCCCGCGAGCGGCCGGAAGCCCGGATACGCCGAGTAAGCCGAGGACGTCCATTCCCACACATCGCCGAAGAACTGGCTTGCCCCGGGCACGGCGGCGACCGGCTGCCAGTAATTCGCATCCGCGAAGTTGCCCGACAGGACTTCCGCCGAGGCAGCGACTTCCCACTCCTGCTCGGTCGGCAGCCGCGCGCCGGCCCAGCGCGCGTAGGCATCGGCCTCGTAATAGCTCACGTGCGCGACGGGCGCGTTCCAGTCCATCTCGCGTTCACCGCCCAGCGTGAACTCCCGCTCCAGGTCCTCGCTCCAGTAGAGCGGCCGTTTCCAGCCACGCTCGTTGACCGCTGTCCAGCCGTCCGCAAGCCAGAGCGCCGGGCTCGCGTAGCCGCCATCGCGAATGAAGTCCAGGAATTCCCCGTTGGTAACGAGGCGCGAGCCGAGTGCGTGTTCGTGCAACAGCACGCGATGCCGCGGTCGTTCGTTGTCGAAGCTGAACCCATCGCCATCAGCGCCGATCTCGGCAATGCGGGACTTGCCTTCAACAAATGCCATCGGCGGCGCCTCGCGTTTCGGCACGACGCCAAGCCCGGAGTTGACCGCGGGCTTCAGCGGATTGCGGGAGAACGCGTGCTTGATGTCGGTCAGCAAAAGCTCCTGGTGCTGCTGCTCATGGTGGATGCCGAGCAGGGTACGCGCGCTCACGTCCGGGTCTTCGGTGCGCTCCAGCAACCGCACCATCGCCTCGTCCACGTACTTGCGATAGCCGATGATCTCGTCCAGGCCAGGCCGCGACAGCAGACCTCTTTCCGGCCGCCGATGCATCTCGCCCGCGGTGTAGTAATACGAGTTGAACAGGTAATGCCAGGCATCGTTGAACCGCCGGTAGTTGCGCGCGTAAGGCTCCAGCACGAAGCGTTCGAAGAACCAAGTGACGTGTGCGAGGTGCCATTTCGCCGGGCTGGCGTCCGGCATGCTCTGCACGACGCAGTCCTCCGGCCGCAGGTGCCGGCAAAGATCGAGCGTTGCCGCCCGAATGCGCAGGAATGCCGCCACCGACGTGTCGCGGGGAGAGCCCGTCACAACGGCATCACGGGAGGTGGCCATTGGATTTCCTTGGGAAGGGGGGAGAAATGAGACTACGCCAGGCGGGGGAAAATTTCATGGTCCGGTGCGGGGGAGGCGGTATTGGGGGGCCATGATCGGGGAACGTGGGTCGCCCGCATGGCGGGCTCCTACAGGACCATGGGGAGTTCGGTGGTTTTGCGTACCGTGCGTATCGCCACGCTGGAGTTCACCCGCGCGACGCCGGGCAGCCGCGTCAGCGCCTCGTTGTGTACCCGCTCGAAATCGGCCATGTCCGAAATCACCACGCGCAACAGGTAGTCGAACTCGCCGGTCATCAGGTAACACTCCATTACTTCGGGCAGGCTCTGCACCGCGGCCTCGAACGCCGCCAGCTCGCTTTGTTCCTCGCGATTGAGTGCGATATGCACGAATACATTGCCGGCGAGCCCGGCCTTCTTCTGGTCGAGCAGCGCGACATAGCGGTCGATCAGACCCGCCTGTTCGAGTGCGCGCACGCGCCGCAGGCAGGCGGACTCCGAGAGGCTGACGCGCCCCGCAAGCTCCACGTTGCTGATGCGACCGTCGCGCTGAAGCTCGCGCAAGATTTTCCTGTCAAAGCGATCCAGTTTCATGGTGGAGAATTGCGTGCAAATGGGCTAAGACAGCAGAAGATGCCATCAATTGATCGATTTGTCACTGAAACAGCAAGCCAATTGCTGTTTTTCCGGAGTATCTTGCATCATCAAATCAGGAAAAGGAGCGCGGGCGCGCTCCTACCGGCGAAGCCGACCTGCAGGAGCCCCTTTCAAAGGGCAAACGCCGCCGCCATATTTACTCCCCGAGACCGGCTCCATGAGCAGGAGAGATTTAAATGAAAGTCGGTGTGCCCAAGGAAATCAAGGTAATGGAGTACCGGGTCGGCATGGTGCCGGCCGGTGTGCGCGAGCTCGTGCACGACGGTCACGAGGTGATCGTCGAAACCGGAGCGGGCGAGGGAATCGGCGTCAGCGATGCGGATTACGCGGAGGCGGGCGCGCGCGTCGCGAGCTCGGCGGCTGAAGTGTTCGACCAGGCAGAGCTCATCGTGAAGGTCAAGGAACCGCAACAGGCGGAATGCGCCATGCTGCGGCCGCGGCACGTGCTTTTCACTTACCTGCATCTCGCGGCCGACAAGCAGCAGGCGGAGGCGTTGGTAAAATCCGGCTGCACCGCCATTGCTTATGAAACCGTCACGGCGAACGACGGTTCGCTGCCGCTCCTGACGCCAATGAGCGAGGTTGCCGGTCGGCTCTCGATCCAGGCGGGCGCCTACGCGCTGCAGAAGGCCAACGGCGGCCGCGGTGTCCTGTTGGGCGGCGTCCCCGGGGTAGGCCCGGCGAAAGTGCTGATCATCGGCGGCGGCACGGCCGGCAGGAATGCCGCGCAGATGGCGCTCGGCCTCGGCGCGGACGTGACGGTCCTCGATAACTCGGTGCCGCGGCTGCGCCAGCTCGCCGATCTTTTCGGCGGGCGGGTACGCGCCCTCTATTCGACGAAGCAGGCGATCGACCAGCTCATCCCCGATGTCGACCTCGTGGTAGGCGCCGTGCTCGTGGCGGGCTCGGCGGCGCCGAAGCTCGTGACGCGAGAGCACGTTCGCGCAATGAAGAACGGCGCCGTGCTGGTCGACATCTCCATCGACCAGGGCGGCTGCTTCGAGACCAGCCGCCCGACGACGCACGCCGAACCGACCTACGTGCAGGACGGCGTCGTGCACTACTGCGTAACGAACATGCCGGGTGCCGTGCCGCGGACGTCGACTTTCGCACTCACCAACGTAACGCTGCCATTCGTCAAGGCCCTGGCGAATCTCGGCTGGCGCGAGGCCCTGAGCCGCGACCGTCACCTCGCGCACGGGCTGAACGTGCACGCCGGCCGCGTGAACCACGAAGCCGTGGCCCGGGACCTGGGCTACGAATACCTCTCAGCCGAGGATGTGTTGAAAGCTGCCTGATCGCCTCCCCCTGATCGGGTAGCCCCCTCGCCGGGCGTTATGCCCGGCTTTTCCCCCGCCTCGTGCCGGCCTCGTGCCGGCACATTTTTTTGTGCGCCCGGCAGGGCGCACCGACTTGGAGGTGAAAGTCCTCTACACG
>CAZSKQ010000192.1:0-4509 GCA_964607425.1 uncultured Woeseiaceae bacterium
GCGACTCAGGATATGCGGGATCCAGCGGTACATACGCACCACCCGCCTTCAGAATGCCGAGCATTCCCAGCACCATTTCGGCACAGCGCTCGATGCACAGGCCAACACGGATTTCCGGGCCGACACTCTTTTCCCGCAAGTAATGCGCCAGCTGATTGGCCCGGCGGTTAAGAAACCCGTAGCTGAGCTGCACTTCTCCGTGGTGCAGTGCAATAGCATCCGGCTGCTGCTCCGCGACTGCTTCGAAAAGCTCGTGTACGCAAGAGCTGTCCGGCCAGGGTTGTTGGGTGCGATTGTAGCCCAGCACTTGCCGCTCGCGTTCCAGGCGGCCGATGAACTCATACTCGCTGCCCCGCACGCCCTGGTCAGCGGCAATCGCCTCCATCAGGCGAACGTAATGCTCCGACAGCCGCTGGATAGTTGCCCGCTCGAAGAGGTCTGTATTGAATTCCATCGCACCGGAAATTGCATCTTCGCGGTCGACGAGATTGAAGGTGAGATCGTAGCGGGAAACGCCGTTCTCGAAATGGAGTTCCAGCTCTTCCATCTCGAGATCGTCCATCGCCTGCCGCCCAACAGGGGTATTCAATAGCGAAAAAGAAACCTGGAACAGCGGCGAGTGACTGAGACTTCGCTCAGGATTGAGTTCATCCACAAGGTGCTC
Organism: uncultured Woeseiaceae bacterium; assembly: GCA_964607425.1. Classification (GTDB taxonomy): domain Bacteria; phylum Pseudomonadota; class Gammaproteobacteria; order Steroidobacterales; family Woeseiaceae; genus IDS-8. Next base: position 665 of record CAZSKQ010000192.1, read on the forward strand.
GAACGGGATGTCCTGATGCGCGTAAGCGGCCAGCGCAACCGCGCGCGTTTGCTCGAGCAGCCGCTCAAACGTCGGGTCGCCGGAGAAGTCGAATCGGAGGACCAGTGTGTTCAGAAAGAAGCCGATCAGATCCTCGGTTTCGCTGCGCGGGCGCGTAACCACCGGCGTACCCACGGCCAGCTGGTCCTGATCCGCGTATCGGGCAAGCAGGAGCGCAAAGCCGGACACGAGCGTCATGAACAAGGTGACATTGTGGTGCCTGCTCAGGTGCCGCAGGTCCGCCGCCAGCCGACCCGGCAGCTCCACCGCCACCGTGGAGCCTTTGAACCCCTGTTCGGCCGGCCGCGCCCGGTCCCGGGGGAGCTCCAGGACGGGCGGCAGCCCGCTGAGTTGCTCGCGCCAGTACGTCAACTGGCGCGCCAGCACGTCACCCGTCAGGTGCTCGCGCTGCCAGTGTGCGAAATCCGCATACTGTATCGGCAGCGGCTGTGGCTCCGGATGGCGTTTCGCACGGAAGGCCCGGTAGAACTCCGCCAGTTCCCGAAAGAAAACACCGATCGACCAGCCATCGGAGATAATGTGGTGCATCGTAACGAGCAACACGTGACTGCCGTCCTGGGCTTCCCGCACCAGGCGGATCCGGTACAACGGCTCCGCCGTAAGGTCGAAGCAATAGCCCGCCTCGGCTTTGATGACATCCTGCAGGTCTTCGCCGGACGCGACGGCCTCGACCTCGAGATCCAGCCGCTCCGTTGCGTCGATCAGCTGGACTCCTTCTCCCGAGGCGTCTCCGACCCTCGTACGCAGTGCCTCGTGACGATGGACGATTTCCTGGATAGACCTGCGCAGTGCCTCCACGTCCAGCTCGCCTGTAAGCCGCACAGCCGACGGTACGTTGTAGACGGGGCTTGGTCCCATTAGCCGGCTGAGAAACCACAAGCGCTGCTGCGCAAACGACAGGCGCAAGTTCCCATCGCGCGCCACCGTACCTATCGGCGCGGGTGGCGGCGCGCCGGCACCCTGCTCTATGATCCGTGCCTGTCGGTTGAGCGTCTGGTGCTCGAACAGCACCTGCATTGCCAGCTCAACACCGAATGCATCGCGGATGCGCGAGACAAGCTGCACCGCGAGCAGCGAGTATCCACCCATCCGGAAAAAGTTCGCATGGCGTCCGACACGTTCGACCTGCAGCAGATCGCACCAGTGTTGCGCAAGGAGACACTCTATCTCCCCGCTCGGCGGTTCGTATGCGTCAAGCGCGCTTTCGCTCGCGAGCGATTTGCGGAGCCTGCCGACGTCGATCCTGCCGTCGGCACAAACGGGAAAACGATCCAGTATCTGTACCTGCACGGGAAGAAGCTGGGTTCCTTCTTTCTTTCTCAGGTACCGCTGCAGCTTTTCCGCAATACGGGAATCCCGAGCTGCGCCGGTCCCAGTTCGGACGAACGCCGTCACTTCCGGCTCAGAACCTTCGCGCTCCGTCTCGAAGAGCGCGGTATCCTCGATTTGCTCGTGGGCCGTCAGGGCATCCGCAAGCCCCCGCTGCCGCCGCCGATAGAACGCTTTGGCACTCCGATGCCGTGTTCCGGTTGACGGTGCCAAACATCCGTCCCCGCCATGGCGAACGCGAGTTCCGGTGCGAAACAGGCGTGCACCCGGTTCGTCGCAGAACGGGTCCGGCACAAATCGTTCTGCAGTCAGCCTCGAATCTGTCCAGTAGCCCTGGCACAGGGCATCGCCCCCAAGGCCCAATTCGCCGATCAAACCTCGTGGGCACAGGTCACCTGCGGCATCCAGAACATAGCGCCGCTGGTTGCCTGCTGCAGAGCCAGGCAGCCCTTTCGCACGCGCAGGGGCCGGCGGCTGCGCTGGATCATCGAGAATCAGCGGCTCCCCCCCCGCCAAAGACGCACAAAGAAGAAGCGTAAAGTAATCCGGCCAAGCCCCTTCGTAGTTTTCGCACCATGTCTCGGCCAGCTGCACGGCGGCCTTTTCGACCCCCGCGAGACTGAGCAGGTTTGCATGGCTGATCATCCGGCCACGAGCACCGACGCCGCCAACGTTGCCGTAGAGGATGCACGCCAGGGCCTGCGAACCGAACGCGGCCTCCTGCCCGAAATCGAACTGGCCGGACGATCCCTCCCACGGCAGGCGATCCGTGGCTATCCAGATGGAGGCACCGATCCCGAAGTGCAGTCGCATCGACTCGCGACCCAGGACTGCGCTCGCTCCGGAATCCGAAACGATCCACCGCCCGCGCTGCACCGGTTCGCACCGCGAAATCGGAACGAATATGGCCCCGACGTTCATGACCGACAGCATCGTCACGGCGGTTTCGAAGACATCAGACGCACATGCCGCAACGCGCATGCCGCGACCGATGCCGCGTTCCCGGAGCGTCCGGGCAAGGCGGTTGGCCGCCGCCGCCAGGGATCCGTACGTGATTCGCCGTTCCCCGGTTTCGATCGCAACCGCGTCCGCCCCGTTCGCGACCTGCCGCTCGAACAGCTCGTGAACACACTGTCCTGATTCGTATGCCAACCGTGTGCCGCATCCTTCATGCAACTGACGGTGCAGCTCGTCGTGGTCCAGCAGTGAGTAGCTGCTTATCGACGCATCCGGATCGGCGGCAACGTCGTGCAGCAGTTTCGTGTAATGGCGCAGCATCCAATCGACCGTGGACCGGTCGAACAGGTCGGCGTTGAATTCCATGAAGCCCGACAGGCGCTCCGCATCCTCGGACAGGCTCAAGGTCAGGTCGAAACGCGAGCCACTGTCCCGCGCCGCCTGCACCGTGATCCCCTCGAGCTCAACCTTTCCGAATCGCGACGGATTAACCGGCGAGTTCTGCATTGCGAACATCACCTGGAAAAGCGGCGAATGCGCCAGGGTCCTGTCCGGGCACAGTTCGTCCACCAGGTGTTCAAAAGGAAGGTCCTGATGCGCGTACGCATCAAGAGCAACTTCTCGCGTGCGTCTCAGCAGTTGAGCAAAAGTCGGGGCTCCCGAAAGGTCGCTGCGCATGACGAGCGTATTCACGAAACAGCCGATCAATCCTTCTATCTCGCTGCTGCCGCGATTTGCCACCGGAGTACCGATTGCCACGTCTTCCCGCTCGGTGTAACGGCCAAGGAGCACTGCGAAGGCCGAAATCAACGTCATGTACAGCGTGACACCGTGGTCCCGACTCAAAGCCTGCAGGGAAGCAACGACCTCTCCACGAAGCGCAAACGGCGCCGCGCCGCCTTTGAATGTTTGCTCCGCGGGTCTTGGCCGGTCAGTGGGTAGATCCAACAGGGGCGGCAGGTCGGCGAGCTGCCGGCGCCAGTACGCCAACTGGTGCTCGAATGCGCCCCTGCTCAACAGGCGCCGCTGCCATGCGGCATAATCCATGTATTGGAAAGCGGGATCGGGGGGCAGTCGAGCTGCTTCGCCGCTCAGCGATTCGTACAGTCTTGCGAGCTCGTGAATCACGACACCGACGGACCAGCCGTCGGCGATGATGTGATGCATGGTGATGAGCAGGATATGGTTCCGCGGCTCTCGTTGAACCAAACGCACGCGAAACGGGCAATCTCTCGCGAGATCGAATCGATGAGCGCGTTCATTCTCGCAGATCGCTTCCCACTCAGAGTCATTGGTTGCCGTTTCGGCCGTCACGCGAACAGGATACGGATCGATTGCAATCTGCCTGGGCACGCCTTCCACGCTCTCGAAGCGGGTGCGAAGAGACTCCTGGCGACGCACGAGCTCCGACAAAGCGGCGCTCAACGCCTCTATATCGAGATCTCCCTTCAGATGCAGGGCAAGCGGTATGTTGTAAAGGGAGCTCGACCCCACGAGTT
>CAZSKQ010000193.1:0-4374 GCA_964607425.1 uncultured Woeseiaceae bacterium
TGCATCGATGTCCAGGCCACGGAACCGCGATGATTTGCCCTGCTCGTAGAATCGTCGAGTCGAACGATCGGCCCAGGACCTTATCATCCGCCTAGGGTACTACGTCTGGCATACTACGTAAAGCGTAGAGGTTGATCTGCTTGCGAGCCGTGCCTGTCAAGTGCGTGGGTCGATCTGAACGACTAAGCCGTTGATCGGTAAAGAATTGCGACATCGCAACTACCAGCCCGATGGCTGCTTTTCCAGCAGAGGCGTTCGGTTTGCAATCGCAAGTAGCTGATTCTCGGTAACTCGGACATCCGGAGAACACCGATGAGGACGCGAGAACTCCCGCAAAAATCCCGCAGAGATGCTCAGCAACAGCTCAGAAAGCAATAGCAATCCGTTGATATCGTTGCTGCCGGAGCGCGGACTCGAACCGCGGACCTACGCATTACGAAAGCAACAAATCGATCGCAAGCTGTTGATTGAGTACCCCATTAACCGCAGGGCGCTCGTTGCAATTGCAGTACCGTACACTACGGTGCATGACTCAATCCCGCAAAAGTCCCGCGAGGATCTTGGAAATCAAATCACCCCTAGTTGGGCGCACGTCGAATTGTCTAATGATCGAAAAAGACAAGAGTCGGCGTCCGTTGCAAATAACGTCCTACAAAGCATGACAATGCACGACCGATGTCGGCAAAGTGTCGGCCGCAATGAGGGTAGAAACCTCCAGAGCGGATTTTGCGTCACCACACTTTCCACTGCTGTCTGTCCTTGCTTCGGTAAGCGAAAGGAACGAGCCACGGGAGCGGCCGATGACCGACCTGTTACGTCTCTACCCCGCCCCCGGCGGACCGGTGGCGCTGAACGGACTTTATCTCGACGCGCCGCTGGAGCCATGGGGCTTTTCCGGGCCGCTCTTCGTCTACAGCGACTTCGTCGTCAGCCTGGACGGTCGGATCGCCGCCGCCCCGCCCGGCGAGCAGCGTCAACGCGTGCCGGCGGCAACGGCCAATCCGCGGGACTGGCGGCTCTACCAGGAGCTGGCCGGCCATGCCGAGGTGCTCATCACCTCCGGCCGCTATCTGCGGGACTTCGAGGCCGGCCGAGCCCAGGACGTTCCGCCCGTGAGCAATAACCCGGCCTATGCCGATATCCGCCGATGGCGGCGGGAGCACGGACTGACGCCGCAGCCGGACGTGGCCGTGGTCAGCGGCTCGCTCGACTTCCCCGTGCCGCAATCTCTTTTGGAGCAGGGACGGCGGGTGATCGCTTTCACTGCAGAGTCGGCGCGGGGCGAACGCGTGAAGGCCCGCGAGCGCGAAGGTGCCCGTGTGATCAGGGTCGGGGAAGAGAACGTCGACGGCGGACTGCTCTGTAACCGGCTGGCGGCAGCGGGCTACCACCGCGCCTACAGCGTCACCGGCGCGCGCGTGCTGCACACGCTTCTCGCGGCGGGACGGCTGGATGCGCTGTTCCTGACGACCGTGCATCGGCTCATCGGCGGCGAGCCGTTCACGTCCCTGATCCAGGGCGCAACGCTGCCGACACACCCGCCGGCTATCGGCTCAGCTCTCCCTACTACGATGCCGCCCCGCTCGACGGCGCGGGACAGTCCTTCGCGAGATATGATCGCGTGCCTGAAACGTCGTCCAGCATCAGCGCCTGAATCGAGCCGGTTCGTGGCCGGCCGCATCGATCCCATTGTCCGCTACATGACTTACCCCTGCTAGCAGCCCGTCGGACTGAGGGTTGCCATGAAACGGCAAAACGGGTGTGTGGTGGTCTGAATCATCGGTTTGCTCTGGATACGTGACGGACGAATGCGAAATGTCGGTCGAAATAGTCAGATGGGCTCGTTGATCACGGTGATCCCGTGCTCATCCGGTGTTCAGTGCGAACATCCGCTTGATGTTCCAGCTCATCGTCACGAGGTTCCATTCACCTTTGACGTTCTCGACGCCACGCAACAGGAACTGGTCGAATCCCATCACCGATTTGATGATGCCGAAGACCGGTTCCGGCGTCTGCTTGCGCAGCGCGTACAGGGCTTTGCCCTCGGGCGTCTTCAGCCGGTGCGCCATCTTCTGCATCGGCGTGGCCGAAGCCGGCGGAGTCTTGGGGGCGGGCGCAAAGCGCTTGCGCCAGCCGACGTGATGCCGCTCTCGTCCCAGCGCCATCAAGGGCTCGATATTGGCGGCCGCACAGGCGTTCACGTTGGCCTCGCTGAAGTAGCCATTGTCCGTCAGCAGGTGCCGGATGCGGCCGAGCGCCTTCGGCAGTGCTTTGAGCTGCTCGACCATCGGCTTAAGCTGCTGCTTGTCGTTGACCGCTTGGGTCACGTCGTGGGCGACGACGAGCATGTTCCCCGCGGCCACCGCCGCCTGCGCGTTGTAGCACTGATCGAACCCGCCGCCGGCCACCGGCATGATGCGCGAGTCCTCGTCCGTCAGGTTGATCTGTTCCTTGTCGTCCACCTTGCCGCGCGGAGGCGCAGGTGGCCGGCCAGGTGGCTTCCGGCCCGTTCGCTTCTCCCGGTCGGCGCGCGCCTCGAGCTTGGCTTCGTACTCGGCCTGCTCACGCTCCTGCACCCGTGCCTCGATCTTGCGCTTCGCCTCGGCGATCGCCGCCAGCCGGGCCTCGCGCCGCTCCAGCTCCTCGGGGATCGACATCCCGTCCGGAACATCCGCGGCGTCGGCCTGCTCGGCCAGCTTCAGGAGCTGCCGAACCTCCCGCTTCAGCTGCTTCTCCAGCTTCTTCGCGTGCCCGTAAGACAGGGCACTGTGTCGGCTGGCGTTGGCGTGCAGCTTGGTGCCGTCCAGGGCCACCGTGCCGAGCTTCAGTACGCCCATCGTGCGGGCCAACTTCAATACGTCGACAAACAGCCCCTCGATCTGTGGCAGGAAGCGCTTGCGGAACGTGGCAATGGTGTCGTGATCCGGATGCTCGTTGCTGGCGATGTAACGGAAGGCCACCGAATCATAGGTCGCCCGCTCGATCGCCCGGCTGGAAAACACCTTGGTCGCGTACCCGTAGATCAACAGCCCCAGCAACATCGACGGGTGATACGACGCCGAGCCCGAACCGCGGTAGGCCTTGACCATCGCCGACAGATCCAGCTGGTCGACCACTTCCACCACAAAGCGCGCCAGGTGCCGCTCCGGCAGCCACTCGTCTACCGACGGTGGCAGCAAAAAGCCTGTGTCACGGTTGATCGGTCGGAAGTTGCTCATCGTTCTTGTTGGCCCGCAGGAAATCCAACGTGATTATCGCCTATCCGACAACGTTAAGTCCGACAGGCTGCTAGGAGCGGAGGATCACTACTTCGCTCTTTACAAGGTCCGGTGATCGTCATCGTACCGATCCCTCACCCGGCACTATTCATCCTTGATGGCGCCAGCACTGCTGGACCTGGCGCGGTTCCGGGAACCTGTAGCAAATCATGGACGCCGGCGTTCACCGGCGGATGCCTATACGCCGATAACGCATTGGAGGCACATTGATATGACCTCACGAGTGGCCATCAACGGCCTGGGACGAATCGGACGCTCGATCCTGAAGCTGGTGCTGGACGACCCCGGGCTCGAGCTCGTCGCCGTCAACGATCTGGTCGAGGTCGAGAATCTCGCCTATATGCTGCGCTTCGATACCGTGTACGGGCGCTACGCGCGGCCTGTCTCGATAGACGGCGGCGATCTGGTCGTTGCCGAGCGGAAGATCCGGACGGTGCACAGCCGGGATCCCGCGGAGCTTCCGTGGCAGGAGCTCAATGTGGATCTCGTGTTCGAGTGCACGGGTGCGCTGACCCGGCGCGCAGATCTCGAGAAGCACCTCGGCGCGGGCGCCAGTTTCGTCCTGCTCTCGGCACCGTCGAAAGATGGTGAGATCGAAACAGTGGTACACCGCGTGAACGCCCCCGGCGCCCAGAGCAATATCGTCTCGTGCGCGAGCTGCACGACAAACTGCATCACCCCGATCGTGGAGGTCGTCGGCCGGCGCATCGGCCTCAGGAAAGCGATCAGGACGACCGTGCACGCGAACACGTCCAGCCAGTCGATCATCGATGGACCAACAGCCGGCAGTTTCGCCGCGGGCGGGCTGCCGGTGCAAATCTCGTACCGGCCAGCACCGGTGCCGCGCGGGCGACGACGCGCGCATTGCCGCAATACGACGGCCTCTTCGACGGGGTCGCGGTGCGTACTCCCATACCGGTCGGCTCGATCGCGGATATTACGTTCATCACGGCGCGGGAAACGTCGGTCGACGAGGTGAACGGCATCTTCATGGAAGAAGCCGGGAGCGAGCGCTACGCAGGCGTGCTCGGCGTGTCGCGAGATCCGTTGGTCTCCTCCGACATCATCGGAGACCCGCGCGCGTCCGTCGTCGACC
>CAZSKQ010000194.1:0-4348 GCA_964607425.1 uncultured Woeseiaceae bacterium
CGGTTGATCGTCGTCGAGCGGCTCCGGCTCCGCCGCTTCAGGCCACGGTTTCTCGATAGGCGCATCAACGGGATCGTATTCGACAAGCCTTTTGAAGTACTCGTTGGTTTCCGTATCGACAGAAAAGATATAGCAGCCCTTCTGCCCACGGGTCATCAGTGTTCGGTACGTGTTCTTGATGATTCGATCCGCAAGGCTCTTCGCAGTCTCAGGCGACTTCTTGAGCATCGCTTTGTAGCCGCGAATCGACCGATCCTGGGAAGATCGTTTACCGGCGTCAGTCACTACCTGCCCGTCGCGCACGACAAGATCCGGGCCGATGATGACGCCAACGTAGTCGACCTCCAGTCCCTGGCAGGTATGAATACAACCGATCTCGGAGACTGAGTCCGGCGCAATGATCCAAAGGGAACTATCCGTATCAAGATTCCAGCGCATAGAAAAATCATGCTCCGGGATTGTGACATCCTCGATCTCAGGGTATTTCTTGCCCTTCCAGTCCCAGCAGTAGCCCGCAACCATTCGCGCCTTGTTGCTTTCTTTGTTCAGTTCGACGATGCGCGCCCGGAGGTCATTGGGCGAATCGAAGACCCGGAAGTCGTACTGGATACCCGCGAGTGTCGGATTGGCGGATTCGCCGACTTGCAGCGCATTGTTGAGCCAGGACAGGTAGCCGTCCGATCCATTGCAACGAAACTGCGACTCCAGCTTCAGCTCGGTAAGATTTGCACCGGCCTCTACTGCCCGACGCCGAATTTCCTCCCTGTCCCCGATATCCTTGAGGGTGACGCGTTGATCCTGGTCCAGGAAGAAAACCGAGCACCTGGCCGCCCTGATGATCTCCTTGATCTGGTTATCGCCCTGGTTCTGGTAGAAGCCGGACTTCTCGTTCAGGCGATGTGCCTCGTCTACCACCAGCACGTCCATTGTATTGGGCGCGATTTCGACGTACGCGCCTGATCCTTTGAACAGGTTCGCGATGTGGGTCTTCGTGAAGCTGCCTGACAACTTGCTCTGATATACCGCTCGCGGAGCGGCATTTCGGGACACGTAATGCGTGACAAGCTGCCGCCGGGTAAGCTCGACCAGCAGGTTGACGGCAACGACCGATTTGCCGGTACCCGGACCGCCCTCGACCAGCAGCACTTCTTTGCCGTTATCCCCCGCGCGGTCCGCCAACTCCAACGCCGTTTCATAGACGACCTTCTGGTCGTCGATCATCTCAAACTCACGATTGCCCTGCAGGAGGGATACAAGGTGATCTGCCAGGTTCCTGGAAGGACGCAGGCGGCCGTGATCTATCCTGTAAAGTATTCGTGACTTGTCGCCGTACTTGACGTATCGCTTCAGGAATTTGCTGAGCGTCTTCGCATCTTCACGCAGGAACAACGGTGCGCGCGCCATGTGCTCGGCATAGAAGGACGATGTCACGGCCGACGGACTCGAGCAGTTGTGCAAATAGGCACAGGGCCGAAGTTCTACCTGTCCGTCGTGCATCTCCACATTGAAATCGCGAATGAGGGCTGCGTAAGTCCACGCCTGGTAGGACGGATGAGTAAGTTCCCGCTTTCCTCCGCCAATGAAGGTTTCCACAATGGCATCCTTCCGGGTTTCAATGACCTCCGACCACTGTTTCAACTCGACGAGTACCGCCGTATCTCGCTTGTTACCGTCAGAGCCGGAAAGAATGAAATCGACACGTTTGGACGTGAGCGGAACCTGGTATTCAATCGCGACGCCCGCATCGCCCGGTATTTCCCCAATCGTCAGCACATTGTTCATGTACTGCATGGAGTTTTTCCAGGATGCGATTTCCGCCTTTGATGTTCGGCGCCCTAACCGCAGGGCGAAAGCATCGAGAATCTTTCTCTCGATATTATTCGACAGTACATCGTCGGTGAATTCGGCCCGCGACGCTGAGTAGACAATCATCTGGAGAATATGCTGCTACTTCAGGTCCGGCCGAGGACTCGTCGCAGGGTACTTGACCGCATTCGACTGGAGCTTCGCGCTCACGGCATTTTCTATATCGATGCCCAACCTGTCGGCCAGGATGGCCAGGTAGATCTGTACATCCGCGATCTCGGCCGCCACAGCGTCACGATCGATCGCACTAAGGGATGCGGATTGTGTTTCCGTCAACCACTGAAAGTGCTCGAGCAATTCCGCGGCCTCAACCGACAAGGCCATGGACAGGTTTTTTGGCGAGTGAAATCTCTCCCAGTCACGCTCCTCCGCGAATCGCCTCAGTTGTTGTTGAAGGTCCCGAAGGCTCATGGAAGTGACCAGGATTGGCGGCAGATCGCAGTATCATCACCTGCTATCGTCTTTGCAAGGTAGGTGACTGCTGCGCCTGATTCGCTGTTTTCCTCGAACGAACAGAGGTACCGCCAGGCCACGTCGACACCGCTTGCTCCGCTATCGCCTTCAGCGTTTTCCGGCTGAAGCCTGCCTTCGCCTGCACAGCGATGCCGTGTAGAACCGCGCACACGTAAGCCGCAAGCACCGCACAGTCTGCTGTTTTCGGCAGATCGCCGTCTCGTTTTGCCCGCTCGAGTCGCTCGCGCAGCAAGGCTTCTCCATTTGCACGCGCCTCGATCACCGCGCGCCGGATAGGCTCCGAGCCATCCGAGCCGGCGAGCGCGCCGTGAACGCCGAGACATCCGGTGCGATCCGGGTAGCGAGTGTGCAGTTCGGCCGCCGAGCGGAGAATGTGCGAGACGACCTCGCGCGAGGTCGGCTTTTGCATCGCTTCCGGGAAGAAGTTGAGATGGCGTTCGTAGTACCTTTGCAGTGCCTGCCGGAAAAGCGCTTCCTTGTTGCCAAAGGCGGAATAAAGGGCTGGCCGTTCCACGCCTGTAGCCTCGGTCAGGTCGGTGTAGGAAGCCCCTTCAAATCCTTTGCGCCAGAAGACGCACAGTGCCGCGTCCAGCGCCTTGTCTACGTCAAACTCCCGGCGGCGTCCCATCGAAGTTCACCTCCATCCTCGTCGTTATCGCCCTCGCGCAATTGCTTGATGCCGGTGCAGCGACATTTGATCGCCGTTCCGTAACTACACATCGCCCTGCCCTTGACAGCTCGATCAGAACAATCATACCATTCGTTACGGTAACGATCATTACGTTATCTTGTTTCTGACCCGTCGCATCTCCCAAAGGGCACTGCCGCACACTCCGAGTGTGCATAAAAGGAAAGAAATGGTTGATTATCCTGGAAAGACATCCACCGCCGACGAGATCCTCTCCGGGCGTGTCCTCAAGAACAGAAGCTTCTTCGTGACCGGCATATCGTCGGGCCTCGGGCGGGAAACGGCCCGGTCATTGGTCGCTCACGGCGCCACCGTCACCGGCACCGTCCGGGATATCCCGAAAGCTGAACGAGCCCTGGCCGGGATTCGCGAGGCGGCGGCACGGGGGAGCGGCAGCCTGCAGCTCGTTGAGCTGGACCTGGCATCGTTGCGCAGCATTCACGCCTGCGCGGACAGGCTGTCAGGCATTGATACACGCTTTGATGCCATCATTGCCAATGCAGGTGTGATGGCGACCCCATTCGGCAAGACGGTCGATGGCTTCGAGCTTCAGTTCGGAACGAATCATCTCGGCCACTTCGCCTTGATCAACCGAATCGAACCATTGCTCGTGGATAACGGGCGCCTGGTGGTGCTTTCGTCCCAGGCTCATCGCGTCGCCGATGTGGATCTGGACGATCCGAATTTCGAGCGGGAAGCATACGACCCGTTCGTCGCGTACGGACGTTCGAAAACGGCCAACGCACTCTTCGCGGTCGAGTTCGACAGGCGGCATCGGTATCGCGGCGTCCGGGCCGCATCGGTGATGCCCGGGAACAGCATGACCGATCTGACACGCCATTTTCCGCAGGAAGCGTTGCAGGGGCTTCTCGAGACAGTGGGCAAGGCTCGCTCCGAAGCCGGGTTGCCGCCCGCGGAGTTGAAAGAAATTCCGCAGGCGGCTGCTACGCCGGTCTGGGCCGCGGTTGCGGCGGATAAAGACGAAATCGGCGGGCGCTACCTCGAAGACTGTGGAGTGGCGGCAGTCGATGACAGCCCTAATCCGTTCGCTGACGGCGTGAGGTCGTACGCCCTGGACTCGGACAACGCAATCCACCTTTGGGCACAAAGCGAGGAACTAATAAAGTCCGCAGCGTGAAGCCAGCCCCCACTCGAGTAGCCGCGACCGCTTCGCGCGTTGCCTGCGAACATGCCTATACCCGCGCCGGATCGGATCCCATGGCGGCCAGCGGCGCAGCGGGCTCGCCGGCGGCATCGTGCTCGGTGTGGTAGCGGCAGGCCTCCTCCACTTCCCTCCGCGAACCGAGAAATACAGGTACC
>CAZSKQ010000195.1:0-4323 GCA_964607425.1 uncultured Woeseiaceae bacterium
GCGATCGCCGGGTTCACTACCGGCGCCCGCAAGGGCTACGTCTACCTGCGCTCGGAATACCCGCTGGCAAAGACGGTGTTTTCAAAAGCGCTCGCCGCCGCGCGGGCACGGGGCTGGCTGGGCCGGGATATCAAGGGCAGCGGCTTCGATTTCGATATCGACCTGCACATCGGCGGCGGCTCCTACGTCTGCGGCGAGGAGACGTCCATGCTCGAGAGCCTGGAGGGCCGCGCCGGGCTGGTACGTTACCGGCCGCCGCTGCCGGCAATTGCCGGCCTCTTCGGCAAACCGACGGTCGTGAACAACGTGATCACCCTGGGGTCGGTGCCCGAAATCCTGGTACGCGGCGGCGCGGCATACGCTTCGCTGGGCACGGGACGCTCCCGCGGCACCCTGCCCTTCCAGCTTGCCGGCAATGTCAGGCGGGGCGGCCTTGTGGAGGTTCCGTTCGGCCTGACGCTGCGCCAGCTCATCGAGGACTGGGGCGGCGGAACCTTCAGCGGCCGCCCGATCCGGGCCGTGCAGGTCGGCGGCCCGCTGGGCGCCTATTTCCCGACCGACCTGCTGGACACGCCGCTCGACTACGAGGCGTTCGTGGCGCAGGCCGGCCTCATCGGCCACGGCGGCGTCGTGGTTTTCGACGACACGGTCGACATGGCCGAACAGGCCCGTTTCGCCATGGAATTCTGCGCCATCGAATCCTGCGGCAAGTGCACTCCCTGCCGCATCGGCTCCGTGCGCGGCGTGGAGGTCATCGATCGTATCGTCGCCAACGACGACCGGGCCGCCAATCTCGGCCTGCTGCAGGAGCTCTGCGATACCATGGTGGACGGCTCCCTGTGCGCGCTGGGCGGCATGGCCCCGTTCCCCGTCCGCAGTGCACTGAAACACTTTCCCGGGGATTTTGAGCGCCCCGCGGCGGTCAAACCCAATGCACGGTCGACCATGGCCCTTGCAGGCGCCCGCCATGCGGGCGATACCGACGGAGCAAGCCAATGAGCCTCCTGAAAGAACCGGACTACGGCACCCCCGCCAGTCCCCTCACCGACACCGTCAAGGTCGAGATCGACGGCATCCCGCTTACCGTCCCCGCCGGCACCACCGTCATGCGCGCCGCGCGCGAATCCGGCATTGACGTACCCAAGCTCTGCGCGACCGACAGCCTGCGGCCGTTCGGCTCCTGCCGGCTGTGCGTGGTCGAGATCGAAGGGCGCAAGGGCTATCCCGCCTCCTGCACGACCCCGGTCGAGGACGGCATGAAGGTCCGCACGCAGACGCCGGCCGTCGGGAAGCTGCGCCGCAACATCGTGGAACTCTACCTTTCGGATCATCCCGACGACTGCCTTACCGGGGGGCATGGTGAATGCGAGCTGCGGGACATGGCCGGCACGGTGGGCCTTTCGGAAGTCCGCTACGGGCGCAACGGCGCCAATCACCTCGACGCGCCGATTGACGACAGCAATCCCTACTTCATCTTCGATCCGTCGAGTTGCATCGTCTGCTCGCGCTGCGTGCGCGCCTGCGACGAGGTGCAGGGCACCTTCGCGCTCACGATCGAGGGCCGCGGTTTCCAGTCCCAGGTTGCCGCGAGCATGGGCGAGACCTTCTTCGATTCCGAATGCGTCTCCTGCGGCGCCTGCGTGCAGGCCTGCCCGACCCCGGCGCTGATCGAAAAATCGATTATCGAGAACGGCGAGCCGGACCGCAGCGTGCTGACGACCTGCGCCTACTGCGGCGTCGGCTGCTCATTCAAGGCCGAGATGAAGGGCGACCAGGTCGTGCGCATGATGCCTTACAAGGACGGTCACGCTAACCACGGCCACAGCTGCGTCAAGGGACGCTTTGCGTGGGGCTATGCCTCGCACAGGGACCGCATCCTGGATCCGATGATCCGGGAGAGCATCGACGATCCCTGGCGCAAGGTGAGCTGGGAGGAAGCGATCCAGCACGCCGCCACCCGTTTCAGGGAAATCCAGGCGAAGTACGGTCGCAAGTCGATCGGCGGCATCACGTCATCGCGCTGCACGAACGAGGAAGTGTGGCTCGTGCAGAAGCTGGTCCGCGCCGCCTTCGGCAACAACAACGTCGACACCTGCGCGCGCGTCTGCCACTCGCCGACCGGCTACGGCCTGAAGCAGACGGTCGGCACGTCCGCCGGCACGCAGCCGTTCGACAGCGTGATGGACGCGGACGTCATCATGGTGATCGGCGCGAACCCGACCGAGGCACACCCGGTGTTCGCCTCGCAGATGAAGCGCCGGCTGCGCCAGGGCGCGAAGCTGATCGTGATCGACCCGCGCAAGATCGGGCTCGTGCGCTCGGCGCGTATCCAGGCCGACTTCCACCTGCCGCTCCTTCCCGGCACCAACGTGCCGATGATCAACGCCTTCGGTCACGTCATCGTGAGCGAAGGGCTGGTCGACGAGGCGTACGTGAAGGAACGCTGCGACGTGGAGGCCTTCGAAGCCTGGAAGGAATTCATCCTGAAGCCCGAGAACTCACCGGAGGTGGTGAGCGAGAGCACAGGAGTGCCGGCGGAGGATATCCGCGCGGCGGCACGCCTGTACGGCCAGGCGGAGCGCGGGGCAATTTACTACGGCCTCGGCGTCACCGAGCACAGCCAGGGCTCGACCATGGTCATCGGCATGGCCAACCTCGCGATGGCGACCGGCAATCTCGGCTTCACCGGCTGCGGCGTGAACCCCTTGCGCGGCCAGAACAACGTCCAGGGCTCCTGCGACATGGGCTCGTTCCCGCACGAGCTGCCGGATTACCGGCCGATCGGCGACGACGCGGTCCGCGGCTCCTTCGAGAAGCACTGGGGCGTCACGCTGGACGCGGTTCCGGGTTATCGCATCCCGAACATGTTCGACGCGGCGATCGCCGGCGATTACAAGGCGATGTACATCCAGGGCGAGGACCTCGCGCAGTCCGACCCGAACACGAAACACGTCGAGGCCGCGCTCTCCAGCCTCGAGTGCGTCGTCGTGCAGGACCTGTTCCTGAACGAGACCGCGAAATTCGCGCACGTGTTCCTGCCGGGCACGTCGTTCCTGGAGAAGGACGGCACCTTTATCAACGCCGAGCGCCGTATCAACCGCGTGCGGCCGGTGATAGAGCCGCAGCAGGGCAAGGCGGAATGGCTCATCACGCAGGAGCTCGCGCAAGCGATGGGTTATCCCATGAACTACGCGAGCCAGGCCGAGATCATGGACGAGATCGCCGACCTGACGCCGAGCTTCAGCGGCGTGTCGTTCGAGTTCCTCGACCGGGTCGGCAGCGTCCAGTGGCCCTGCAACGAGAAGGCGCCGATGGGCACGCCGATCATGCACGTCGACGAGTTCGTGCGCGGCAAGGGCCTGTTCATCGAAACGGCCTACGTACCGACCGAGGAGCGCACGACCCGCAAGTTCCCGTTGCTGCTCACGACCGGCCGCACGCTGACGCAATACAACGTGGGCGCGCAGACGCGCCGCACGGATAACATCCGCTGGTATCACGAGGACCTGCTGGAGATTCATCCCTCCGATGCCGAATTGCGCGGTATCAGGAATGGTGATCGCGTGTCGCTGACGAGCCGCAAGGGCGAGATCACTCTCGAGGCCAAAGTGACAGAGCGCGTGCAGCCGGGCGTCGTGTACACGACCTTCCACGACCCGGAGACGGGCGCGAACGTGGTGACGACCGAGTACGCGGACTGGGCGACGAGCTGCCCCGAGTACAAGGTCACGGCGGTGCAGGTCGCGCCGGCGGTGCACCGGTCGAGGTGGCAGGTCGATTTCGAGAAGCGGCGGAAGGAACAGGAGCGGCTGCTCGAGACGCCTTGAAGGCAGACGAGCGGGCGCCGGACGCTCCTCGAACAAACCAGCCATACACGAAGCGATCCGGATGAGTCTTCTCCGGGCGTGAGGCTTGGGTGGGCTGCCGCCAGCGGCTATTCTATTCGCTTGCCAATCCTCGAGGCGACGACATGAAGGCAAGCAGATGGATCCGGCAGACGCACCGCTGGCTGTCGATCACGTTCACGATATTGGTCATCGTCAACATCGTCCTCAACTTCGTTGCACCGGCACCGGAGCAACTCACCCTCTGGGTGGGCCTCCTGACGCTGCTCCCCCTGGCGCTGCTCATGCTGACCGGCCTCTACCTGTTCGCGCAGCCGTACCTCGCGCGCCGGCGTGCGGAACAACCCGCTGCGGAATGAGAAGCAGCAATGACCAACCTGTGGACGATCATCGCCGTCGCTGACGTTCCCCGCAGCTTCGCGTGGTACCAGTCGCTATTGGGTCTCCCTGCCACAAAGCCGGCTCATGATCATTTCGG
>CAZSKQ010000196.1:0-4307 GCA_964607425.1 uncultured Woeseiaceae bacterium
CCCGGATTCCGGATATAGTCCGCCCAGAGCGCGACGGACTCCGGCAACGCCCGGGTGAGTGCGGACAGCGCAAAACTGGTCGTGTCGGCGTCGTCATAGGCATGGATGCGGGCACCGAGCATCGCCTGCTCCTCGGCGAACGCCTGCGCCGTCAGCCTGCGCGTACCTTCATCCATCAGTCCCAAAGTGAAGCCGGCTATTCCGCTCTTCATATACTGCTCGGCCGCGGAACCCGCATCGAAGACCATTGCGAGCTCGACGGTCGGCGTCCCCGGACGACGCGCGAACTCGACGCGGATGCCGTTGGCGAGCCGCGCCTGTTGAAGTGCGGGAAGTCGGAGATCCGGGGAAGGCGCGAGCGAGGGCATCTCGGCACGGTTCGAGGCGGTCGCCGCAGCGCCATGATCGCCGAAGGGGAGCACTGCCAGGCGGTACCATCCTTCTCCCAGCCATTCGGAGCTGACCGTCCGCACGTCCTCGGCGGTAGTCGCCGCGAAGCGGCGCTCATCGTCGGCATAAGCGCCAGGATCACCGGCAAAGATCGCGCCATCGGACAGCGCCATCGCCTTGACGTAGATGGACTCCATGGCCCGGACCATGTCGGCGTACGAGCTGGTCTTGGAACGCTGAAGCTCCTTTTTGGTCGGTCCCCGTTCCTGGAACTCGCGCAGGACAGCGGCAATGGCGTTCTCCGCCTCCGCGCGCTCGACCCCGTCCTTGAGCCACACGTTGATCGAGAAGACGCCGGCTATGGCAAAGCTTTCATAGCTGGCCGACACCGTCGTCGCGATCTGCTTGCCATGCACCAGCGCCTGGTAGAGGCGCGACGTCTTGCCCCTCCCCAGCACATAGGCAGCCATCTTGAGCGCAGCCGCCTCCGGCGCGTCCCGGCCCGGCACCGCCCAGCTCCAGGAGATCGCCGTCTGCGGAACATTGTCGAGCATCACCTCGCTCTTGTTCGCGTCGATCTTCGGCACCCAGCGAGTGAGGCGGCTCGTCGGCGAGCCGGCGGGGATGCTTCCGAAATATTTCGTCACGAGGCGCTTCACCTCGTCCGCCGTGACGTCGCCCGACACCGCGACGACGGCATTCGCCGCGCCGTAATATTGCCGAAACCAGGATTTGACGTCCTCCAGGGTGGCGTTATTCAGGTCCTCCATCGAGCCGATGGTGGGATGATGGTAGGGATGCCCTTCGGGGAACAGCCCCGCCATCTTGAACCGGTACATCAGGCCGTAAGGCTGGTTCTCGCCAGTGCGTTTCTCGTTCTGGACCACGGAGCGCTGCTCATCGAGCTTCGCCTGGGTGATGGCGCCGAGAAGATAGCCCATGCGATCGGATTCGAGCCAAAGCACGCGCTCGAGCCCGCCGGTGGGCACCACTTCGTAATAGAAGGTCTGGTCGAGCGATGTCGCTCCGTTGACGGTGGACGCGCCGATTTCCTGGAGCGGCGGGAAATACTCCGCGTCATGATTTTCCGAGCCGTTGAACATCAGGTGCTCGAACAGGTGAGCAAAGCCCGACTTGCCCCGGGGCTCGTTCATCGACCCCACGTGGTACCAGACGCTCACGGCGACCTTCGGTGCTTTGTGATCCTCATGGACGATGACTCGCAGGCCGTTATCGAGCGTGAATTGCTCGTAAGGCACCAGCTCTTCGGCGCTCGCCGCCTGAGCGGCTATGCCGGCGACAACCGTCGCCGCGACAAGCAGAATCTTGAACTTCATTCGTTTTCCTTTTGGAAGGTGGCCTGTCCAGGCCGGAGGATCGTCAGAAAGTCGCGGCGACACCCAGCTTGAACTTGCGGCCGCCGAGATAGGTCGCGCGGGTGTGGAAGAGCGGCGCCTGGCCTTCGCCGCCAAACGTCTGCATGACGTCGGGGCTGTCGGTACCGTTGAGGAGATCCGAGGCTTCGAAGTACATGCGTAACGTCCCGAAGCCTGGCTCCAGGAAATATTCCGCCCGAAAATCGAGCATCCGGATTCCTTCGCTGTAGACGCTGAGCCCACGCGGCCGGAACGCGGCGAGCGAGCGCGACTGCGAGCTGTAGGCGAGCGTCGCGTCGATGCCGTATTTGTTATAGGTCAGCGCCGCCGTGCCCGAATGCTTCGGCTGCTGCGTGAAGGGTACCGAGAAAAATTCGTACAGGTTCTCGCCGTCGGGCGCCCCGGCCCAGGAGTAGCGCTCCGCGCGGGAGCTTTCGGTAAAGGTGTAATTGGCATAGATACCGAGGCCATTCCAGGCGCCCGGCAGGAACGTGAACTGCCGCTCGAGATGAGCCTCGATGCCTTTGATCGAGGCCGTGTGCTCGCTGTTCTCCGGGCTCGTGCCGGTGATGAAGTAGTTCCCGGGATTCGCCGGGTCGAAAAAGGGCGGCCCCTGGAAATACGGATGCTCCGGGAGCGCCACGTTGGCGAGATTCACCGCGCCGTTGGTGACATTCGCCTGCAGCAAATTTTCGATACGCTTGTAGAAGCCGCTCAGCTTCAATAAGCCGATGCGGTCGTCATAATATTCGACGCTCAGATCGAAATTGTGCGTCGTCGCGGGCTCCAGGTTCGGATTGCCGGTGTTGATCTGCAGGATTGGCTTGACCCCTTCAGGTCCGGGCGTCGGAATGTTGACGAACGTGATCCGCGTCTGGGTGGAGAGTTGGCCGATCTGCGGGCGGGCGACCGACAGGAAATAGCCGCCGCGGAAGATGAGATTGTCGGTCTCGCGATAATTGAAAAGGATGCGAGGCAGGACGTCGGTAACCGTGGTCTCCTGCGACACGAGCGCGGTGAAGGCGTTCTGAAAAGTGAAGTCGAGGCCGAAGCCTCCGCCGTTTTCCGGAAGGATCGGGCCGATATAGGTCGGAAAGATGAGGTTATCGCCCCTGAGCTTCGTCCGGTTGAGCCGGGCACCGCCGATGATCTCGAGCTTGCCGAAATCGAGGCGGCTTTGAATATAGGCCGCCATATTCTCTTCCATCGTGGACTGGTCGTCCTGGTCCGGGTGCGGCACGATGGGCGTGAGCGTCAGGCCGGTCGTTGCGAGATAGCCGTCGATATTGTGGACGAGATCGGTGATTCCCTCTTCGCCGATGACGGAGAAGCCGGGAGCATCGACTCCGATGCGCCCCAGGTCCGAGGGCACGAACCCGAGGCCGAGCGCCAATACGGGAACCGTTCCGCCAAGCTGCGAGCGCACGAGGCCGCTGTCGAACTCGGCGCGCTCGTAGTACAGGCCGGCTTCGATATAGCTCAGCGGTCCAAGATCGATGTCATAGCGGCCGCTGAAGCTCACCGTGGTCCGGTCATTCTTGCCGCGCGTCGTGTCGAACTCGCCGCTCGCATTCTCGATGACGAAATTTGACGGATCGTTGACCAGGGCCCAACCTGCGTCGCTGAGCAAGGGCAGCTGGATTCCATCGCCGCGTCTCGGGCCAAAGGGCGAGATGATATAGCCGACGGACGGGTCGACTGCCGCCTGCGAAAAATAACCGGGGATCGCTTCGCTGTCCGGCATCCTCAACCGGATGGTGGCATTGGCCGGGTGTCGTTCTGTGCCATGCGCGTAGCCGAGCAGGTAGTTGAATTCGAACTTTCCGAGATTGGTCTCGCCCTTCAGGCTGTAGGTGTCGGTAACGATCTCCGCGTCCCGGTCATAGACATATTGCTGCTGGCGCCGTAACGACTCATTACCGGGGGTCAGGTCGAGATGAAGCTCGGAAAGCGTTTCGCCGCCCGGCCTGTCCGCGTACTCAATGAGCGCCTCGAACGTGTCGGTGAGCGCATAGGTGGTGCGTTCGGTTTCGGAGTGGAGCACGTCGAGCAGCAAATTGGTGTGGTCGGCGATCTGCCATTCCGCCGAAATCGTAGCCGCCAGCGTCGATTGCTCGACGTGGTTGAAATTGGTCTCCAGACGATTTGGATAGGCGACGTCAACGCCAGGTGAGAAAGGGAAGACGAGGAGCGGATCGACGTCATCGAGCGAGGTGAGCGTCGGAAGGCCATCGGCGTCCAGCGGCAGGTAGCGCCCGAAATCCAGGAACGTTTGATACGAGATGTTGCGCGCGGAATTCTCACGATACTGAACCGACGCGCTGAGGCCGAAATTGTCGTCCGCTCCGAACGTACCGGCCAATGTTCCCGAAACCAGGGAATCGTCGCTGAAGCCTTTCGCACTCTCGCCGCCCTCGACCTGCACGTAGGCATAGCGGCGCGGCCGATTGAGCGGAGACAAGGTCTCGATCTCGATGAGGGCGCCCGTGCCGGCGCTGTCCTGGCTCGGCAGCAGGCTCTTGTGGATCGTGATCTTGCTGA
>CAZSKQ010000197.1:0-4169 GCA_964607425.1 uncultured Woeseiaceae bacterium
AGGGAGTGCAGCCTCTGCATTATCGGCTCGACCTCACGATCGACCCGCGTGCGCCGCGCTTCGGCGGGAGCGCCGCGATCCGTATCGAGCTGGACGAGCCCTCTGACGGTTTCTGGATGCACGGCAACAACCTTGACGTGCGGGAAATCACCGTCACGCCGGAAGGGAGTGCGCCGATCGCGGCAGCGTACGAGCAGGTGCTGGAGAGCGGCGTCGTCCGGCTGAGTTTCGCCAGTACCGTTCCGGCCGGCGAGGCGACCCTGAACATCGACTATGACGCGCCGTTCGATCCTGCGCTGTCGGGCATGTTCCGCGTCAGGGAGGGCGAGAACTGGTACTCCCTCGTGAAATCGGAGTCGATCCAGGCCCGCAAGGCGTTTCCCGGTTTCGACGAGCCGCGCTTCAAGACCCCGTTCGACGTTACGCTGACGATTCCGGAGGACAGTGTCGCAATCGGTAACTCACCGGCGGCGGCGCGCGACCCGGCTGGAGACGGTATGGTTCGCGTCCGCCTCCAGACCACGCGTCCCTTGCCCACCTACCTGGTCTCGCTGGCGGTCGGCCCGTTCGAGGAATTCGAGATCGCCGATCTTCCGCCCAATGACATCCGCGATCGGGCCGTTCCGCTGGCGGGCTGGGCGCGACAGGGCAAGGCCGGCGAGATGGCCGCCATCATGGGCCTTACGAGGAGCTTCATCGAAACCTACGAACGGGTTACGGGAATCCCCTATCCTTACGCCAAGTTGGACGTGATCGCGGCGCCCGACTGGCCGAGCGGTGCGACCGAGCTTGCCGGTGCGCCGTCCTATCGCGAGGACATCATCCTGTCGGCGGGCCCGCCGCCTCCCCGCCAGCAGCGCCGCATCGTCGGCATTCATGCGCATGAGCTGTCGCACATGTGGTTCGGCGATTATGTCACCCCGCCCTGGTGGGACGACCTGTGGCTGAAGGAGGCGTTCGCCGTCTGGGCCGAGCCGATCGCGGCCGGCGCACTGTTCCCCGAGGCGGGCTACGAGCTCGACACGCAGCGCACGGCGATTTCCGGCATGCGGGCGGACTCGCTGGCCAGCGCCCGCGCCGTGCGGCAGCAGATCGACTCCAACGACGACATCCGCAACGCCTATGACGGCATCACTTATTCCAAGGGCGCGGCGGTCCTGAACATGACCGAGGCGTTCCTCGGCGAGGAAAAATGGCGCGAGGGGCTCAATCGCTATTTCAATGAATTCGCCGACGGCGTCGCCGACTCCCGCGATTTCTTCCGGGTCATGGGTGAGGCCGCCCGCGACCCGGATTTTGAAGAGTCGCTGCGGGGCTTCATCGAACGTCCCGGATTGCCGCTGCTCGGTGCCGAGTTGCTTTGCGGCGGCGCGGAGGGTCCGCGCGTGGCATTGCGCCAGGGCCGTTACGCACCGCTCGGCTCCTCCATCGATACGGCGCGGCAGTGGATCGTGCCCGCCTGCATCGCGTACGGCGGCCCGCGGGGGCGTGGCCGAACCTGCGCCCTGGTGCACGAGGCGGCGGCGGAGGTTCCGCTCGCAACCGGCGCCTGCCCGGCGTGGATCATGCCGAACGCAGGGGGCGATTCCTATTACCGCTTCGCTCTCCCAGCCGCCCAATGGAGCGCGCTGATTGCCCATTTCGGCGAGCTTCTGCCCCCCGAGGCCCTGATGGCCGTCGACAGCGCCGGAGCGGCCTTCGAGGCCGGCGCAGTGCATGCCGATGTCTTGCTGGACGTGATGGAAGCCGCCGCCGCTTCCGATCATCCCGCGATCGCCGGCGCACCGCTCGAGTCACTCGCCCGGTATATCGCCAAGCTGGCCGATGAAGGCAGCGAGGCCTACGCCGACGCCCGGGCTTTTGCGGCGCGCCTCTACCGCGGGCGCTACGACGCGCTGCAGGACGCGCAGGATGAGCAGCAGCGTGTGCTGCGCCAGCGCCTGCAGGATTTCCTGGCGCTGACCGCCAGGGATAGCGAGCTACGGGCGCGGCTCGCCGGCGCCGCGGCCACTTTTATCGGGATGGACGGCGAGCCGGACCCGGAGGCGTTGACCGCGGACGAGTATGACGCCGCGGCGCGCGTCGCGGTGGAAGACATTGGACCGCCGTTCGTGCACGCGTTCCTCGATGCGCGGAGTGCAATCGACGTACCCGCTTTCGAATCCAGCGCCATGTACGCACTCGGCTGGTCCGACGACCCGGAGACCGCGGCGCTTTTGCGCGCGCTGGCGCTGGCGGCGGCAACCGAGCCCAGCGACACGTTCCGCATCCTCTCGGCGCAAATGGCCAATGACGACACCCGCGATGCGGCCTGGAGTTGGCTGCGAGAGCATCCCGATCCGGTGTCGAAGAAGGTGCCATCACAATACCGACGCCGGGTGCCGGGCCTGGCCGGCTCTTTTTGCGACACGGACCGGATTGCCGAACTCGATGCCTTTGCAATGGATGCGGCCGCACTCTTTCCGGGTTATGAGCGTGGCCTTGCGCAGGCGAGGGAGAGCATCGCGCTCTGCGAAGCATTCCGCGGAGCGCAAGCGAAAGCGTTTGCAGCCGGGTTGGCGCGCCGCCTGGTGAATTAAGCAGGCGCGATTCGTTCCAGGTCCAGGATGGAGTTCGTTCCCGATCAGGGAAAGTCAACGAGCGCTTACCAGGTGTCCTTGGGATCCCTTTCAGGTTTTGGGAGCTCACCCTGGCTATCGCGGGCTATCTGGCCATGGAAGCTGTCATGAACCCGCTGGAGCAGTTCCTGCAGTGTCTCGATTTCCGAAGCCGAGAAGCCGTCGAGCGCACTCTGGAGAAACGCACCTCGCGCCTTTCTCAGGCGCCGGACGGTGCTCTTTCCCCTGGGCGTCAGGGCAGCGACCACCCTGCGCCCATCCTCGTCGGATCGGGAGCGGCGGATGAGGCCTTCCTGTTCAAATTCCTTCAGGATGCGCGACATCGCCGCGGGATCGATGAAGGTACGCCGGGAGATATCTTTCTGGGCGCAGGGTCCGATCTTGTTCAGCACGTACAGGATGCGCCAACGCGCGATATGGATGCCTACTGATTTCTCGAACGCAGATACCAACGCGAAATAGGTGCGCACAACCTGCGGGATCAGCGTGCTCTCCTGCGGAGTTGTCATTATTTTCTCCGTGGTTCAGCGATGCCGCTGCTTCTTCTTCGGCGGAGCGCAAGGGTGCAACAACTGAACACGCACCGCAAGCCAGTGTCCTGTCCGGCTAACAGGACACTAGCTATTCTGCAGTTGCTGCACGCAACGCACGAGCTTCGGTCCCGCCTCCTCGCGGAGGAAAGCCTCCGACAGGTTGAAGCTCGGGCCGGCGAGGTTGAGGCTATAGCACTCTCCATCCTGCGATGATGTTAATGGAACCGCGCAACCATGGATATCGCGCCCGCGCGAGTTGAGCTGAATGATGAAGCCCTGGGTTCGATATTGCTCCAGAGCCTGCTGCACGGCGTTAGTCACCCGCTTTCGCTGGTCCTCGTCCGATGAATAGATCCTGTTCACCAGCGCGTCGCGCTCGGCCGCCTCCAGTCCGCACAGGTATGCCAGGCCCAGGGCTGTTTCCTCGAGCGGAAGCTGGTAGCCGACTTGCTGGTTGACTGTCAGCAACGCTGAACCGCGGCAAAGTACGATCACGGTGATGCCGGTTCCGTCGAATGCACCAAGTCCGCACATCATGCCGACATCGTGGGCGAGCTCTCGCATAAAAGGACGTGCCTGCCTGCGTATGTCGTAGCTGTGCAAGGCGTGAGAGCCCAGCCTGAGCGCTCTGGGCCCCAGGCTGTATTCGCCCGAGGCGGGATTGTACTTCAGGTACTCGAGAGAGCAGAGCGTGTAGGTAAGGCGGGAGACCGTGGTCTTTGGCAAGCCGGTCGCTTTTGCGAGCTCACCGTTGCCAAGCGATCGCGTGTCCAACGTGTAACAAGACAGCAGCTCCAGGCCACGGGCGAGCGCGGTGACGAAGCCTGGCTCGTCTCGAGAGGCGCGAATACTCTTTTCACGCACTCGTGCCATAGATGTCCTGTTCCTTCCCGCATTGCGGGGACGGAGTCACGAGCTCCGTCCCCGCTTGCTCTTTACGGCTATCCGCCAAAGTCATGCCGGATAGACAATCCCCAGGTGCGCGGCGCGCCCAGTTTGGAGAACCCCGTGTCCGAGA
>CAZSKQ010000198.1:0-4110 GCA_964607425.1 uncultured Woeseiaceae bacterium
TTCGAAGTCGGTACGACGAACCTGCTGATCGCAGCCGGACTGATCGTCATGATGTACCCGCCGCTTGCGCGCGTGCGCTACGAAACGCTGCCGGAGGTGTTCGCGGACCGGAAAGTGCTCGGTTTGTCCCTGTTGCTCAATTGGGTCATCGGGCCGGTGCTTATGTTTGCGGTGGCGGTCATTTTCCTGCACGACCATCCGGACTACATGACAGGACTGATACTGGTCGGCATTGCGCGCTGTATCGCCATGGTGCTGGTGTGGAACCAGCTCGCCCGCGGCAGTGCCGAATACGGTGCCGGTCTGGTGGCGTTCAATTCGTTGTTCCAGATTGCGACGTACGGGCTGTACGCGTGGTTCTTCATCACGGTACTTCCGGAGTGGGTGGGCCTGGCGGGACGCGTAGTGAACATTGACGTGATGAACGTTATCCAGAGCGTGCTCATCTATCTCGGCATACCGTTCGCTGCCGGATACCTGTCGCGCCGCTTCCTGATCGAGCGCAAAGGGAACGAATGGTATGAGCGCGTATTCGTGGCCCGTACCGGGCCGCTGACCCTTGGGGCGCTGCTGTTCACGATCATCATCATGTTCAGCCTGCAGCAGGACCTGCTCGGAAAGCTCACTGACGTATTGCTGATCGCGCTGCCACTCGCGATCTATTTCGCCATCATGTTCTTCGTAAGCTTCTTTCTGGCCTGGAAAGCCGGCGCGAATTACGAGCGCAGCACGAGCGTCGCGTTTACCGCGGCAGGCAACAACTTCGAGCTCGCAATCGCCGTGGCCATCGCCGTGTTTGGTATTGGCTCACCGGTTGCGTTCGCGACGGTGGTCGGACCGCTCGTTGAGGTGCCGGTACTCATCAGCCTCGTCAATGCTGCCTTCTGGCTGCGCCAGCGCTGGTTCGCGACAGCTGTAGCGAGTTGAGACCTCCACCTGCTACACACGTTTGATTAATCGTCGCCTTTCGGCTACGCCCGCGGCTGCCGGTCAGCACGGCTGCCAAGTCCGTTTGGGTTGTACCTGGCGAGGTTCGTCAGCCTCCATTTCGGATCGATCTGTGGTTGACAATTGCGGCGCACCCCAACCCCGAGCGCCAACTATGTCGTCAAGAAATCCAGTTGCGTCCAGTTCGGCGCCGCCGACGGTTATGAGGTGGCGAAGCGCCTGCGGCGGGATCCGGACCTGTCGCACGTTCTGCTGATCGCTATCTCCGGATACTGGCAGAACGAAGACCGCCAGCGCTCGCGCGCCGCAGGTTTTGACCACCACCTGGCAAAGCCGACCGACCACCGGGAGTTGCTTGCGCTGCTCTCGGAAAGCCGGGATGCTGCGACAGAGGTTTCGTAGTAGCGATTTGTTCAGATTTTGGTGAGCGCCACGGTCCCTTGAGAAGAGGCTGCCAATCATCGAGCTTTCCCGTGACATGCAACATGCGCTCGACCGTCAACCAATAACGATAGCGGGTCCAGAGACTCAACTTATCTGCCCGGCGCTCCAGAAACCAGCGCACATGCTTGGATTTCCACTGCCATGGTCCGACCTGCCAGCGTCTCCAGATGGCACGGGCGATGCGCGACGCGCGTTCGCAATCGGCACGAACAGCACTTCGATCGCCGCGCATCGACCGACACAAAAGGCTGCCCGCAACACGCCCGGCTTGATCGGCGCTTGCAGGTGCGCTCATCGCGACGCCCCACAATAACAGGCAACCACATCGACCCGATTGTGACCGAGTTCCTGCGACAGCACCCGTCGTGCTGCCCGGTCGTCGGCTTTGTCGGCCAGTCGTTCGCCCGTTACCACCGGCGCGGGTGCCCCGGCGAGCTGGGCGTAACGATCACAGGCGTAGGCTGACCGGAGATCACGAAGCGTTCCAAGGCCGTATGGCCGTGCCACCTTGTTCCAATCCTTCGAGGCGCTGGAAAGCCACTGCGCCAGTGTCCTGTCAGCTGGAATCAACCGATTGTCGCCTGCCGCAGCCCGTACTGCCGCGTGGATCGCCTGCTTGCCATGTTCCGTCGCCGGTACCCAGCGATCAATGCTTCGACCGCGTCCTCCCTTGGTTCCGGCCACTACGTTGATGCGACCGAGCTGTGCGGCCTGATGCCTGGCGAGCCGCAGATCCAGAAGCGATGCCTCCTTGCGCCGCAGTCCGAATTCGCGGCAAAGGAGCGCAACCGCAGCAACCCGTTCCTTGCCCTGGGCGATTAGGCCGTCGATCGCCGGCTTCAGCCGCTCACGATCCAACCCCTCCGGAGCACGGCCTCGGACGCCGGACCGCTGGCCGAGATAATCGCCCGGCCTGACCCACAGCGCCCGATCGCCGCGCAACGATTCGAGCACCACGTTGACGGAGGTCAACTGGTTCTTCGCATAACCAATGCTCATGCCTCTCCCTGTCTGCTGGGCCAGGTGCCCGGCGAATTGGGCCAGCTCGGATGGCGAGACCTGCCGCGCATCGCGAACACCCTGTTCGCGAGCCCATTCGCAGAACCTGCGCCAGCGCGCCGTGTGACTGGCTACCGTGCCGTAGTGTCCGCCGTCGAACGCTGCCCGGAGCGCCTGCTTGCCCGCCCATTCCATCTGCTTGCCCCACCCGTAGTTTCGCCCGCCTCCGACTTTTCGCATCGTCTCTCCCGCTGAAATGCAGCCACGTTCTGCCCCACAAGTTGTTGAGTGTTAAACCGGATAGACCGCCGGTCGCGGTGTGACTGCTGCAAATGGCAGTTGCCATTCTTGTTCTTCGTCGGATCTGTCTGAGCCACGACACCCTAGAGCCATTCTGATGAACGGCGGGGCGAGTGCTGGCGCAGCCTCCGAACGGGAGGCGTTGCCGGCTCAGTGTCCGTTTTCGGATTTGCACGCGCACTGGCGCAGCTAACCCATTGTTCGAGAGGCCAATTGCTGGCCCAGTTGCCGCCTGTCTCTATTCCGCTTCGCGGCGATAGAGACAGGCGCGGGACAGAATGCTGGATCAAGTGACCGCAGATAGCACGGTCGGATTGCGCCAGGCATTCAGACTGAGATCCCGATAGCTGCGGCAGAACGCCTTGCTGATCGGGTCGGAGTGGATTGCGGCAGCATAAAGCTATGCAGCCGTCGGGTGCCGCTGGGTCAGTGACCCGTGCTCATTGCAAGCGGCAGAGCACTCGGGTGCCGACGATTTGTCGGCGGGGTGCTGGCGCATCGCCAGCGGTTAAACCTTGCCAGGACACCGGCTTTGCCAGTGGTGGCTGCACTTCAATCGTTGGCCTGACACGTCTTCTTTTGCCGCGTCAGTCACGGCTGTCTCCAGGCGGAAGAAATCTTCGCCGCAACGTTGGTCACGCATGATTTCGATTAATCCATGCCGCTCGAGCCGCCTCAGGTAGCTCCGGCATCGCCCGCGCGAACGGCCAAGACGCTTCGCCAGGCCCGCCGCGCTCACATAGCCGCAGCCCGCTTCATCAGCCATTTCATACAGGAACAGAAACAGGAGGCATTCGGTGGCAGCCAGATAGCGATGCCGCAAGTAAAACAGCAGCGTCTCGATCACGAGCCCCGTCCTATTTCTTACGCCGCTTGCCACTATCTGATCCTCCATTTCGCAATGCTGCCAACCGCCTTTGCAGTTCCTCCGGATCAAGCGTCAGCGCCTCCGCCACCGAGATCGCCTGATAGCGCACGCGGCGACCAAAGCGCAGCTTCTTCAGATTCAGGTACAGCACATTGGGCTCTTGCGATCGTCGCAACGTGTTGTGCAGACTCTTTGGCGAAACGGCAAGCACCTCGGCGACCTGGTCGTGCCGCAGAAGCGGTCCGTACCTCACGGTCAGCACCTGCTGAAACACCTCCACCGAATTTGTCGCTATTCTGCCCACCGCCTGCTCCGTTCGGTTCCGACTCGAGTGGATTCCAAAATCCGATCTCTTCCACGCGTTTCACGTTGATGCTTCCGAAAGTCCGCCAGACGATGCCCATGAATCGCACAGGCGTGACACACGTCACGGCTGCGGCGCGGCCGTCAGTGAAAAAAGGGAAAGTTGATGCTGATCGTGCGTGACAGCCAATGGCTCATGCTACGCAGAGCAATCGCCGGAATATTCAGCTGATTGAGCGGACTGCTAG
>CAZSKQ010000199.1:0-4102 GCA_964607425.1 uncultured Woeseiaceae bacterium
TTGACGGTGGCCATCAGGATCTTGCCGGCCGCCTGACGACCGCCGCCGTCCTTCTCGGCCTCCATGAAGGGCATCAACCAGGCGACGGCCTGCTTCATCACCCGGGCCGACTTGACCACCTGCGGCAGGAACATCTTGCCCGAGCCGAACAGGTCGCCCACCACGTTCATGCCGTCCATCAGCGGCCCCTCGATGACGTCGAGCGGCCTCGCCGCGGCCAGGCGTGCTTCCTCCGTATCCTCGATCACGTACTCGTCGATACCGGCGACCAGCGCGTGCTCCAGGCGCTTGTTCACGGGCAGCTCGCGCCAGCCCAGGTCCTGTGCCTTTGCCTGCCGGCCGGCCACGCCTTTGTAGGACTCGGCGAGCTCCAGCAGGCGATCGGTCGCGTCATCGCGTCGGTTGAGCACCACGTCCTCGACGGCTTCGCGCAGCTCCTGCGGCAGGTCCTCGTAGATCGCGAGCTGCCCGGCGTTGACGATGCCCATGTCCATGCCCGCCCGGATCGCGTGGTACAGGAATACGGAGTGGATTGCTTCGCGCACCACGTTGTTGCCGCGGAACGAGAATGACACGTTGCTGACACCGCCGCTCACCAGGACGTGCGGAATCTCCTGCTTGATCCGGCGCGTGGCCTCGATGTAGTCGATACCGTAGGCGTTGTGCTCCTCGATGCCGGTCGCGATGGCGAAGATATTGGGGTCGAAGATGATGTCGGCCGGATCGAAGCCGACCTGCTCCGTCAGGATCCGGTAACAGCGCTTGCAGATCTCGACCTTGCGGTCGACGTTGTCCGCCTGGCCTTTTTCGTCGAATGCCATGACGACCACGGCCGCGCCGTAATCCCGTGCCAGCCGCGCGTGCTTGATGAACTCCTCCTCCCCTTCTTTCAAGCTGATGGAGTTGATCACGGATTTTCCCTGCACGCAGCGCAGGCCGGTCTCGATCACGGTCCACTTGGAGGAATCGATCATGATCGGCACGCGCGCGACGTCCGGCTCGGAGGCAATGAGCTTCAGGTAGGTTTCCATCGCCTGCTCGGAATCGAGCATGCCCTCGTCCATGTTGACGTCGATGAGCTGGGCGCCGTTCTCCACCTGCTGGCGCGCAACCTGCACGGCGTCCGCGTAGTTGCCGGCCTCGATCAGGCGGCGGAAATGCGCCGAGCCCGTGACGTTGCTGCGTTCACCGACGTTGACGAACAGGTCGTCGGGGCCGATCGAGAGCGGCTCCAGCCCGGAGAGGCGGCAGCGGACCGGCAGCTCCGGCACCTTGCGCGGCGCGCTGGCGCGGATTGCCTCGCCGAGGGCCCGGATGTGCTCCGGCGTGGTGCCGCAACAGCCGCCGACCAGGTTGACGAGGCCGCTAGCCGCGAACTCGCCGACGATCTCCGCCATGTGCTCGGGAGTTTCGTCGTACTCGCCAAACGCGTTGGGCAGCCCGGCATTCGGATGCGCGCTGACGCGCGTGTCCGCCACGCGCGCGAGCTCCGCGACGTACGGCCGGAGATCGGCGGCGCCCAGCGCACAGTTCAGCCCGATCATGAACGGCTTCGCATGGCGCACGGAGTTCCAGAAGGCTTCGGTGGTCTGCCCGGAAAGCGTGCGGCCCGAGGCATCGGTAATGGTGCCGGAGATCATCACCGGCAGCTCGAAGCCCAGCGCGGCGAAAGTCCGGCGGATGGCAAAGATCGCCGCCTTCGCATTCAGCGTGTCGAAGATCGTCTCGATCATCAGGAAATCCACGCCGCCTTCAATCAGTGCCCTCGCCGCTTCCTCGTAGGTGTTCGCGAGCTGCGCGAAGCTGGTATTGCGATAGCCGGGATCGTTGACGTCGGGCGAAATCGACGCTGTACGATTGGTCGGGCCCAGGACGCCGGCGACGAAGCGCGGCCGGCCGTCGCCGGTGGCCACCTCGTCCGCGACGTCACGCGCCAGGCGTGCGGCGGCGAGGTTCAACTCACCGACCATCGATTCCATACCGTAGTCGCTCATGGACGGGGCGTTGGAGTTGAAGGTGTTGGTTTCGATGATGTCGGCGCCCGCGTTCAGGAAACCGCGGTGGATTTCTTCAATGACCTCCGGGCGGGTGATCGAGAGAAGGTCGTTGTTACCCTTGAGGTCTCGCTCCCAGTCCTGGAAACGGGTACCGCGGAAGTCTTCCTCCGAGAGTTTGTACGACTGGATCATGGTACCCATGGCACCGTCGAGGAGGAGGATGCGGTCTTGCAGGGAGCGCAGCAGCGCTTCGATTCTTTGGTCGCGGGTCATTCTCGGGTCCTGGTTTTCGGGCGTGTTGGGGTTGTATTGCAGGGAATGAGGTTTCAGGCGGCCGTGGCGTCGCGCGCGCTGCGCGCTCCTGCGGTTGGTCTTACGCCCAGTGCGTGACAGATGGCGTAGGTGAGCTCGGAGCGGTTCAAGGTGTAGAAGTGAAATTCTTCTATGCCTTCGCGCTGCAGGAGGCGCACTTGTTCGATGGCAACGCTGGCGGCGATCAGGCGCCGGGTTTCCGGGTCGTCGTCGAGACCGGCGAACCGTTCGTGCAGCCAGGGCGGCACCGAGGCGCCGCAGGCCGCGGCAAAGCGCTGGAGCTGCGGGAAACGCGTGATCGGCAGTATCCCCGGCACGATCGCCGCCTCGATCCCCGCGCACGCGCAGCGGTCGCGGAAGCGCAGGTAAAGATCCGCATCGAAGAAAAACTGGGTAATCGCGCGCGTCGCACCGGCGTCGATCTTGCGCTTGAGGTTCTCGAGATCGGAACCCGCATCGCGCGCTTCCGGGTGCACTTCCGGGTAGGCCGCGACGGATATCTCGAAGTCAGCCACTCTCTTCAAGCCGTACACGAGATCGGCCGCGTACGCGTAGCCGCCCGGCGTCGGCTCGTAGCGCTTCGTCCCCTTCGGCGGGTCCCCGCGCAGCGCGACCAGGTGGCGGATGCCGGCGTCCCAGTATTCCCGCGCGATGGCATCGATTTCCTCGCGGCGCGCCCCGATGCAGGTAAGGTGCGGCGCGGCGGTCAGCGGCGTCTCGCGGGTGATGCGGGACACGGCCGCGTGCGTGCGCTCGCGGGTGGAGCCGTCGGCCCCGTAGGTCACGGAAACGAAGCGCGGCGCGAGCACCGCCAGGTGCTGGATCGACTGCCAGAGCGTCTGCTCCATCTCCGGCGTCTGCGGCGGAAAAAATTCGAACGAGACCTGCGTAGCCATCTTCTCTCCCGGACGATCAGGCGGCGGCGCTCTGGCGCTCGGCACGGGTGGCGACCGACAGTACCCAGGCCGGGCGTGCCGCCGGCAGCAGCCGCGGGCGCCCCAGGCGCAGTCCGGCGGCGGCGCTCCATTCGGCCAGCGTGCGCGGGATCTCGCCGGCCGCGCGGCCGCGCAGTTCCTCCACGACGACGAGGCGACCGCCGCGGGACAGCACGCGCTTCGCCTCGGTCAGCGCCTCCACCGGGCGCTCGGCGCCGGCCAGCACGCCGTCGAGCAGGATCGTGTCGAATTCACCGTCGGCGAACGGCAGCCGGTACATATCGCCCTGCCGCAGGCTGCAGTTGGGCAGGCCCGCGAGCATCAGCTCGCGGCGCGCAAAATGCCGCGCATCCGCATCGATGTCGACGCCGACCGCGCGATGCGCGCGGCTTGCGAGCAGCTTCAGCATGCGGCCGCGGCCGCAGCCGATGTCGAGCAGGTCGCCCAGGGGAGCCGTGATGGTCAGGTCGAGCAGCGCGCGATGCAGCGCGCGATCGATGTCGTCCGGTTCGGCGGTTGCCGCCGGTTCCGGGCTATCGAGGCCCCGCAGGCGGCGCAGCTGCGCGGCGTCCGCGGTGACCAGCGGCTCGTCTTCCGGGACGAGGTCGAGGAGCCTTGCCGCGGTGCCGCGGCGCACCTCGGGCACGCGGTAGTAAACGCGCTTGCCGTCGCGGAAGCGCTCCAGCAGCCCGGCGTCGACGAGCTGCTTCAGGTGCTGGGAGACCCGGGGCTGGCTCTGGCGCAGCACCTCGGTCAGCTCGGAGACGCTGCACTCGCCCTGGCGGCAAAGGGCGACCAGGCGCAGGCGAACCGGGTCCGCCAGGGCCTTGAGCTGTGGGATGAGGGTTGTGCCAGTGG
>CAZSKQ010000200.1:0-4089 GCA_964607425.1 uncultured Woeseiaceae bacterium
TGGTCGTGACCGCGGGGCCCGTGCCCTGCTCGTTATCGATGCCGCGCTCCTCGACCGTGACCTGCCGCCTGGCGTTCATCGCGACAATTCGGCGGTAGATCACCCGCGGGTGGCTGGCGCAGCATGGCATCGCCGATCGTCGCTAGCGCACAACGGTGCGTATTCCGGCTGATGCCGGTCACTAATTCGGGAGCATGCCGGTCACCGATTCCGGGCCATGCCGGTCACTCAATCCGGAGCATGCCGGTCGGGGTGTGACGCGGGCTAACCGCGCTACTCTGCTCTCTTTTTTGCCAAAGAAGGGGAGCGACAGTGGCGCAAGCGAGGTTGCCCGTGCGCAAGATTCGAGAGGTATTGCGGCTGAAGGCCGCAGGGATGAGCGGCCGCGAGATCGCCGCCGCGACCGGCAGTGCGCTGTCGACGGTTCAGACGTGTCTGCGCCTGGGTTGAAGCGGCGGGCCTCGGCTGGCCGCTGGCCGAGGAGCTGACCGAAGACGCGCTGTACGCGCAGCTGTACCGGCGTGAGGCGCCCGCTGCCACGCGGCCAGCACCGGATTTTGCCCATCTCCACGCCGAGCTGTCGCGCCCCGGGGTGACCCGGCTGCTGCTGTGGCAGGAGTACAAGGCAGCGCAGCCGGACGGCTGGCAGTACAGCGTGTTCTGCGACCAGTATCGGCGCTGGCTGGCCACGCAGGACCCGGTGCTGCGTCGGGAGCACGCGCCGGGCGACAAGCTGTTCGTCGACTACGCCGGGCAGACGGTACCGATCACGGATCGCCATACGGGCGAGCTGCGGGCCGCACAGATCTTCATCGGCGTGCTCGGTTGCTCGAACTACACGTTCGCCGAGGCGACCTTAAGCCAGCAGCGCCCCGACTGGCTCGCCTCCCACGTGCGCATGCTCGAGTACTTCGGCGGCGTGCCGGCCGCCATCGTGCCGGATAACCTGAAGAGCGCCGGTGGCCATTCTGCCAGCCCGTGTCCGCAAGCCGCGCGACAAGGCCAAGGTCGAGGCCGGCGTGCTCATCGTCGAGCGCTGGATCCTGGCGCGGCTGCGCAACCGCACGTTCTTCTCCCTCGGCAAGCTCAACGCCGCGATCGCGGAGCTCCTCGGGCAGCTCAACACGCGGCCGTTCAAGAAGCTCGAGGGCTGCCGGCGCTCGCGCTTCATCGAGCTGGAGCGCCCCGCGTTGCGGCCGCTGCCGGCTCGACGTTACGAGTACGGCGAGTGGCGCCGGGCCAAGGTGCATCCCGACTATCACGTCGAGGTCAAGCGCGCCTACTACTCGGTGCCGTATCGCCTGATCGGCCAGCGCGTCGACGTGCGCCTGACCGCGAGCAGCGTCGAGATCTTCCATCAAGGCCAGCTCGTGGCCACGCACCCGAGAGCGGCGAGCCGCGGCCGGCGCTCGACGCACGACAGCCATCGGCCGGCCGCTCACGCCGCCGTCGTCGAGCAGAGCCTCGCCCGCGTGCTCGAACGCGCCGCTTGCGTGGGACCGGCCACCGCCGAGGTGCTGCGCCGCCAGACCGTGCATCGCCGGCACCCCGAAGAGACCCTGCGCAGCGCTCAGGGCATCTTGCGCCTGAGTCTCGACTTCACGCCCGAGCGTCTGGAGCGGGCCTGCGAGCGCGCGCTCGCCCTTAAGAGCTACAGCTACCGGGCCGTGCGCACGCTCATCGAGACGCCGGCACCGCCGGCGGCTTCCCCGGCACTCGACCTCCCGCACGGCAACCTGCGCGGCCCCGAGTACTTCCAGTGACCTCAAGACCTACAGGAGAGTCTTTATGCTGACCGAACCCCTGATCCAGCAACTGACCGGGCTGCGCCTGCACGGCATGGCGGCCTCGCTCGAGCAGCAGCTCGCAGCCCCCGACCTCGAGCGGCAGTCCTTCGAGAACCGCCTCGGCCTCATGATCCAGCAGGAAGTCATCGAGCGCGGTAATGCACGCCTCGCACAGCGGCTGCGCTGGGCCAAGCTGCCCGTGCCGGCCTGCCTCGAGGACCTGGACACGCGCACGGCGCGCGGTCTCGACCCCGGCCAGCTCGCGCAGCTCACCGACCTGGGCTGGCTGCGCGAGCATCTGAACGTCTTGATCACCGGACCGACCGGCGTCGGCAAGAGCTTCATCGCCTCGGCGTTCGCGCACGCCGCCTGCCGTGCCGACTTCTCGGTGCGCTGCTTCCGGCTGCCCCGGCTCGTCGAAGAGCTCGCGCGCTACGCCGCCATGCAGAAACGCTCGGCGCTGTATCGCCAGCTTGCCCGCGCCGACCTCATCGTCATCGACGACTTCGGCCTGACCCCGCTGGCCGACGAGACCGTGCGCGACCTGCTCGAGATCCTCGACGACCGCTATGACCGCAAGTCGACGCTTATCACGAGCCAGCTTCCCGTCGATCAATGGCATGCGTACCTGGGCGACCGCACCGTCGCCGATGCCATTCTCGACCGGCTCGTGCACAACAGCTACCGACTTGTGCTCCAAGGCGAGTCGATGCGCAAGCGCCGCAACGCGACGCTGCCCAATGGCTCAATGAAAACAAAGAAACGTTGACGACGGGCCCGTTCTCTTTGATAGTCCGATCACCGCGTCACCCCGACCGGCATGCGCCGGAATCGTGACCGCCTTCGGCCGGAATCACCGACCGGTATCGCCGGAATACGCAGCCGTGGTCTGGAGGATCGATCCGCTAACGCAGGCTATGCCGACGTTTCGGGGACGTTAGCACCGATGTTAGCTTCGAGAAGGTCCAGATCAGTTCTGGCGCAAGGATAACTCCATCGCAGACAATAGTTCCCTCCAATAAATGACATTGTACATCGCTTTGTAAAAGCCGTCGTTTTGGCAATTTTGCACTTGTGCGTGCAACAGAAACTCCGGCGCGTGAAAGATGGGCTCAGGGATCTTGACAACCTCCCTTATGCTTCCGTCCTCGAGATGCACATCGTAGATTTCGAATGCCCAATGCCGTACCAAAGTGTTGTCCGGAAGTACCTGTTCCAAGTTCTTTGCGGATTCTTCAGGAAACAGCCTGAGGTCTACTGGAATGACTGCTACGAGATACTTACGTCCTACATGGAGCGAGCTCTCAGAACAGAACTCAATTGCCTGCGCCGTTTCTCCCTGTATGTTCTCGTAAACGGCAGCGGTATAGCGCACCGAACAGTTGACATTGCGGCTCGTAATCGACTCTGCGTTCTCGACAAAGACGCTATAGATTGACGTATCGCTTCGATGGGGAATGAAGTTTCGAATCGCCTCATTTGTAGATACCTGCCCTGTAGAACACCAGCCGAGCGTATTAGCAATGAGTAAGAACAATAGAGGTGCAGCACGCATCTTAGTCTCCGTCCACATAATTTCGGTAGTTTCGCAACGCTTCAAGACCATAGAAGCGGGCAACATCTTCTTGAGGATGAAAACCGTCCAGTTGATGAATTAGATGCCCGTCGATTTCGTGCCCGATCACAACTGCGGCTCGTTCGTGAGCGCTCAGATGATAGCTGGGATGCACGAAGGGATTCGTGGGGTCTTCCGGGCGCGCAAAGTAGCCGCTCATGGTCATCGATGATGCGGAACCACGTAGATATACTGTCGAATTGGATGATTTGGTAGTGAGGGCAAATACCCGGTCTGGATCGTCAGGATCCTCTATGTTCCAATATGTGCAGCCTCCAAGAAAGCACTTCCTTGCTTTCATAATATCTTTGTGGGTGTACGAATAGCCGTGCGGAACTTCAAATCCCAGCTTCCCGGCTTTTGCTAGTTCCATCACATCATCGAGCACTTCGGCCTCACTTTTCCCATCCAACTCGGGCCCTTCTGCAGCCTTTCCGATGCTTTCACCGACACCACGCGCCACCGCTGAGAAAGCAGCAGAAGCCGCCCCATTGGCGAACTTCCCTCCCGTCAGCTCGGAGGTCGTGCCAGCGGCAACCATTCGGGCAATACCTTGACCCAGCTCCCGGAGCTTCAGTTTCTGCGAGACCTTGCCGGCAAGGCCTCCGGTAAGCGAACTGAGTCCGGCCGATCGGAATCCATGCCCGAACTTCCCGCCCTGCAGTACCGTGGTCACGCCGCCGAGCA
>CAZSKQ010000201.1:0-4030 GCA_964607425.1 uncultured Woeseiaceae bacterium
GGGACATGGTGTTCCCGTACATGAACATGCTGAGCTACTGGGTGTACCTGCTGTCGGTGATCATCCTGCTCGCGAGCTTCTTCGTGCCGAGCGGCCCTACCGGCGCGGGCTGGACGCTGTACCCGCCGCAGGCGATCGCGCCCGGCACGGCCGGGGTGGAGTGGGGCATCATCCTGATGCTGGTGTCGCTGGCGGTGTTCATCGTCGCCTTCACCATGGGCGGCCTGAACTACGTCACCACGGTGCTGCAGGCGCGCTGTCGCGGCATGACCCTGATGCGCATGCCGCTGTCGGTGTGGGGCATCTTCATGGCGACGATCCTCGGCCTGCTCGCATTCCCGGCGCTACTGGTATCGGCGATCATGCTGCTGCTCGACAAGACGCTCTATACTAGCTTCTTCATGCCCGACATGGTGTCCGCCGGCGAGCGGATGGGCGCCTATACCAACGGCAGCCCGATTCTTTTCCAGCACCTGTTCTGGTTCTTCGGGCACCCGGAGGTTTACATCGTGGCGCTGCCGGCGTTCGGCATCGTGTCGGACCTGCTCGCCACGCACGCGCGCAAGAACATCTTCGGCTACCGCATGATGGTGTGGGCGATTCTCGCGATCGGGGGCTTGAGCTTCATCGTGTGGGCGCACCACATGTACGTCAGCGGCATGAACCCCTACTTCGGTTTCTTCTTCGCGACAACGACGCTCATCATCGCCGTGCCGACGGCGCTCAAGGTCTACAACTGGGTGCTGACGCTATGGCGGGGCAACATCCACCTGCGCGTGCCGATGCTGTTCGCGATCGGGTTTATTTTCACGTTTGTCCACGGCGGCTTGACCGGTATTTTCCTTGGCAACGTGGTCGTGGACCTGCCGTTGTCGGACACGTACTTCGTCGTCGCGCACTTCCACATGGTCATGGGCGTGTCGCCGATTCTCGTGGTGTTCGGTGCAATCTACCACTGGTTCCCGAAGATCACCGGCAAGATGTACAACGAGACGCTCGGCCGCTGGCATTTCTGGCTGACGTTCCTCGGTACCTATTCCATCTACCTGCCGATGCACTACCTGGGTTTCCTCGGAGTACCGCGACGCTACTTCGCGATGGGCGACACGGATTTCATGCCGGATTCCGCGATGGCGCTGAACGAAAGCATCACGATCTCCGCGATTTTCGTCGCCCTGACGCAGCTCATCTTCCTCTACAACATGATTACCTCCCTGAAGAGCGGCAGGAAGGCGGACCCGAACCCCTGGGGTGCGACAACGCTCGAATGGCAGACGCCGGACACGCCGCCGAAGCACGGCAACTGGGGTCATGAGCTGCCGGAGGTGCACCGCTGGGCATACGACTACAGCGTGCCCGGCTACCCGGAGGATTTCATTCCGCAGAACGTGCCGGCCGACCAGGCCCCGGTCGGCCGCGCCCACGGGGTAAAGCATGCGTAGCCCCCCCGTAGGAGCCCGCCATGCGGGCGACCCCACGCCCGCAGCTTTCCCTGCAACCTTTGCAGATGTCGACCGGGGATGGCATGCAGCCAATGCCACGGCCGCAGCTTCCCCTGCAACCTTTACAGGTGCCGACCGGGGGTGGCATCGCCCGCGATGCGGGCTCCTGCAACAGGGAACGTTTTTGGGATGACGATTACGCTCGTTCTCCTCGCGATCATCATGGCCGTGATCATCGGCTGGCTGCTACGGCAGACCGTCAACACGGCGCCGTGGGAGTCACGCGCCGCCGACAACGCCGTCTCCGGCACGGCCTTCGATAACCGCACGCG
The DNA here is from genome assembly GCA_964607425.1 of uncultured Woeseiaceae bacterium. Lineage (GTDB taxonomy): Bacteria > Pseudomonadota > Gammaproteobacteria > Steroidobacterales > Woeseiaceae > IDS-8. The sequence goes on from CAZSKQ010000201.1 coordinate 1,775, forward strand.
CTCCCTCGCGCTCGCCGCCTTCCTTGCCGTCGTGTCGTCACTGTTCGCGCTGTTCATCAGCGCCTACCTCATGCGCCGGCATATGCATGACTGGAACGCGCTGCCGGAGCCGGACATCCTGTGGGTCAACACGGCGCTGCTGGTGCTGGCGAGCCTCGTCTACCACCGCAGCCGGACGGCCGCGATCCGGGGCGAGGTAGGGCGGCTCAAGCTCGGCCTCGGCTTCGCGGGCCTGCTCACCTTCCTGTTCCTGGCCGGGCAACTGCTGGCGTGGCAGCAGCTTCATTCCTCCGGTTACTTCGTGAACAGCAATCCCGCGAACGCTTTCTTCTACCTGTTGACCGCCGTACACGGGCTGCACCTCCTGGGCGGCCTCTGGGTGTGGGGGCGATCGGCGATCCGGGTCGTGACCGATGCCGATGCGGATGCCGTGCGGAGCAGCGTCGAGCTGTGCGCCGTGTACTGGCATTACCTGCTGCTCGTCTGGATCGTGCTGTTCGCGCTGCTCTTGTATACCTAGAAACAAAAGGGTCGGGAACGATGTCGGAAGCTGTCGTATCGAAAATGGGAGACGCCCTGCCGGCAGGCACGCGAGGGGTCGTCAACGACTTCTCCTCGGACAAGCAGGCGTTCCACGTGCCGTGGGGGAAGGCCATGATGTGGATCTTCCTGCTTAGCGACACGTTCATCTTCAGCTGCTTCTTGATCTCGTACATGACGGTGCGCATGTCCACCGCGGAGCCGTGGCCGTCGACCAGCGAATTATTCGCGCTCCACATCGGCGGCGCGTCCGTGCCGCTGTTCCTGATCGCGGTCATGACCATGGTGCTCATTACCTCCAGCGGCACGATGGCGATGGCGGTCAACATGGGTTACCGCAAGGAGCGCAACAAGACGTTCTGGCTGATGGTGGCAACCGCCGTGCTCGGCGCCACTTTCGTCGGCATGCAGGCGCTGGAATGGACCAAGCTGATCGTGGATCACGGCGTGCGGCCGTGGGGGAATCCGGAAGGCGCCGCGCAGTTCGGGTCGGCGTTCTTCATGATCACCGGCTTCCATGGCTGCCACGTCACGGCGGGCGTCATCTACCTGCTCGTGGTGGCGTTCCGCGTCAAGCGCGGCTTCTACGAATCGCGCGGCAGCAATTACGAGATCGTCGAGATCGCCGGCCTGTACTGGCACTTCGTCGACCTCGTCTGGGTCTTCATCTTTGCATTCTTCTATCTCTGGTAGGCGGAGGAACCGTATGGCGCAGGAAGGGCAACAACACCCGCTCGCGATCTACTTCTGGATCTGGGGTCTTTTGTTCGTCGTCAGCTTCGGCTCCTACATGGTCGACTACCTGCAGTTGCAGGGGTACCTCCGCTGGTGGCTGATCGTCATCTTCATGTTCATCAAGGCGGGGTTCATCGTCGCGATATTCATGCACATGAAGTGGGAGCGGCTGGCGCTGAAGCTCGCCATTCTCGTGCCACCCGTTGCGATCGTCGTCCTGATGTGGCTCATGTCGGTGGAGGGCGATTACACGTTCCTGACCCGCATCGAGTTCTTCGGCGACAGCGGCGCCGTCACCCACGTCGCCGACCACCACCCCGCCCACGACTAACGAACCGCGCCATTGTAGGAGCCCGCCATGCGGGCGACCGGCACGTGCGTTCATGTAGGAGCCCGCCATGCGGGCGACCCGTGCGTTGTCGAACCCGGGTGGCACGGTGGTTCGAGACGCCGTGACTGGCGGAGCCGCGACCGGGGGGAGGGGCCTTCGGCGCCGGCCACGCGCACGTCCCTGTGGGCGACCCGTGCGTTGTCGAACCCGGGTGGCAACGGCGGTTCGAAACGCCGTGGCTTGCGGAGCCGCGACCGGGGGGAGGGGCCTTCGGCGCCGGCCACAAGCACCTCCCTGTGGGCCTGCGGGCTCGGCATCCCTGCCTCGCACGCCGCCGAAGACCCCTCCCCCCGATCACGGCTCCGCCTCTGCCTCTTGTGGTGCGTTCGCTCGCCGATCGCGCTGCTCCAGGCTCACACGTGGCTGCGCCTCTGTAGGAGCCCGCCATGCGGGCGACCGGCACGTGCGTTCATGTGGAGCCCGCCATGCGGGCGACCCGTGCGTTGTCGAACCCGGGTGGCACGGTGGTTCGAAACGCTGTAGCTCGCGTAGCCGCGACCGGGGGGAGGGGCCTTCGGCGCCGGCCACAAGCACCTCCCTGTGGGCCTGCGGGCTCGGCATCCCTGCCTCGCACGCCGCCGAAGACCCCT
>CAZSKQ010000202.1:0-4015 GCA_964607425.1 uncultured Woeseiaceae bacterium
GAGACCCATGCCGGCTCAGCGTCCGTTTTTGTCTTTGCACGGATTTGCGGGCCTTTTGGCGCAGCCAATCCGTTGATAGATAGGCCAATTGCTGGCCCAGTCGCCGCCTGTCTCTATTCGGCTTCGCCGGCATAGAGACAGGCGCGGGTCAGAATGCTGGGTCAGGAAATCGCAGATAGAGCGCCAGGCATTCAGTTGCGGATCCCGACAGCTGCGGCAGAACGCCTTGCTGATCGGATCGGAGTCGGCTGCAGCAGCTTTACGCTGCACGGCCGGTCGGGTGCCGCTGGGTCAGGGGACCCCGTGCTCATTTCAAGCGGCGGAGCACTCGCGGGTGCCAACCTCGGGTTGGCGGGGTGCTGGCGCATGGCCAACGGTGAAACTTGCCCGGGCTCACGGGTCGGGCCCGCAGGTCGGCCGTGATCGCGCGATCCGCGGTTCTTGGCCGCGTCCATCACGGCTGTCTCCAGGCGATAGAAGCTCCGGCCGCAACGGCCGTCGCGTAAGGCTTCGATCAGGCCGTGGTGCTCGAGACGTTTCAGATAGTTCCGACATCGCGAGCGCGAACGCCCGAGTTCCTCCGCCAGGTTCGTTGCGTGTACGTTGCCGCAGCCGGCTTCATCAGCGATCTCATGCAACCATAGGAACACAAGGCATTCTGTGGCGGAAAGATAGCGATGCCGCAGGTAGAAGAGCAGCGTCTCGATCACGAGTCCCGTCCTATTACTTGCGGCGCTTTCCATTGCCTGTCCTTCCATTTCGCACCGTCGCCAACCGATCCTCGAGCTCTTCGGGATCGAGCGCCAACGCCTCCGCCACCGAGAGCGCCTGATACCGCACGCGCCGACCGAAGCGCAGCTTCTTCGAGTGCAGGTACTGAACATTGGGATCTTGTGATCGCCGTAGCGTGTTGCCGAGACTCTTGGGCGAGACGTCCAGCACTTCGGCGACCTGGTCGTGCCGCAGGAGCGGCCCGTACCTTGCCGTCAGTACCTGCTGGAGCACTTCCACCGAATTTGTCGCTATCTTCCCCACTGCTCACTCCATTCCACGCCGACTCGGCGTGTCCCAAATCCCGATCCCTTCCACGTGCTTCACGCACCTCCCGTTGATGCATTCCAATGACAGTTGGTGGGCACGATCAACCGAATCGCTCAGGCCCGACGTACATCACGACCGCGGCAGTGCCGCGCCAGGATAAAAAGGGACAACGGTGGGTGACTGGTCTGCACCAGCCAATGCGTCATGCCAGACAAGGCATTCGTTGGTTGAATGTCCGACAATCGCTGAATCAGACCGGCGTTGACAACATCTATTCGCCGGCGAGCGAAAGCAGAGTCCTTATGGCACTGGCCGCGAGTCTGCGCACCGCGATCGCAGCGCTTCAGGAAGCAGCACTGTTGTGCCTGTTGCTTCAGTTAAGGCCGGCTCCGCATCTGGCTGAGAGCCGGCTTGTGGATGCGCCGCGATACTACCGCCGCGCTTCTCGCTTGGCAAACATCAGGCCTGTGCGTGATCCGGTGCGTTGACGCGGGTTGTCTCAAGTTGACTGCAGTTGCCATGCAGCGAGGGCGGCGGCAGTAACCGGACGCACATATTTGCGCATTGGCGCAGTAATGAACGGCTTTCGCCGCATCTTCTACCTACGTACTGGATGATCGGTCAGCGCTGATGGCGCCTTGCACGGAAATGGGGTCAAAACGCTGACCCGTTTACCACTCGCTGCTGTCATCAGCCGGAAGTAGGGTCGGACCATCGCAGCTCGAGCGCTGCGAACGCTCATCGAACTGACCGCTTCCGCGGACTTGGTAACAGCCGCCCCTCGGTCGTCCGCCAGGGGCGCGCTGCTGCACGGCTGGTCGCGAGCCCATTCTGGCGCGGCCGACACGACGCCTCAACCCTTCTGCACCCCAGCGTCCAAGGCGGCGCCGAAGATTTCGTCATTCTCCCAGTGCCTGCCGCGAAGCGCTCGCTCCCTTTCGACTCGGTCGCGTTCACCGCGCCTCATTGGGTCGGGCGTCGACTTCCGTCGCCGCTTCTGAGGCTCTTACCGATTCAGTTTCAAGAATGAGAGGAGGGAAAGCATGAGTAACGCCCGCATGAACAGGAATCCGCGTCGAAGCCCAGTGCAAGACGGACCGCGTCCAGATCGCGGCAAGGCCGCACGGCTGACCGAGCCGTGTCCGCTGACACAGTGCTGTCCGGCAGCAGATTCCAAATTCTGACGCAGCGACTCATTCGCCTGCAAGACGGCCCCTATTACCTCGGCATGGACCGTAACCGCTTCAACGCCGAGGTTCGTCCCACGCTCACTGCCATTCCCACCGGTGTCGAAAGCAATTGCCTGCTGACCGTCTGAATGCTTCAAAACTGGACGACGACGTATGTCAAAGAAGCAAAGTCGCATGCCGGGTCTCCGCCAAAGGAACGGGATCTGGCACATCGAAAAGCGTTGCCGATACGCCTCCGGAGGATGGCTCCACGAAAGCACGGGGGCATCTTCAAGGGATGAGCCAGAGCGAATCCCAATTCGCCGGCTGCCGAAACTGGAGGAAGAAGCAACAGAACAGGCCGACGCGCTGGCGCCCGGCCAGGGCGTCCGGGTAAGATGAGCCGGCGGCCGATAGTCCTCACGGACGCGGAGATTCGCGATGTGACGAGAAAGAAGCGCCCCTCCGCGCAGATGCGCGCCCTCCGAGCAATGAGGATAGCGTACCGAATACGTCCAGATGGAAGCGTCATGGTCCTTCGCTCATCGTTGCTAGATCAGCCGATTCCATCGGTCGAGCAGGAGTCCGAAATCAACTGGGACTAGCATGCCCCCTCGACGGCGAAACAAAGAAAACCAGGGGTTGCCAGCGCGCTGGCGTTTCTACCACGGCGCATATCGCTACCAGGTCCCGCCGGGACAGGAAGCAGCATGGGACGGGAAACGGCAGTTCACGCTCGGTAAGACTGTCCCGGAGGCCTACAGGGTATGGGCGGAGCGCGTCGGGCGACAGGAAAAGATTCCGAATGTCGACAAGCTGCTCGACCGCTACGCGATGCTCGTCATTCCGAAGAAGGCGAAGCGCACACAGAAGGAGAACCGAAGGCAGGTACCAGTCCTGAAAAAGCACTTCGGGCACTTCGCGGTCGCCGGGACTAAACAGCCGAAGCCGCGACACATTTATGAGTACGTGAGCAAGAACGCGCATCGACTCACCGCCGCGCATCGGGAAATGGAGCTCCTGTCGCACGCCTTTACGATGGCCGTGCAGTGGGGCGAGATCGATAAGCATCCATGGATCAAGGAAGTCCGTTTCGACCGCGAACTTTCGCCGAAAGGCTCCGATCGATACGTCGAGGATTGGGAGATCGTCGAGGCCCTGAAACTCAAGCCGCGGCGGAAGCGGGGCTCCGTCCTGATGTGCCAAGCGTACATCCGCATCAAGCTGTTAACCGGCCTCCGCCAGACCGACATGCTCGGGATCCGGCTCGCGGATATGGACGACGTAGGAATGCGCGTTGTCGTGAGCAAGACCGCCAAGACGACCCGTCATAAGCAGCATTTCTCGTGGACGCCTGAACTTGAGCGTGCCGTAGACATGGCGAAGGCCGCGCGACCAGTCGATATCGGGCCGTGGCTGTTCTGTAATCGCCGCGGCGAGTGCTACCTAAACGAGAACAACGAGGCGAACGGCTTTCAGTCCATATGGGGCCGGTTCATGACGCGCGTGCTCAAGGAGACCGGCCTTAAGGTCCGATTCGCCGAACGGGACATCCGGGCGAAGGTTGCATCCGACGCGGACAGTCTGCAGCGTGCTCAGGAGATCCTCGGGCATGCTGACTCGGCGCTAACCAAGAGGGTATACGTCAGGAAACCGCAACTCGTCCGGCCGGCGAAAGGGTTGAAGGAATAGCACAACCGGACTTTTATAGCACAGGTGAGAATCTATCCAGCCCGTAACTATTTGAATTTGGCGCGCCCGGAGAGACTCGAACTCCCGACCACCTGGTTCGAAGCCAGGTACTC
>CAZSKQ010000203.1:0-3992 GCA_964607425.1 uncultured Woeseiaceae bacterium
TCGGCACTCATTTGCTTTACCATGCCGGTGATTACATGAAAGAAGCTGTTCAGGTTCGCATCCAGCAAGTAGAGCACTGGGTACCGCGTATAACCCCCCGCTTGATAGCTGGCCGGCAGTGCCACCCAATATTCTCTCGACTCACCCAGCACTTCCGACGCAAGATGGTGTTTCTCGCCGATGACGATGTTCGCAGCATGACTCGATAGAGACGTGACGAGAATGCAAAACGCCGTCAAACACTTGATGGTTGTTCGCACTTTATCCGCCCTCAATCTCTACAGACCGTTTAATGTATATCGTTTTGAGCGGTAGCTGCACAACCTCAGGGGCGCCAATGCCGCCCAATCCAGAGGCCCGATACGACGTCGTGACGGATCTGCATCTCTGGATCATCGGCCTGGGGATAGCTACGGTCCGCGTCGGTTTCCGCTTTCCTTGTCTGCGTGGCAGCTGACCGACATCAAGCACCGCGTCCGACGGTGCCAGTGCGCCTAATACCGCGACATCACCCCGGTTGGTTCGATCAGCGACCGAACGCGGGTGTTCAGGGGCAGCAGATAGCGGTCGCGGGGCCGGCCTTGGTTGAAGTAGCGCAACAGGCCGCTTCTCCCGCCTGCGCGCGGGAAGAATTCGGCTCGCAGCACTTCGATCCCGATTGGAGCCGCGGCGCATCATTGCCGTAGACAGTGCTCTCTCCGGTCGTGAGGAAGGTTTCCCACTTCACACCCTGGGGATCTTCGATCCAGCTCTTCTCGCTCTTCGCGTAGCAGCAGGTGGTTGTGCCTTCCTCGCGCACCGGGCCCTCGGCCCGCTCGAGTCGCGCGTAGACCTCCGCAAGCTCTTCACGGTTCTCGACCTGGATGCCGAGGTGCTCGATTCCCGCCCGGCGCGCGCGGGCGCTGATCGCGAAGTTCACGCGGGGATCGTCGAGCATCCACTTCGCATAGTCGTCCTTCCTGACGGTCGGATCGGTCGCGAAAAGATGAGAGTAGAAGCGGATCGATTCGTCGAGGTTCTCGACGGCCACGTGGACATGCAGGCGTTTCATTTTTGGTTGCTCCCGGGATACTGATTACGAAGTCCGTGCTCGCGAGGTACGTCGATGCGAACGGGCAGACGAAGCGTGTGCCCCGTCGGTACGTGCCGGTCGACACCCTGCTCCACCGCAGCAGTTTTCCGTCAGGTACGCCACCAGCGCGTTCATTGCGCCGAAGTCGGCGGCGTAGAAGAGTTGACGGCCCACTCGCCGCTGGGTGAGCAGTCCGGCACGCGTCAGGTGCTGCAGGTGGAACGTCAGGGAGGACGGCAACAGTCCGACACGCTGTCCGATCTCGCCGGCCGGCAGGCCTTCCGACCCTATCTCGACCAGGAGTCGAAACACCGCCAGCCGATGCTCGTGTGCAAGGGCTGAGAGCGCCTCGATGACCTCGGATGTCTTCATGGCAAAATACGATATTACGGGAATAATCGAAATGTCAAGCAGCCATGTTGAGAGCCTTGCGTCGGGCGACCTAAAGTCCGGTAACCCCAACTAAACTCCGGCAACCCTTCCAACCTGAAAGTAGTGTTTCGCCAGGATTTTATAAATGATTGATGAAGTCGATTCGAGGTATGTCACGTGTGAGCTGGATGCACGGCCTTCAGGGCGCGGCGGGCGGTCGCACCGCATTCCCTGAAAATTTTCATTCTTGGAAGTTACGGCCTCCAGGGACGCTTGAAGCACTCGCCGGTTGAGCGGAATTCCCTCCCCCGGCACCAGTAACGTCGATTTCCGGCTGTACAGACATGCCTACGCGCAGGCGACTGGCGACGCGCTGTCCCGGGTCGATGCGTATGCGCACGGGCAGCCGCTGCACGATCTTCGTAAAATTGCCCGTTGCATTGTGCGGTGCAATCAAGGAATAGCTGACCCCACTCGCAGGACCCAGGCTATCGACGGTGCCCGTCAAAACCTTGCCCGGGAAAGCATCGACTCTGATTTCTACCGGCTGGCCCACTTGTACGCGTGCCAACTGTGTTTCCCGGAAGTTGGCCGTAATGTAAATGTCTTCCAGGGGAATGATTGCCAAAAGCGGTTTGCCAGCGTTTATGAACGCGCCCACTCGAACTGATCGGTGACCGACGACCCCGCCTATGGGCGCAATAATCCTGGTATAGGAAAGCTGCAATTCCGCAGCGGCCTGAACAGTTCGCGCCCGGGCCAGCGCCGCCCGTGCTCCTTCGAGGTCAGCGTTGAGGACTTCGAGTTCCTGCCGGGTCGCTCGCAATGCTGCTTCGTTACTGTCCCTGGTTGCAATCGCGATTTGCAATTCCGCTTCGGCCTGCTGCATTGCCAGCAATGTGCCGGAATTATCGGCCGCCAGGCGCCCATAGCGCTCGGCGTTCACCTCGGCGAGGCGCAAAGCTGCACCGTCGGCCACCAGCGCCGCCTCTGCCTGTTGAATCACGCTCTCCTGCAGCTCCAGGCGACGTTCCAGGTTGGTAATATGTGCCTCCGCCGCGGCCACTTGCGCCTTCGCCGCATCCAACGCGATAGCGAAGTCCCGATTGTCGATGGTCGCCAGCAGATCGCCGGGATTCACCGGCTGATTGTCTTCGACCAGCACTTCAGTCACCACGCCCGATATCCGGGGAGCAACCAGGGTGAAGTCCGCCTGGACATAAGCATCATTCGTCGATTGCCTGGATGCACTGGATTCCGGTCGGCTCAGGTAAACGAACGCGACAACAGCCGCGACAAGAACCAGGGCTGCGATACCGGCTTTAGCAATTTTTTGTAAGGCCACAGTGTCTCACCGTTGAAGATATGCTTTGCGGGCCGTCCGCAGTTCGGGTGCCGGGATACGGGTTAAACGCAGGACCAGGGGGATCAGGAGGATGGCAAGAATGCCAAGCGCGCGATAAGCATCCGCGATCGAAAGCACGAGTGCCTGCGTGCCGATGGCAGTCATCAAGGATGACGGATCCACGTCCAGCGGCAACGAATCGCTCACGAAGGCGGCGCGATCCAGCAGCATTTCGGCGTGAAAGCGGCCGCGAACCGTGACCAATTGTTCGATAACCGCACTGCCGAGCAGCGTGCCGAGAACGCGCAGCGCATTGATCATGCCGGAGACGGACGGTCCTTCGGACGGCTGAACCACGCTCGTCCCCAGAAACAGGAACGATACGACCGCCATCGGTTGCCCAACAGCCTGCAACACCTGCGGCAAGACGAACTGTTCCCGGTTCCAGTCCCACGTCAGGTGGGAACCACCAAGGCATGCCAGCGCAATCAGCATGAGTCCCGCCGCGAAAAGCTTGCGAGCGTCAACCCATTCCTGGTAGAGCAACAAGGCCACGAGGGACCCCAGGACCAGCTGAGGCAGTGCGATGATCAGGCCTACCGGCGCGCTTTGTAGCGGTCGGTAATCCTGTAGAGCCCCGAGATAACTGACCGGGAGCACTACGCCCGAAAGCATAACAACCAGCAGGCAAACGAAGATCGGAAAGCCGAGACCAAGGTTGCGGCGGCCAAGGAGCTGCAGCTTGATGAACGGAGCCGGGTGGAACCACTCACTCAGCAAATAGAAGGCAGTCAGGGCCAGTCCGAATACCATCGAGAGGCTGATCAAAGATGAAGCAAACCAATCCAGGCGAACGCCCTGATCAAGCGCAACAGTGATGAGACATAGCCCCGGGATGCCGAATGCCATGCCGGACCAGTTGGTGTGCCGAAAATTCCGGGCCTGGATTGGCTCGCGCGGAAGGCCCCACCCCACGAGCAGGCCGGCGAGAATGGCGACAGGAATAATCTGCCAGAAGACCCAGCGCCAGTCGAACAGCGCATCTGTCCATTGTCCCGCCAGCCAGATGGAGAGGTTCGGCGAAAACGTGGCTGTCAATGCATAGAGGGCCAGGCCATGCAGCCGGACGGACGGCGGGAGAAACTTCAACGCCACCATCATCAGGATGGGAATCAAGGCGCCGGCCGCGACGCCCTGGGCGAA
>CAZSKQ010000204.1:0-3959 GCA_964607425.1 uncultured Woeseiaceae bacterium
TGGAGCTTCGCTTCGTCCGACATCATGGACATGTTCCAGGGCGGGTCGAAGACGAGAGTCACGTGCACATCCGCGACCGTCGGCACAATGGCGATTTTCTCCTGCGCGTCCTGCACCAGTATATCGCCCATGCCGCAGCCGGGCGCCGTCAGCGTGAGGTCCACGCTCACGGAACGCCGGCCATCCGGCATATGGGTAACCTCGCATCGATATACCAGCCCGAGATCGACGATGTTGATCGGAATCTCCGGGTCGTAGCAGGTCTTCAACTGCTGCCAGACGACGTCCTCGATGTCCTTGTCGGTGGCGTTCTCGGGTACAGCCGGCGGCGGGACCGGCTCCTTGCCGAGCGCGTCGGCATCGAGTCCCGCGATGCGGAACAGGTTGCCCTCGATGTACACCGTGAAGCTGCCGCCGAGCGCCTGGGTGATGAAACCGGGCGTGCCCTCGCGCAGGGTCACGGTTTCGCCCGCCGGCACGATCACGGCCTGCACGTCGCGCATTAGTACGAAAGGTTCCTGTGTATGACCGAACATGCCGCTACTCCGTCGAGACCCGGCCCTGCTGCTCCAGTGCGGCGTGCAGGGCATGCCACGCGAGCGTGGCGCATTTGACGCGCGTCGGAAATTCTTTCACGCCCTCGAGCGCTTCCAGTTTTCCGAGCTCGAGATCCGCCGTGTTTGCCGAATTGCCGGATTCGACGCGGCCCGCGAGCCGCTCGATCATTGCCGCAAAGAACGCCAGCGCCCGGTCGGTCTTCAGGCCGATGACGGTTTCCGTCAGGAGCGAGGCTGATGCGACCGAGATCGCGCAGCCCGAGCCTTCGAAACGGGCATCGTTGATACAGCCGTCGTCATCGATACGGAAATACATCCTCAACTTGTCCCCGCACAGCGGGTTGACGCCTTCGGCGCTGTGCGTGGCGTCTTCCAGCCTGCCGAAGTGGCGCGGGTTTTTCGCATGATCGAGGATGAGCTCGCGGTAGAGTTCCCGCAGCTCGCCGTCACCGCCCGTCGCGGTGCTCACGCGAACACCTCCTTGGCCTTCACGAGAGCCTCGGCGAGGCGGTCGACGTCGTCGCGATTGTTGTAGAGCGCGAGCGAGGCGCGTGCGGTGCCGGGAATATCGAAGAAGTCCATCACCGGCATGGCGCAATGGTGACCAGTGCGGATCGCCACGCCTTCGTGGTCGAGTATGGTCCCGAGGTCGTGCGGGTGGATGTCGTCCAGCAGGAATGACTGGACGCCGGCTTTCGCCCGCGCGGTGCCGACGAGGCGCAGGCCGTCGATCGAGCCCAGGCGCTCCGCCAGGTAGCCCAGCAGTTCCCGCTCGTGGTCGGCGACGCGGTCCATGCCGATAGCCTGCAGGTAGCGGGCCGCCGCGCCGAGGCCGACGACACCGGCGATGTTCGGCGTGCCGGCCTCGAACTTGTACGGCAGCTCGTTGTAGGTGGTACCGTCGAAGCGCACCTCGAGGATCATATCGCCGCCGCCCTGGTACGGTGGCATGGCGTCTAGCAGCGCTTCCTTGCCGTACAGTACGCCGGTGCCGGTCGGGCCCAGCATCTTGTGGCCGGAAAACGCGTAGAAGTCGCAGTCGAGCGCACGGACGTCCACCTGCATGTGCGGCACCGCCTGCGCGCCGTCGACGAGCACCGGGATCTCGCGGCGGTGTGCCTCGGCGATAATTTCCTCGAGCGGCAGGATGGTGCCTAGCGCGTTGGATACATGCGCGACCGCAACCAGCTTCACGCGCTCGTCCAGGAGCGCGGCCAGCGCCGCCGCCTCGACCTCGCCGGAGGCGTTGATCGGGCAGACGCGCAGGGTCGCATCGGCCTGCTCGCATACGAGCTGCCACGGCACGATGTTCGAATGGTGCTCGAGGTGGGTGATGACGACGGCGTCGCCGGGCGCGAGGCGCGGTCGCAGGTAACTCTGCGCGACCAGGTTGATGGCGCCGGTCGTGCCGCTGGTGAAGATCACTTCGCGTTGGCTGCCCGCGTTGATGAAGCGGACAAGCGTGTCGCGCGCCCCCTCGTAAGCTTCCGTGGCGCGGTGGCTCAGGGTATGGACGCCGCGGTGTACGTTGGCATGATCGTGGCGCTGGTAGGCGGCGATTGCATCGATCACCGCCTGCGGCTGCTGGGCGGAGGCGGCATTGTCGAGATAGGCGAGCGGGCGGCCGTTGACGGATTGACCGAGGATGGGGAAGTCGTCGCGGCAGGCCTCGAGGGTGGGCGAGCTGTCGTGCGTTGTTGGGGCAGGGTTGGGAAGGGTCATGTGCCTTCCTCCTGGGGGTGGTCGCCCGCAGGGCGGGCTCCTACAGGGGCTTTTTCCCGGGGCTCGCCGAGCAGGGTTTCCAGGCGGGATTCGACGGCGCGCTCGATGTAGTCGCGCGCGGCGGCGACCGGCGTGCGGGCAACGATCGTCGAGGCGAACGCGCGCATCAGCGCCTGCGCGGCTTCCTCTTCGCTCAGGCCCCGCGTGCGCAGGTAGAAGAGGGCATCGCTATCGAGCTGGCCTACCGTGGCGCCGTGGCTGCACTTCACGTCCTCGGCGTAGATCTCGAGTTCGGGCTTGGTGTCGACTTCCGCGTACTCGGACAGGAGCAGGTTGTGGTTCGCCTGCTGCGCATCCGTCCCGTCTGCGCCTGTGTGCACGACCGCCTTGCCGTTGAACACGCAGCGCGCGCGATCCCCGAGAATGCCGCGATATTCTTCGACGCTTCTCGCCGGACCCACGCGATGGTCGACCCGCGTGTGGTTATCGATGTGCTGGCGCCCGCCGGCCAGGTACACGCCGTCCAGCGAAACGTAAGCACCCCGTTCTGCGATGTCGACGCTGATATCGTTCCGGACCAGCCTGCCGCCGAGATCGAACCCCGCGTGATCGAAGCGCGCATCACGCCCGAGGTGGACGGTAAGGCGGCCGACCTGGTAGTGCTCCTCGTGCCGCTGCTGCAGGCGCACCCACGCCAGGGCGGCGCCCGTTCCGAGCGACACGTCCGTCACTGCGTTTGCGAACTGGCCGCCCTCGCCGGCGGAAGCGTGCACTTCGATGAACCCGGCCCGGGCGTTGTCCCCGACTTCGACGACGATGCGCGGCTGCGTGACGGCGGTTCCGCTATCGTCGAAAACGAGCACGCCAAGCGGCTTATCCAGCACCGCGCCGGGTGCTATCGCCACGTGCAGCGCGTCGCAGAGCAGGATGGTGTTGAACAGCGACATCGCGTCCGGGCGCTCGAGCGATCCCGCTGCGGCACCCTCCGGCGCGGACGTTACCCGCAGCCCGGCGACATCCTGGCGCACGAGCGCGCCCAGCGAGTCGGGGTGCACGATACCGTTGGCGATCACGAGCCAGTGTGCGTCGACAGCCGCGGCGAGGGTTTGCAGGTACTGTGACGCGGCCGTAGCGAGGACCGTCGTCGGCGCTGCCCGCGCGGCTGGATCGCGCAACCAGCGGTTACTGAGCTCGGCGACCGGCGCCAGGTTCGTGTACTTCCAGTCTTCCTGGCGCGGCGTCGGGAAGCCCGTGGCCCGGAAGCGCGACAGCGCCTCCCGGCGCGCCGTTGCCAGCTCGTCCTGCGGCAATTCGCCGACCGTCCGCTCGAGCAGGTCGGTGTCGATCGTGGCGGCGGTCATGCGTTCGCGGCCTCCCGCAGCCAGTCGTAGCCCCTCTCTTCGAGCTCGAGCGCAAGGCTCTTGTCGCCGGATCGCACGATGCTGCCGGCCGACAGGACATGCACGAAATCCGGCTCGATGTAGCCCAGCAGGCGCTGGTAATGCGTGACGAGGACGATCGCGCGATCGGCGGCGCGCAAGGCGTTGACGCCCTGCGCAACGGCCTTCAACGCATCGATGTCCAGCCCCGAATCCGTTTCGTCGAGTATGGCGAGCTTCGGCTCGAGCACCGCCATCTGCAGGATCTCGTTGCGCTTCTTCTCGCCGCCGGAGAAGCCTT
>CAZSKQ010000205.1:0-3951 GCA_964607425.1 uncultured Woeseiaceae bacterium
ATAGACAATCCCCAGGTGCGCGGCGCGCCCAGTTTGGAGAACCCCGTGTCCGAGACCGTCACCGAGTTCACGCGATAAAGCTCATCGGTCAGGTTCTTGCCCCAGAGCGAGATCCGCCAGTCGCCGTTGTTGGGGACATAGGACAGGCTGGCGTCCAGCAGTCCGTAACTCTTTTCCAGGTGAAACGGCTCATTCTCGTTCTCGAGGAACTGGTCTCCCCGATAGGCATATTCCACCCGGCTTTCGAGCGCTCCGGCCAGCTTCGGTACGTCGAGCACATAAGCGCCATAGACGCTGTAAGAGTATTCCGGCGCGCGCCGCAGCGTATTCCCGGCCAAATCGGCGCCGGTGGACGTGATGAAGTCGTCAAAGGTGGCGTCCAAAAGACCGTAGGTTCCTCCCATCCGGAAATTATCCGTGGGCGCGATCATGAACTCGACTTCCAGGCCGTAGATGGAGGCATTCGCGGCGTTGTCGATAACGAGAACCTGGGTCGCGGGATCACCCGGCGTCAACTGGATGAGCTGCTGCACCTGCAGGTCGGTGTAGGACATATCGAACCCGGTCACGTTGACACGAGCCCGTTTGTCCCAGAAGTCCAGGCGGACCCCGCCTTCGTAGTTCCAGACATATTCCGGATCGTACGGCACGCGCGCGGCGTTGGCGGAAGCCGGGGCGCTGTCAAAGCCGCCCGCTTTGTAACCGCGCGAAACCGTCAAGTAGGTCATGAGATCATCGGAGTGCTGGTAGTCCAATGTCAGGCGGGGGGTAAACGCATTCCATGATGCGCTGACACCTGTATCGTACTCCTCCAGCGCCGGAGCGGTCGACCCTGACGATCCCATGAAATTGTCGACTACACTGAACCGGCCATCTTTCTCGTCCCAACTTTGCCGCAGGCCGGCGGTAATATTTAGCCGGTCGGTCAGCGAGTAGGTCACGCTGGCGAACAGGGCGATGCTCTGCGAATCCAGATCCTGTAGAAAGGACGGGTTGGACGGCACGCCGGCGAACTCGCGCGAGAAAGTTTCGTCACGCTGGATATCTTCACTGCTGAAGAAGATCCCGCCTACCCACTGCAATCGGCCATCAAGGCCTGCGCCGGCCAGCCTGAACTCCTGGGAGAACTGGTCGGCGGTTTCGTCCGCCAGGTTGGTGGAACGCAAGACGAAAGGAGGCACCAGCACGCCGCCGATGTCCTGCAACCAGTCAAACTCCACTGAGCGTACGCCGGTGATGGAGGTCAGTACTCCGATTCCCGTCTCGATGTCCATATCCAGGGCCAGGCTGTAGATGTCGCGGTCCAGGTAGCCGTCGAAGTTCGGCTGGCGCACTCGCGGATCAGGGTCCAACTCGACGCCCGGCCGGTCGACAAAACTGCCGCGCGGCAAGGGCGTGCGGGTATCGCCGTAAATCCGGTCCGCGGAGTAATTTGCCGTCAGCAGCGCCCGAAAGGCGGACGACGGTTCATATTGCAGGTGAACACGCGCAGCGACGGTGTCGCCGTCGTCGACGTCGCGGCCCGTCACGGTACTGTGGTTGTAGCCGTCATGCCGCACCGTCTTCGCCGCGACGCGCATCGCCCAGGCGTCGCTGAACGGCATGTTGTACATCAACTCTGATTCGAAGCGATTATGGTCGCCAACCGGCATGAGCGAGATCATACCTTCGGAGACATAGGATGGTTTATTGGTGATGTAGCGAGCTACACCGCCGGCTGCGTTACGCCCGAACAGCGTGCCCTGCGGCCCACGCAGGACCTCGATCCGTTCGATATCGAACAACGTCGTAGCCTGCCCCGTCGATCGGCCGAAAACCAGGTCGTCCTGGGATACGACGATTGAAGGGTCTCCACCAGCACCGTCCTGGGTAGAGCCGATTCCACGAATAAACAGTTGAGGGTCTGTTACGGTGAAAGACGAGTAGGAAAAGTTTGGAACGCGCGTTGCAAGGTCGGCGATTTCCACGATCCCCGCATCCCGAACTTCGTTTCCGCCGAGTGCGGTGATCGCCAGCGGTGTCGATTGAACCGACGTCTCGCGGCGCTCCGCCGTGACGACGATTTCTTCTATGCCGGCCGGCATCCGGTTCTGTTGGGCGCTTTGCGCGAGCGTCGGTGCGGCGGCGAATACCGACAGTGCCGGGACAAGAAACGCCAGGCCCGAAATTCGTGCGCCGGCCGGTGGTTTCAACTTCATATTCTCTCCTCCACCGCTGGATCGCGGCCTGTTCCAATCGCTGCCCCCAGTGGGCAAGAGCGCGAAACCTAGGCCGCAATTCATGGAGTTGTCAAATAATTTAGTGTTGTTCCGCGATACGGAATTATACACAGATTATCCAAGTTGTGTTAACATACTGGTATATATAACAAAAACACATCGTTTGTCGCAAATGTCAGCTATGTACCTAATAAGTCAATTTATTTTGTTCCGTTTTTGCTAATGTCCGCATTCTGAGTTTTCTGTGGCGGAGAGCATGCAGCAGCGGCCGGGGAGTCGGAAATCGGAAGGGACGCCTCCAGCGCCGGAGGCTTTCGAGGATTCCGCGTACGCCTGGGGCGTGGTCGGTCTCCTGACCGTGTGCTATGCGTTATCTTTCGTCGATCGCCAGGTCCTGAGCCTCCTGGTCAAACCGATCAAGGCGGACCTGGGTCTCAGCGATACGCAGTTCAGCATCCTGCATGGCCTGGCCTTCGCCGTCTTTTACACCTTCTTCGGAATATTCATCGGTGCGCTCGCGGACCGGCGCAAGCGCACGATCATCATCAGCATCGGCGTAGCGGCCTGGAGCCTGATGACGATGGTGTGCGGGCTGACGAAAAATTTCGTCCAGCTTTTCGCCGCGCGTGCCGGCGTGGCGGTCGGAGAGGCATCCCTGTCCCCGGCCGCATACTCTCTCATCGGTGACTACTTCCCGCCGACACGCCGCGGTCGGGCAATGAGTGTTTATTCCACCGGCCTGTACCTGGGCGGCGGCCTGGCTTTCATCATCGGCGGCTTCCTCCTGACGCTGATCCCGCCGCAGGCGACCTTCGGTCCGATTACGCTGAAGGATTGGCAGATGGTACTGATCTGCGTCGGTGCGCCGGGGCTGCCACTGGCCCTGTTGCTTGCCTTTGTGCGTGAACCCCCTCGCGGGCGTTACGCGGAACCCGGTGAGATTGCCGTGCCCCGCAAAGGCGAGGAGTCATGGCGCGCGTTGCGGTCGGGCTGGCAGCGCTTCGCGCTGCACAATTTCGGCTTTTCATTCCAGACCCTGGTCGGGTTCGCGTTCCATGCGTGGATCCCCGCCTTTTTCATACGCACACATGACTGGTCGGCCGCCCAGATCGGGATGACCTACGGCCTGATCAGCATTGTTTTCGCGCCGCTCGGGGTGATCGCCGGGGGCGTGATCTGCGACCACCTGGCCAGTCGCGGAGTGCGCGACGTTTACCTGCGCGGTTCGATCTTCGCAACGCTCGTATGGATTCTCCCCGCCACGACTGCCACGCTCGTCCCGACTGCCGGCCTGTCGCTCATGATACTTGCATGCGCCCAGCTTGTCGGAGGGTTCCACACCGGGATAGCCGTGTTGGCGCTGCACCAGATGGCGCCGTTGCGCAGTCGCGCCCTTGCAACCGCGATCTACCTTTTTGTCGTCAACCTGGTGGGATTGGGCGCAGGCCCGCTGGTCGTTGCCCTGTTCACCGATTACATATTCGGCGACGAAGCCGCGGTTGGCCTGTCGATATCCGCAACAGCGCTAATTTCCCTGAGCCTTTCCGCCATTCTCCTGGCATTTCTCCTCCGCCGAACCTCCGCTTCCTCCCGGCCGGGCTTGAAAAAAGCGGCGCAAGTCGACATTATGTGAATTAATTGATTTATCAACTAAGTTCGAGGCACTCACGATGATTGAGGTCACCAACCGCGTTCATTCCACATTGAAGGCGGAGCAGGAAAATCCCTTTCT
>CAZSKQ010000206.1:0-3903 GCA_964607425.1 uncultured Woeseiaceae bacterium
GCCTCCCTTTCTCTGTAGGAGCCCGCCACGCGGGCGACCGCCATACCGCCCGTAGGAGCCCGCCATGCGGGCGACCGCCACGGAGGGAGGTCAGCGCGGGCTTCCGGAGGGTACGACCCCGGGGAATGCTGTCAACGGAGTTTCGGTAGGCGATATAGCGGTCGCCCGCATGGCAGCTCCTACAGGAACGTCAGGAGGGTTTCGCCGATGATTTCGCGGCGCCAGCCCCGGAAGACGCGGAGGTCGCGGGTGCCGGTGAGGGCCTCCGACAGCTCCTTGCGCGGCGCGAGGACCTCCGGGACGATCCCGAGCTCCGCGGCCACTGCGGCAACGCGCTGCTGCATTGCCTTCAGTGCCGCCTTGGCGGCTTCGTCCGGCCGGGCGGGCGGTTCGTAGTCGTCGCTGCCGGTCCTGGCCGCCGCCACTATCGCAAGCAGCTCCCGGCCCGAGCGCCGCACCGTCTTCGGCGGCACGCCTTCCATCCGCGACAGCTCGGCGGCGCTGGCCGGCGCCGCCACCGCGATTTCCAGCAGCGCCGCATCCTTCAGGATCCACTGGCGGGGGCGGTTGAGCCGTACGGCCTGCGCCTCGCGCCAGGCGGCGAGCTCCGTGGCCGTCCGCCGCGCATGGCCGCGCAGGCCGCGGGCCCCCTTCAGCCGGTCGACGGCCGTGGCGGGATCGACCGTGTACAACGCGGGGTCGAGCAGGTCCATCGAATCCTGCCGGGCCCACTCCAGCCGCCCGAGATCGGTGAGCCGTTCCGTCAGCACCTCCAAGGCGGGGAGCAGGTGCTCCACGTCCTCGGCCGCGTACTCGAGATATTCGGGCGGCAGCGGGCGGCGGCGCCAATCCGCGCGCGTGTGCGATTTCGCGAGAGTGACGCCGAAAAGCTCCGCCACCATCGCGGCGTAACCGAGCTGCGGCGCATACCCCAGCAGCGCCGCCGCGACCTGGGTATCGAACAGCTCGCGCGGCACCAGGCCCGCCGTGTGGCAGAAGACCTCGATGTCCTGGCGTGCCGAGTGGACCACCCAGCGCCGATCCGCCATCGTCTGCCAGAACCCCGCGAGATCGAGATCGCTGTCCGGTGCCAGCAGCGGGTCCGCGCAATAGATCTTCTCGTGCGAGGCGAGTTGCAGCAGGCACAGCTCGGGAAAAAACGTGGTCTCCCGCATGAACTCCGTGTCGATACCGAGCACTGCCTCCGCCGCGACGCGCCCGGCGAGGGCATCGAGCGCTTGTGGATCAACGTATTCGAATTCGGGCATTGCGTTCCGGATCATGCGATTATTGCGGCTTTCGAATCGGTATTGTGACAGAACACTGCTTCTCCTTCTCCGCACTTTCCTCGACATCATCGCGCTCAAGAAGGGCCCGGAACAGATTCCGCATTCGTGGCTGTTGCTTGCCCTCGCGATCGCGTCGATGTTCGTGGCGTCGTTTTGCGCCCTGGTGCTCATCGACCCTGCGGGCGAGCAGAGCTTCAGGATCAACCTGCTCACCACCGGGGTGGGGATGGGTTTCTATGCCGCGGTGCTCGTCGTCGCGGGCTACTCGCGTCGCATGCTGCAGACGCTGACGACCGTGCTCGGCTGCGGCGCCATCCTGACGATGCTGTTCGTGGCGGCATTCGTGTTCCTGCGGCCGCTCCTCGGCGCCGATGCCGCGGGTGTGATTGCGACCCTTATCATCTTCTGGTCAGTACCGGTCGAGGGCCATATCATCGCGCGCGCGATCGGCAAGCACTGGTTCCTGGGAATTGCGATCGCCATCGCGGCTTTCATGCTGCAATTTGCCTTTCAATCGTACGCGGTACAGTCGATGGCCGCCGGATAGCCATGCACGTTCACATTCTTGGCATTTGCGGAACGTTCATGGGCGGCATCGCCGCCCTGGCAGCGGCGGCGGGGCATCGCGTCACGGGCAGCGACCGCAACGTATACCCGCCCATGAGCACGCAGCTCGAGCGCCTGGGCGTCGCCCTCGTCGAGGGTTACGAGGCCGACCAGCTCGATCCCGCACCCGACTGCGTGGTGATCGGCAACGCGTTGAGCCGCGGCAACCCGGCCGTGGAAGCCGTGCTTGCGCGCGGATTGCCGTACAGCTCCGGGCCCGAGTGGCTGGCGCGGCACGTGCTGCGGGACCGCCACGTCATCGCCGTGGCGGGCACGCACGGCAAAACGACGACCAGCAGCCTCCTCGCCTTCATGCTCGACCAGGCCGGTATCGACACCGGGTTCCTGATCGGCGGCATCCCGGTGAATTTCGACGTATCCGCGCGGCTCGGCACGGCGCCGTATTTCGTCGTCGAGGCGGATGAGTACGACACGGCATTCTTCGACAAGCGCGCGAAGTTCGTTCACTACCGCCCGCGCACCCTGGTGCTGAACAACCTCGAATATGATCATGCGGATATTTACCGCGATCTCGACGCGATCGTCTGGCAATTCCACCAGCTTCTGCGCACCGTGCCGGGGAACGGGCGCGTGCTCGTGAATGCCGCTGACGACAACCTCGAAACGGTGTTGCGGGCGGGCTGCTGGACACCGGTGGAGACCTTCGCCATCGATGGCGACGCCGACTGGCAGGGCCGGTTCCTGGACTCCGCGGAGCACCGTTTGGCGGTGAACCGCCGGGGCGAGGCGGAGGTGCAAACGTCCTGGTCGCTCGGCGGCCTGCACAACCTGGAGAATGCGGTTGCCGCCGTTGCGGCGGCGCATTCGGCGGGGGTGCCGGTTGCGCGGGCGGTCGATGCGCTGTCCCGTTTCGAGGGCGTGCAGCGGCGCATGCAGCGCACCGCCACCGTATCGGACATCGCGATCTACGACGATTTCGCCCATCACCCGACGGCGATCCGGCGTTCCCTTGCGGGCCTGAAGCGGCGTTTCCCCGGCCGGCGCATCGTGGTCGCGCTGGAGCCGCGGTCGAATACCATGAAGCTCGGTGTCCACAACGGGACGCTGGCCGCGTCGCTCGACCAGGCCGACCTGGTATTCGTGTTCCGGCCTCCGGAGATGGGCAGCGATTTCGAGCGGGCGCTCGATCCCCTGGGCGAGCGCCTGCACCTGCACGCGGATTACGGGGACCTGGCACGGGCGGTTGCGGGGGCCGCGGCCGCCGGGGACCAGCTTGTGTTCATGAGCAACGGAGGCTTCGGGGGGGTGCGCCAGCAGGTCACCGCGGCGCTGCAGGGGGCTTGAGCCCCGCCGGCAGTCGCAAAGACGGCTGCCGCACCTATACTTGGGGCGTGAGGGTACCTGCTGCCGCGATGAAAGTTTCGCTATTCCCTTTGCGCACGGTCCTGTACCCCGGCGGTCCGTTGCCGCTGCGGGTGTTCGAACCGCGCTATCTCGACATGATCTGCGAGAGCCTGAAGGGTGAGCAGCCGTTCGGAGTAGTGCTGATTCGGCACGGCAGCGAGACGGGGAGGGCCAGCACCTTCGACGTCGGGACGCTCGCGAGCATCACCGACTGGTACCAGGGCAGCGACGGGGTGCTCGGCATTACCGCCGTGGGCCGCGAACGTTTCCGGGTCCTGTCCACGGAAAGGCGGTCGAACGGTCTCTATGTCGGGGAGGTCGAGATCCTCCCGGAGCGTCGTGCCCGGCCGCTGCCGGAAGAATACAAACCGCTGGCCCACATCCTCGCCGGCGTGCTGGACGACCTCGGCCGTCTGTACGAGGCGCTGGACCGGCGCTACGACGACGCCGGCTGGGTGGGGTACCGTTTCGCGGAAATCCTGCCGATCAGTCCCGAGGAGAAGCAGTCCTGCCTCGAAACCGACGATCCGGTGCAGCGCCTGCAGATCGTGCGCAAGGTGCTGCACGACGTCCGCGGCGTGGACATGAACTAGATCGCCCTTACAGCGTGGCGAGCACCCGGCGCGCAGCGGCAAGGGTCTGC
>CAZSKQ010000207.1:0-3888 GCA_964607425.1 uncultured Woeseiaceae bacterium
CAAGGGGGGTGAGAGGATTTCGTTCAGGAATACGGTTACCGCCTGGCGCATGTAGTCCTGGTTGGCTTTCTTGCGGAAGCCGTGGCCTTCGTCCTTTGCCAGCAGGTACCAGGCTTCCGTGCCGTTCGCCCGTACGGCTTTCAGCATCTGTTCGGATTCGCTGGCCGGCACGCGCGGGTCGTTGGCACCCTGGATGATGAAGAGCGGTACGGTGATCTCGTCCGCGTGATTGGCCGGCGCGATGCTCTCCAGGAATTCGCGCATCTCCGGGTCGCGCTCGTCGCCATATTCCTGGCGGCGCAGGTTGCGGCGGTAGTCCTCGGTGTTCTCGAGGAAGGTGACGAAGTTGGAGACACCGACGATGTCCACAGCGCCCGCCAGCCGGTCCGAGTAGTCGACGGCGCTCGCCAGCACCATGTAGCCGCCGTAAGAGCCGCCGTAAACCACGACGCGCTCCTGGTCGAGAGCCGGCTGTGCCGCGATCCAGTCCAGCAGGGCGCCAATGTCCTTCACCGAATCCTTGCGCAGCATGCCGTTGTCGAGCTTGACGTACTCCTTGCCGTACCCCGATGAGCCGCGCACGTTCGGCGCGACGACGGCGGCGCCGAGCTCGTTCACCCAGTACTGGAAGGTGGATGAGAAGCCGGGGCGATACTGGCCTTCCGGGCCGCCATGGATGTAGACGATAACCGGGTGCGGTCCCGCACCCGCGGGCGTGTACACCCAGGCGGGGATGCTCATGCCGTCGAAGGTCTGGTACTCGACGAGCCGCGGTTCGACGAAAGTATCGGGGTTCAGGCCGCCCAGCTCGCTTTGCGTCCACCGGGTAAGCTCGCCGGCGCCCATGTCGTAAACCCAAACATCGCCGGAGGAGGTGGCCGAGGAAAACGTGAAGCCGAGTCGTTTGCCGGTCGCGTCGAAATCGACCGCTGAGATCAGGCCCGCCGGCAGCTTCGGTCCCGCGCGGCTGTCGCCGGTTTCGAGATCGAGGAAATACAGTGCTTCGGTGCCGCCTTCGTTAAGCGTATAGGCCACGGTGCGGCCGTCCGGTGAGAGCACGAGATTTTCGACGTCCCACTCGATGTCCGGCGTCAGGACCTCGATCGCATCCGTTTCCGGATCGACGAGCACGATACGCTGGAACAGGCTGTCCTCGTCGCTGACCGTGAGCACGCGGCCGTCTGGCAGGAACTCGCCGCCGCCCCAGGCCACCTCCGCCTCGGGGCGGATTTCCTCGAGTGTGCCGCGGTCGAGGTCCAGCGTATAAAGATGCGAGCGGTTGATGGAGACGTAGCGCATCGCGAGCAGCGAGCTGCCGTTTCCGCTCCAGTCGAGCGGGATCATCGCGCCGTCGCCTTCCAGTACCACCTGCACGCCCGACGCGGCGGCGGGGTCGCCGGCGAGGATGTCCCAGTCGGCACTGTCGGTGGTGGAGCGGTACCAGGCCACGCGGCTGCCGTCATCGCGCCACACCCAGGCGCCGTTGCGCGTGCCGTCTTCGGTGAACTGCGTCGTCCTGCCGGTCTCGAGGTCGAACAGCCAGCCCTGGTAGAACTCATCGCCGCCGGTGTCCTTGGCGAAGACGAATGCCGAGCGGTCGCCCTTCCGCACTGCCGCGGCCTGTACCGGCTCGTCGTAGAAGGTGAGCTGCCGCCGCATGCCCATGGGCTGGTCGACCTTGTGCACCTGGCTGGTCTCGGCAAAGCGGGTCGTAATCAGGATGCCGCCATCCTCCGTGAAGCCCGTGAAGTACGCCGAGCGGGCGTTCTCGTACTGCTGCAGGCGATCTTTTACGGTTTGCGGAATCTCCGGGATGCCTTCGATGACGAGATTGCCGCGCTCGATGCGCCCGGGAGCGTCCTGCGCCGCGGCGGGCAGGGCGAGCGGTAATAAGGCGGCCAGGGGCCAGATCTTGTGCATTGCGTCGCCTCGCGTTGTTGGTTTTTGCTTGTTGGATCGTTCGACGCCCGTTGGGAGCCCGGTAAATGACGGGCGCCCCATTGCAACCGAAACGCCGTCCGGGGCATCAAAAGGATGACTTGGGAGGAAACCGACATGCTCATCGCACTGCGCGCCATCCTGTTGGTGCTGTTCATCGCCGCTCCGTTCGGGGAGCAGGAGCCCACGGCCGACTCGCACGAAGTGCCGGCCGGCTTCGCCGCCGATGCCGTCCTGTCCTGTCCATTGTCACACGACGGGCAGAACCTTGTCGGCGCCTGGACTGCTACCGCCGGCAATCGCGCAACTGCGCACCCTGACGCCTTCGGCGGCGCCTGACGCGTTACAGGCCGAGTTCCGACAGTCCGGGGTGATCCTGCGGGCGCGGACCGAGCGGCCAATGGTACTTGCGCTCACTTTCCCTGATGGGCATGTCGTTGATGCTGGCGAGGCGGCGCTGCATGTAACCCTTGTCGTCGAACTCCCAGTTTTCGTTGCCGTAGGAGCGGAACCAGTTGCCTGCGTCGTCATGCCATTCGTAGGCGAAGCGTACGGCGATGCGGTTGCCGTGAAAGGCCCAGACCTCTTTCGCAAGGCGGTAATCGAGTTCCCTGTTCCATTTGCGAATCAGGAATTGCACGATTTCGTCGCGGCCGCGGACGAACTCCGCGCGGTTGCGCCAGACGCTGTCAGGGCTGTAGGCACCCGCGACCCGTTCCGGGTCGCGGGTGTTCCAGGCATCCTCGGCCCCCCGCACTTTTTTTGCCGCCGTGTCGGCATCAAACGGCGGCAGGGGAGGCCGTGGGCCTTCTTCGTTGCTCATCTCTTGTTTCCTGTTGTTTTTCGGTTGAGCAACGATAGCAGATCGCGCGCGAGCTAGAAAAACTTGTCGCCGATGTTTTTCACGTCGTCCATGCCTGGCTTGCCGTCACTGCCGCCGAGCAAGCCCGCGAGGGAAGCCAGGCCGCCGCCGAGGCCGCCTTGCTCATTCGTTTTCTTGCCCAGCGCGCCCATCGCAAGACCGGCCACGAGCGGCAGCGCGCGTTCGACCAGCGATTTGTCGAGCCCCGTTTCTTCGGAGGCGCGCGCTGCCACCTCGCGGCTGTCGTCTTCGCTGCCGAACAGCTGCGAGAGAGCGCGGTTGCCTTCCTCCCGCGCAGCCGGCTCCTCGAGACGCTGGGGCTCGTCGACGTAGCGGCGGTATTGGCCGCTCTCGAGGTCCCGTGCGAGTTCCGACTGGCCTTCCGGCGACCGGGCCCGCCGCTGCAGTCCGCCGGCGAGCGCGGGCGAAACGCTGCCGATCAGCTGGCGCGCCTTGCTTTCATCGATGCCGAGGTGCCCGGCCAGTTTCGCGACGCTGCTACGGCCGCCTGCTTGTTCCAACAGATCCATCAGGTTCATGACAGTCCCTCGTTGTAGAGGTGGGAAGGTAGGTACTCCGGCGACGGCGAAGAGGTGCGCATGAGAGGCATGAGGCATGCACACACGAAATCGCACGGCCGTACAGCGAGTCTAGACAACCGCCGCGCAAGCGCGAGCGGCAGAAGTTCAAACCGGGTTTGTAAGCTCGGGTGCTATGCGCCGGGGGCCAACATTATTGAACTCGATCTCGAGGTGCGTCAGCCGCATGCCTTTGCGCACAAGTTGCGTTTTACTCCTCGAAGTCACTTGGCTGACTGCACTAATTTCCATCGTGTTTGCTTTGCTGCTGTTTTCTGTGTCTCATTGGTACCGGCGCAACAAGCCCGGCAAGTCCGAAAAGTCATCCCGCAGCGAGCCAACCTCAAAGCGCCTTCTGAAAGATTTCTATCTAATTGCCGGTTCAGTAGTAGTTGGTGCTCTTGCCACTTTCTTTCCACGGACCCTCGATCGACTAATCGAGGCAGGGTGGCCTTTCCTGGGCGCAGCTCTCTTTGTTCTCGCCCTGTCGCTTTATTCATTAGCCATCAA
>CAZSKQ010000208.1:0-3868 GCA_964607425.1 uncultured Woeseiaceae bacterium
TAGGAGCGCGCATTGCGCGCGCTGCCCACGCCCGTAGGATCGTCAGTCGCAGCGGAGGTCGACGTTGATTTTGTGCAGGTAGCCGCGTTCGCGGTCCAGGTCGGCGGCCGTCAGGGGATTCTCGCGCAGCCAGCCGCCGGGGAAACTGAGCCGCATGTGCTGCTCGCCCGTCTTCAGCCGCACGCTCGGCAAGGGTGCGCTGCTGCGGCTGCGATTCAAGAGCACGGCAAGCCGCAGCAACAGGGCCAGCCGCAGGGCGCGTTCGCGCCAGGCCGACGGCAGCTTGCCGGCGTCGCGCGGCCTGAGCTCGCGCCGCTGGTTCGCGATAAGAAACGCGAGCAGCGCCTGTTCGGTGCTCGGAAACCCGGGCAGGTCGGCGTGTTCCACGATGTAGGCGCCGTGCCGCTGGAATCCGTCATGCGAAATGTCGAGGCCGATCTCGTGCAGCGCCGCGGCCCAGCCGAGCATCTGCGCGGCCAGCGGCGAGACCAGTTCCCAGCCGGCCGCGCATTGCCGCAGCAGGGCACCGGCCGTTGCAGCCACGCGGCCTGCCTGCGCGCGGTCCACCGAGTAGCGCCGGGCCATGGCCTCGACGCTGCGCTCGCGTGCGTCCGCATGCTGCAGGCGGCCGAGCTGGTCGTAAAGCAGGCCTTCGCGCAGCGCGCCCTCCGACGGGCGCAGCCGTTCGACTTCGAGCACGGCGAGCAACTCGGCCAAGATCGCCAGGCCGCCCGGCCAGACCTCCGCCCGCGAGTCCGGCAGGCCGGGCAACGCGAGGCCTGCCGTAGAGCCGAACTCCAGCATGCGCTCGACCAGGCGCTCCACGCCGTCGCGGGTGAGGTAGCCGGAGTCCAAAAAGCCAAGCTCGCGCGCCGCCGCTTCGGTCGCGAGAATAGTGCCTGACGTGCCGATGCACTCCGTATCCGGCGTGACGGGGAAGAAAGCTTTCACCGGTGCTATTTCCAGCCGGGCCGCGAGCCGCGCGCCGTCGAAACGCGCCCGGCTGATGCGGCCGTCGGGAAAGCAGGCTTCGGTGAGCGCCACGCAGCCCAGGTGCAAGCTCTCGAGGGTTCGAGGCGTCCCGCCGGCGCCCGCGACCAGCTCCGTGCTGCCACCGCCGATGTCCATCACCAGGCGCGGGCCGTCCCAGGGCGGCAGGCTGTGGGTGACGCCACTGAAGATGAGCCGCGCTTCCTCGATGCCGGAAATGACTTCGATCGGATGCCCGAGCGCCTTTTCCGCCTCGCGGCGAAAAGCGCCGCTGTCGCGGGCGCGCCGCAGCGTGCTGGTGCCGGCCGCGCGTACCGATGAGGCGCGCATGTCACGCAGGCGTTCGCCGAAGCGGGACAGGCAGGCAAGCGCCCGCTGCTTCGCCGCCTTGCCGAGCTCGCCGTGAGGTTTCAGGCCCTCGGAAAGCCGGACCGTCTCTTTCAGGCGGTCGATGATGGCGAGCTGCCCGGACCGGAGCTCGCCCACCACCATGTGAAAGCTGTTGGAGCCGAGATCGACCGCGGCGATGACTTCGCCGGCAAGGGCGGCCGGGTAATCAGACGCTGAAGGAGGAGCCGCAGCCGCAGGTGGTGTTGGCATTGGGGTTGCGG
Source organism: uncultured Woeseiaceae bacterium (assembly GCA_964607425.1). Lineage (GTDB taxonomy): Bacteria > Pseudomonadota > Gammaproteobacteria > Steroidobacterales > Woeseiaceae > IDS-8. Next base: position 1,602 of record CAZSKQ010000208.1, read on the forward strand.
ATCACGAACTGCGCGCCCTGCAGGTCTTCCTTGTAGTCGATTTCCGCACCCATGAGGTATTGCGCGCTCATGGGATCGATCAGCAGGGTAACCCCCTGGTTCTGGACGCTGCTGTCACCCTCCTCGACTTTCTCGTCAAAGGTGAAGCCGTACTGGAACCCGGAGCAGCCGCCCCCGGAAACGTACACCCGCAGCTTGAGCTCCGGGTTCTCCTCCTCCTGGATCAGCTCGTGGACCTTGCGCGCGGCCGCGTCCGTGAAGACGACCGGCGGCGGCGGGAGGGGCATATCGATGGTTGACGATTCAGCTTGCATCAGGACCTCACCTGCTTGATTGGAATGGCCCCGGCGGGCACATCCGCGGGCGACGCACGATCCGCCGCGGCATCCCTGCGATCCGCGCGCTCGAGCAACGAGGCCTGTCCACCGGGCTGGTGGACCAGCTTGCCGTTGATCTCGGCGCCGATCGCCATCTCTATCAGATTGTAATACACGTTGCCAATGACCCGCGCGGTCGGGCCGAGTTCCACGCGCCGGCTCGCAACGACATCGCCGCGCACAAGCCCGTTCAGCAGCACGTTTGGCACCGTTACCCCGCCTTCCACGCTCCCGTCCTCGGCGATGCTCAGGGCGGATTGGCTGTCCGGATCCGCGCTGACGCTGCCCTTGACGGTGCCGTCGACATGGCAGCGGCCGGTGAACGTGATATCGCCGTGAATACTGGAATTCGGACCGACGAGCGTATCGACGCGGCCGTCCATGGATGATTTTCGCCCAAACATTGACTACTCCTCGTTAGTCCGGAAGAGCCGGAGCCCCCCCACGGCCCAGCCCGGATCGGCATCGCCTCGGCGGCAGGCTCTCAGCCCTGCCCTCCCTGCCAGACGAAGCTCTGCTCGATGCTCGCTACCGAGCGCGTATGGGAGCGCACCTCTATGTTGACTTTTTCCGGCGTGAACCCGTCCGGCAGGATCACGTCCCGTTCGAATGTCTGGAAATACCGGAAAGAAAACGGCCAGCCGCTGTCCTGGTCGGCGGGTACCAGCTGCTCCAGCGTATACGTTGCCGCCACGCCGTCCTGGGCGCCCTCCACGCTGAACGCTACGTCTCCCCTGACGTTGCTATCGTGCTGCATCACCTGCACCAGTACCAGGCTCACCCGGTACTCACGCTCACCGCTGCCTTTCGTCACCTGCAGATCCTGCACGCGCAAGCTGTGCTCGCCGCTCGCCGGCGAGATGATTCCGCGGTAAAACGCGATCGCTTCCCGCTGCTCCTGGATCTTGCGCTGCAATCCGGCGAGGCTCTCCTCGACCTTGCTGTACGCGCTGCGATCGATAGCCCGGTGCGTTTCCAGCAAAGCGATACGCTCCTCCAGGGCCGCGACCTGTGCTTCCAGGTCCTGTACCTCGTCGCGGTGCGCCTTGCGCTCGGCGATGACGTCGACGACGTTGTACTGCGCCCGGATGCGCCCGAACTCGAACACGAGGTAGGCGGCAACGAGCACGGCAAGTATCACCGCAGCACGCAGCACCCAGTTGCCTCGCAGCCATGCGCTCTTGTTCGTCGCCACCGTTCGCCCGCTCTTTTGCGCGATTCATCATCATGTTACGCGTTGGCAGGCGCGAACAGAAGTGCGGCAGGTCACGAATCGGGAAGTCCGGGGCGCCGCACTCTCCCTTGCAGGCCGCGCGGCGCCGGCACCGCTGCATCCTGTCGCCACGGGGGTACACTGGGCAACCGGCCGGAAGAAAAAGCACGAGGACTGCCCGTATGCCGCCCGACTATTACCCGTGGATCAAAGCGCTGCACATCGCGTTCATGGTGACCTGGTTCGCCGGGCTGTTTTACCTGCCGCGCCTGTTCATCTACCACGCGGAATCCGCGGATGAAGCGAGCCGCCGCCGCTTTACGATCATGGAGCATCGCCTGTTCGCCATCATGACCATCGGCGCCGTGCTGACAACCATTGCCGGTTTGCTGCTGCTGTGGCTGAACCCGCTCCTGCTGTCGCGCGGGTGGTTCCATGCGAAACTCTTGCTGGTCGCGGGACTCATCGTGTATCACGTCAGCTGCCGGCGCTGGATCGCCGGCCTGGCAAGCCGCAGCGAACCACAACCGACGCGAGGCCTGCGCTGGTTCAACGAGATACCCGCCGCGTTCCTGCTGGCGATCGTGCTGCTGGCGGTAGTAAAGCCGGGATAACGAGCGCGCGGGCCGCCGCTGCGGCTGCAGGAGCGCGTATTGCGCGCGATGCTACGGTGGTTG
>CAZSKQ010000209.1:0-3844 GCA_964607425.1 uncultured Woeseiaceae bacterium
GGCTGGTGGATTGCCGCCGCCTTCGCCGGCGGTGGCTGTGCCTACGTTCTGTTGGAGCGCTCCGTTTCCGCCGTGCAGAATAAGGCTTCCGGCGGCGGCAGCCGCGGCCGCGGACGCATGTGGATGATCTATTTCGCCGTGGCGATCGACCTCACCAGCGACGGCCTGATGCTCGGCAGCGGAGCGGCGGTGGCATCGAGCCTCGCGCTGGCGCTCGCGGCGGGGCAGGTGATTGCCGACGTGCCGGAAGGCTACGCGACCGTTGCGAATTTCCGCGACAAAGGCGTGCCGCGCGCGAAGCGTCTCCTGTTGTCCCTTTCTTTCTTCCTGTTCGTGATCGGCGCAGCGCTCCTGTCATACCTGCTTCTGCGTAGTGCGCCGGAGGCGTTGAAAAACGCGGCTTTGATGTTCGTTGCGGGGCTTCTTACCGTGGCGGCGGTAGAAGACATGCTGGACGAGGCCCACGCGTCCAGGGAAGACACCAGCTTGTCGGTGCTGTGGTTCGTCGCGGGTTTTGCTGTTTTCACGCTCGTCTCGGCGGGTCTGGAGACGCTGACAGGAAGTTGAGCCCCTAACGCGATCGGCGTTGTCTTCGCCTTCTGGCGATCGGCATCGTTCTCAACGTCCTGAAGGAACTGCCGCCCTTTGCAGACCTGTTAATGAGAATGCGTATCATTTATATTTGAAGCCCACCTCGTACGAACCGGAGATTCTTTGCTTATGCGCCTGGCGCCTTCCGGATTGGCTTTTGCCTGCCTGCTCGCCGCACTGCCCGCACTGGCAGACCCCGCTCGCCTTGCGCAATTGGTGGACTACGTCGGCGTCGATTATGCCGTGGCTGTTCGTGACGGCGAAGTCATCAATGACTTCGAATATCGTGAGATGCAGGAATTCGCCGGCCTGATCCAGCAACAGGTGCGCGGGTTGGCAGAGGGCGAAGCGCGCCGGCGGCTGCTGCCTTTGGCGGCGGAACTGCAACAGGCAATTCAGGCGAAAGCCGCACCCTCCGAGGTCGCCGGAATTGCCGCGGACATGACGGAGATCCTTCTGGGTTCGACCGCACTTGCTACCGTTCCAGATGCCCTCCCGAGCCTGGCAACCGGAGAGCGAATCTACCGCAAGCAATGCGCGAGCTGTCACGGAACCGAAGGCCGGGGCGACGGCCCGGCCGCCGTGGCGAACATGGAACCGGCTCCGACCGATTTCACCGATGCCGAACGCGCACAGGCACGTAGCCTTTACGGGCTCTTCAATACGATCACGCTGGGCGTCGAGGGCACTGCAATGCCCCCGTTCGAACAATTGCCGGAAGAGGAGCGCTGGGCACTCGCGTTTTACGTGGGCAGCTTGTACGCCGATGCCGAGTCCCTGCGTGCCGGACAGAAAACTTTCGCCGGAACACCTGCCTCGGAGTTGCCCACCCTCCGCGACCTGACGACAACGACACCGGCAACTCTCGAAGCGGAAGATGGGACGGCTGCCGATCTGCACGCGTGGCTGCGCAAGAACGCCGAGGCCCTTGCCGGAGTGCGCCGCGACCCGCTGGTTGCGGCGATGACCGACATCCGTCGCGGCGTGAATCTATACGCCGAAGGCAAACCGCAAGCCGCACAGGCTGCCGCCATTGACGCCTACCTCGAAGGCTTTGAGCTCGCCGAGGCGGCATTGAGCACGACACACTCGGAGCTCGTCCTGGAGGTCGAGTCGGCAATGATGAACCTGCGGCTGGCCATGGGCAATCGACTGCCAGAGGAGGAGGTCCGGGCCGCGGCTGACGAGGCGCTCGACCTGTTGCAGGCGGCCCGCGATACGCAAACCGGCGATTCTCTCTCGTCCTGGGTGTCGTTCGTGAGCGCGCTGGTGATCCTGCTGCGCGAAGGCCTGGAGGCCATTCTCGTGCTCGGTGCGATCGCCGCATTCCTCGGCAAGACGGGCCGGCGTGACGCGCTGGCATGGCTGCACGGCGGCTGGATCGCCGCGCTCGCCGTCGGGGTGCTGACCTGGATCGTGTCGACGTACTTCATCTCCATCTCGGGTGCGACACGGGAACTGACCGAAGGCGTCACGGCGCTGACGGCCGCGGCCGTGCTTTTCTACGTCGGCTTCTGGATGCATAGCAAACTGAATGCACGGCGCTGGCAGGAGTTCATCCAGGAAAACGTTCGAAAAGCACTCGATAGCCGTGGGCTCTGGGCAGTGGCGGGTATCGCCTTCATCGCGGTTTATCGCGAAGTGTTCGAAACGGTGCTGTTCTTCCAGGCGCTCTGGGCGCAGATCACGGTCCCCACGGCGGAGTCGGCGATGTTGGCTGGTGCAGTATTGGGTGCCGTGTGCATCGTCGGCGCGGCCTGGGCGATCTTCCGCTTCGGAGTGCGCCTGCCGCTGCGGCAATTCTTCGGCGTGACCGCGGCGGTGATGATCACACTCTCCGTGGTATTCGCCGGCAAAGGGGTGGCGGCGCTGCAGGAAGCCGGCAAGCTGCCGTTGGATCCCATCGCCTTCCCGCGCATCGAGCTGCTGGGCGTCTACCCTACGCTGCAGACGGTGATTACTCAGCTCGTCGTGCTCGCCGCAGCCCTGGCACTCGTACTTTACAGTGCGCGCCCCTCACGGAGTGTGAGAGCCTAGTCGACAAGCCCGTGTGGCGCACTTGTGGTGACTACGCTGCTCGAGCGAATGCAATGCGCAACCCGACCATCGAGGCTGTTTCTCAAGAGCATGTCGCCGTCTGTTCTGGAAAAAAATCAGATCGCCGTTTACTTTATGGCCATGTTGTCAGGCGTGACAATTGCATTTGCAACGCCTTGGTCGCAGGCCCTTGAATCGGCAATAAACGTATCGATTGCAGCACTTCTTTATGTGATGTTCCTGCAAGTGCCGCTTGGCGATGTTCGCCGCGTCCTTTCAAATCGCCGTTTTATCCTGGCGCTCGCCGTCGGCAACTTCATCGTTCTCCCGGCCGTAATCCTGCTGCTTGCGTCGATCCTGCTGCCCGATATTCCGATCCTCTGGCTCGGCGTCCTGATGGTGCTGCTGACCCCATGCATCGACTACGTGGTGGCGTTCACGCATATCGCAGGCGGCGATGCCCCGTCGCTACTTGCAGCAACGCCCCTTCTCCTGCTGTCGCAGATACTGCTCCTGCCCGTGTATCTCGGTTTTTTTCTAGGGCCGTCCGCCGCCGCCCTGATTGACCCTGAGCCCTTCTTTCACGCGTTTGTGTACTTGATCGCCGCTCCGCTCGTGCTCGCGGCCGTGACTCAGTTGTTCTCAGGACGCACCGAAGCGGGTGCGCGGTTTGCCGCGGCGATGGCGTGGTTTCCAGTACCCATGACGGCGCTTCTCCTTCTCGTTGTCTTCGGTGCTGTGACGCCCCGGCTCGGGGATGCCCTGCCCAATGTCGCGCGGGCTGTACCTGTCTATCTTGCTTTTGCGGGAGTCGCTCCATTCGTCGGCCTTGCCGTGGCCCGGCTGTTCCGGCTGGAAACCGGTCCGGCCCGCGCCCTTATTTTCAGCGTTTCCACGCGAAACTCTCTGGTCGTGCTGCCGCTGGCATTCGCCATTCCGGATAGAGGTGCTGTCGTGGCGGCGATCATCGTCACGCAAACGCTGGTCGAGCTTGCGAGCGAGATTGCGTATGTCCGATGGGTGCCGCGGCTGGTACCTGCTGTCGCCTGACCCGCAACAGCCGATCGGTCACCGCGACCGGACGGCCTCCCTGTCAGGCCCCCTGACCGACGTTCATGGACAGACCGCCGTCGATCGTGAACGTCTGGCCGGTCACGTAATCCGCGTCGTCGGAGGCCAGGTACACCGCCAGATGCGCAATCTCCCACGGCTCGGC
>CAZSKQ010000210.1:0-1820 GCA_964607425.1 uncultured Woeseiaceae bacterium
CGCGCGATCGGCGGCCGCTTCCATGATGGCGACGATTTTCACTCGCCGGCCAACGTCGAGAAGATGCGCAGTGGGCAGCCGCTGACGGACGCAGACCGCGGGCCGTGGCTCACGGCGCTGCGCACCGCCATCGACACCTGGCTGACGCAGCCCGGCGTCGACGTGCTGGCCTGCTCCGCGCTGAAGCGCAGCCATCGGCGGCAGCTCGGCGTCGAGCGCGAAGGCGTGCATCTTGTCTACCTGCAGGGCAGTCCCGGGCTGATCCGGGCGCGCATGGAGGCGCGGGAGGACGGCCTGCTGGGACCGGAGCTGCTCGACAGCCAGCTCTCCGACCTGGAGCCGCCCGAGGCAGCACTCGCCCTCGATATCGAAGCCCCGGTGGAAACCCTGGTCGCCCAGATTCGCGAGACCCTGCACCTGTAGGAGCCCGCCATGCGGGCGACCGGTTAAAGCCCTTTCGACCATGTTTGTCCCGGTCGCCCGCATGGCGGGCTCCTACGGGTGCGAAGTGGTAGGCTGCCGCGAGATTCGTGGAGGGGGAGTAGTGACGACGACGGAAGCATCGGTACGCCGCGGCTCGACATTACTGATGATCGGGCCAGGGCTCCTGCTGGCCGCAACCGGTGTCGGCAGCGGGGATCTCGCGACAGGCAGCATCGCCGGCTCGCTGCTCGGGACGGCGGTGCTATGGGCGGTGCTCGCGGGTGCGTTCCTGAAGTTCGTCGTCACCGAGGGGCTTGCACGCTGGCAGCTTGCCACCGGTGAGACGCTGCTGGAAGGTGTGGCGCATCGCTTCGGCCGCGCTGCGCTGTGGCTGTTCCTGCCGTACCTGCTCCTTTGGTCCTTCTTTGTCGGTTCGGCGCAGGTCGGGGCGAGCGGCGTCACGCTGCACGCCATCTTTCCGGTGTTCGCCGAAGCGCGCGACGGCAAGATCGTGTTCGGCATCGTTGCGGGCCTCGCCGGGCTCGGGATGGTCGCGCTCGGCGGCTATCGGGTGTTCGAGATCGCGATGCGTATCTGCATCGGGGTCATGTTCGTCACCGTCATCGCCACGGCCGCGGTGCTCTGGCCCGGGACCGGCGAGGTGTTCCGGGGATTGCTGGTGCCGCGGATTCCGGACGCGGGCGGCCTCGGACTCACCTGGACCGTGGCATTGATCGGCGGCATCGGCGGCACGCTCACCGTGCTTTGTTACGGCTACTGGCTGCGCGAGGAAGGGCTCACCCGGCCTTTTGACCTGCGTGCCTGCCGCATCGATCTCGGCGTGGGGTACCTGATGACGGCGCTGTTCGGCGCGGCGATGGTAATCATCGGCAGCACGATCGCTATAGAGGGCGAGGGGGCGGGGCTGCTGGTCACCCTGTCACAGCGCCTGGTCGATGTGATGGGGCCAGCCGGGAAGTGGCTGTTTCTCCTCGGCACTTTCGGTGCCGTATTCAGCAGCCTGCTGGGCGTCTGGCAGGCGGTGCCCTACCTGTTCGCGGATTGCTGGGACCTCCTGCGTGAACGACCCGCGGCGGCTGGCAGGCGCCGTGCCGTGGATACGCGAGGTCGTCCTTACCGGGTATATCTCGTCCTGCTGGCGCTCGTGCCGATGCTCGGGCTTTTCTTCAGCTTCCGTGAGATCCAGAAGTTCTACACCGTTATCGGCGCGTGGTTCTTCCCGCTGCTGGCGCTCGTCCTGCTCATCCTGAACGGCCGCTCCGCGTGGATCGGCGAGCGTCACAGGAACCGCCCGCTCACGATCGCCCTGCTGGTGGCGGTTCTGGCATTCTTTTCCTGGCTGGCTTTTCGGGACCTGGTGTCCGGCTGATCGCGTG
>CAZSKQ010000210.1:1920-3832 GCA_964607425.1 uncultured Woeseiaceae bacterium
CGCGCGCAATGCGCGCTCCTGCCTGCATGCAGGCCCGGCCCGGGCTCAGGCGGCGCGGCTCGTCTCGCGTTGCAGTTCCTGCTTGCGTTGGGCCATCTGCTGGCCGAGGTCGGCGAGGTCCTGCTTCGACATCGCCTTCTGCGCCTTCTTGAACATGTCTTTTTCTTCCTCGTCGACGTGATGCGTAACCAGCTCCTTCAGCACTTTCGCACGGCCGGAGAATTTCTCGCTCGTCGGTGAGGTCTTGCGTAAATCCGGCAGCACCATTTCCGTGACGGCGCGATGCTCCTCCAGCGCCTCGAAGTACATTTTCGAAAATTCGGAGTTGCCGGCTTCCTTGAAGGCGGGATAAAAGATCTCTTCCTCGATATGCGCGTGAATATGGAGTTCCTGGTCGATCTTCTGGAGCAGCTGCTGGCGCTTCTTCTCGGCGCGCGTCGTCGTCTGTACGAGCTCCGAAAGCAGGTCCTTCACCTTGCGGTGATCCTCCTTCAGCAGTTCCAGTGCGTTCTGATTCGCCATCTCGATCTCCTTGGGAAAAAGGCAGCCGCGGGCCGCGGTCGATTATCAAAAGACGCGCAGCAAGAAATATGCCACGGCGGATGGCTGCTGCATGGCGCGACCGGCACAGCGCGGCCTTGCGGAGCGGCACAATTTACAGTGGGCGCTGCAGTTCCTACAACGAAGACAGCAGCGCCAGTGCTTTATGCCGTACCCTTGTCGTCCTTCGATTTCGGCTGCGGCGGTGGTTTCTCACTTCCGTCGGCGCTTCGCTGGATAAAGCTCATCTTGCCCTGCGGCTCGAGGATGGCCCAGGCCACCTCGCTCAGCCGGCCGATGCCCGCAAGCCGCATCTCCGACAGAATCTCCGCGCGGGTCAGGCGATCTCGGTGCAGGTTCTCCTCGACGATCTTGCCGTCCTTGACGATGACACGCGGTTCGCCGTCCAGCGCCCGCTCGAGCTTGCGGAATGAATAGGTGAGCCAGCTCAGGACCAGTGCCCAGAACGCCAGCGTCGCCATTGCAAGAATCGAACCGGTCAGGGAGAAATCGTTGTGCATCACGCCCTGTTGCACGAGGTCACCGAACACCACGAGCACGATCAGCTCGAATGCGGTCATCTGCGCCAGCTCGCGCTTGCCCATGATCCGCACGATCAGGTAGAGGGTAAAGAAGACGACGGTGGCGCGGATCACGATATCCATTACGGCAGTACCATGATCCTGTAGTCGATGGAGGCCAGCGTCGCAGTGCCGTCAATGACCTCAATAGCACCACGGTTCGGCCCGGGCGGATAGTCGGGATTCACCTGGCCGTCCACCTTCACCAGCAAGCGCGATCCCGGCGCCAGGGCGCCGAAATGGAAATTGAAGGAGCCGCTCTCGAAGCCTTCCTCCGTCGGCGTCGGGAGCATTGTGTTGATGGTGAGGTCGTGCCAGACGTCCGCATTTACGCTGAGCACGGCATCCTTGATCTCGCGTTCGGTTTCGACGGTGAACAGCATCTCGAAGATTTCGCCGCTGCGGATTCGCTGCGGCCCCTCTATCGTCAGGATTACACCGTCGCCGGTATCGGAGAGCGTCGCGCGGGCGCCGAAGACACGGAAAAAAGCGAGGAAGATTACGAAGCCAAGCAGTACGGCGCCGCCCCAGGTCATGATCGCGGCACCGTGCGTCGCGTGGACGTGCCGCGATTCGATCCCCTCCGGCCTCGCGACCTCGTTCATCAATAAACCTTCGCAGCGACAGCGCCGTCTATCGGCTTGAACCAGCAAGAAATGTGCCATGCATGAAGACATTCAGGGACAGCGCCGCGCCGGGGTTTGCAACGTCGGGTCGTAATATTTACAGCTGGACCGGCAGTTCCTACATACCAGCTGCGGGAGTGCAGGAGCGCGCATTGCGCGCGATGC
>CAZSKQ010000211.1:0-3813 GCA_964607425.1 uncultured Woeseiaceae bacterium
CTGCTGGCCTCGCAGGAGCAGGAGTGCGACAGCCGGGCGATGGAGACGGAAGCGGTGTTGAAGGTCGTGCGGAAGAAGCTGCGCAAGGCGCACAACCGCATCGACCGGCAGGAGGGCAGCCACAGGAACGCCGTGCTCGCGTATTTCGAGCTGAAGGAGCGGATGGAGCCAGGCGACTCCGTCACGACCGGGGGCGGTGATGCAAACGGCACGGAGACGGACGATCCGGCCGAACTCACCTTCGATCCGCACGTCGAAATCCACGAAGCTCTGCTCGCGCGGGAGCGCGCGGGCGGCGCGTATCCCGACGCCGACGCGATAGAGGCGATGGAAGAGCCGCTGCGCCGGCTGACCAGCGCGGCAATGCTGTTCAGCGACGTGACGATGGAAAGCACGGAAGGGTCGGGGCCGCGCATGCAAGGGCTCTCTTTGCTCGCCGAGTCGATCAGCCGCGAAGCGTTCTGGCTGTTTCGCCTCTATCACGGGCATCCGCCGAGGCATTGCTGAGGCGCAGAGTCTTTCGGGACTCTTTGCCGGGATTCTGCGGCGGCGCGGAGAGCGCCGTCGCTTTACGATACCCGCCCGGATGCGGAACGGAGTGGTGGGGCGGAACCTGCAGCGGACCGGACCTTCGGAGGGATTCTCTTGAACAAGGTCAGCATCATTCTCACCCGGAATGACTGGGGACAGATCATTGAGGGGCTCGAATCCCGCCGCGCGTCCTGGGAAGTCACGGCGCGGTATCTCGAAGGCGAGCCGGTGGATGAAGCGATCGAGGAATGCGGCGACGTCGGCGAAGCGCGCGCCCTGGTGGTGACGCACGACCGGCTCATTGGGGAGCTGCGGTCGCAGCTGCAAGGTTAATGCAGGTTGACGTCTGCGCCGGCGCTGGGCTGCCAATTCGCGGCGATGGAAGATCCCTTGCAGGCGAAAGCGTCTGCCAATTTCGGGGCCGCATGCCATGACGGAACATAGCAGATATGCTATATTCGGTGTCACGTGAGCTGGCGCATCTCCTTCTACAGCGCCAAGCTGGAGCAGGAGATCCTTCAGCTTCCACCGCCCTTTGTAGCGCGGTTCGTCCGGTACGCGGAGCGGATGGAGACATTCGGACCCGATCTCGGCATGCCCTACACAAGAGCGATGGGCGAAGGTCTGTTCGAGTTGCGATTGAAGGCGGCCGGAGGTATAGCGCGAGTGTTCTATTGCAAGCTCGGCGCACGCGAAATCATGATGCTGCATCAATACATCAAGAAATCGGAAAAGACGCCGCGGAAGGAACTTGGCATTGCGCGCCGACGAATGCGGGAAGTAAAGCGAGAGATCAACGGATGAATCGCCGGTTCGAGAAATTCAAAGCCCGCGCACTGGCAACGCCCGGCGTTCGCGACGAGTACGATAATCTCGCGGAAGAATTCGAGCTGCTCGATGAGATCCTCAAGGCGCGCATGGAAGCCGGTCTCACGCAAGCGGAGCTGGCGGAGCGGATCGGGACGACGCAGTCGGCGGTCGCCAGAATGGAAACTGCCCTTGCAAACGGACGAACGCATTCACCGACGATCGCTACGCTCAGGCGATACGCCGCGGCACTCGGGTACCGTGTCCAAGTACGATTCGTCAAGGATAAGCGCGCACAAAGCGGGCGGCGGCGCGCACGGTAACGAATCATCCCCTGCTAACGGGTTTTTTCGACTGTCTGGTGCGCGTACGCGGCGTCGCAATGCCACTATAGCACTAAGTGATATACGTGTGGCACACTACGATGAGGAAGCTTGAAGTGCTGAGACTGCTCGGGGCGGTTCAGATTGCTGCTGCCGTGAGAACAGGTGAACTGATCAGACTTGAGGTGTGAGCGTGGCCAGGAAGTTGCTCGGAACTGTGCACCAGACGGCGAAGGGCCTGCACGACGCCGGCCTGATGGATACCCGGACGATGCGCGAGTTCGATGCGCTGTGCCTGGACCCGGTGAAGCCGATGAGCGCGGTACAGATCCGGCGCCTGCGCCGGCGAAACCGCGTCAGCCAGGCGGTGTTCGCGGCGTACCTGAACACCAGCCTTTCGACTGTGCAGAAGTGGGAGCGGGGGCAGAAAAAGCCGAATGGGCCGTCGTTGAAGCTGCTGAACCTGGTTGAACGAAAAGGACTGGAAGTACTCAGATAATTCCCCGCGGGACGCATCATCATGCGTACAGTCGGTCGCTGACTCATTCCTGAGCCGATACCGCAGCGGAAGCTGGCCCAGTCCCCGCCGAGCTACTTCTTGGGCTTGCGAACGATACTGGTCGGTCCGGCGAGCAGGATCTCCTTGACTCTCTCATACTCCTTGAGTCTGGAGAAATCCGCCTCGGTGGGATGAGGGATCCGACTCAAATCCATATTGTCCGAGACGTCGGCGAGCTTCACATTGCGTGCGATCGGATTCGCAACAGCGCGCTGCGCCGCGGCCTCACGCGATTCCCCTTCGTACTTCGTCAGCGCCCGCACTGCCTCAATTACGGCCTCGGAGAACCCCTCGCGGCGCAAGTCCTGAAACGTGATGCGAGTGTCTTCAACGACGTCATGCAGCAATGCAACAGTGCGTTCTTCGTCGGTCCGCACATTCAGCATGACGCGGATAGGATGCAGTATGTACGGCTCTCCCGCCTTGTCCGTCTGACCTTCATGGGCCTGGGCGGCAAGTGCCAGAGCGCGCTCGAGTATCCTCACAGGCCGGCATTATACGCGACTGTGCGAACTAGCGAGCGCGCGGCGACGACACTCGACCATGCCGCTTGCCGTGCTCACCGCCGCCGACACCTCCATCAGCAGGCACGCGCCGGTGCTGCATTAGCTGCACGGACTGAGATAGCACTGCCGCAACGGTAGTGGCGCGAGTGTTTTGGGCAGGACCGGAAATCCGCGCCGCTCCCGGCCCCCTACTCGAATACGTAGTGCTGCGGGCGAAAGCATTCACCGACGATCGCCACGCCCAGGCGATACGCCGCGGCACTCGGGTATCGTGTGCAGGTTCGATTCGTCAAGGAGCAATACACACGAAGCGGGAGCCGGCGCGGAAAGTAACGGCTCCCCAGTCGGCGGGCTTTTTCGACACATTGCGCCGGCATTCGACGGCAGCACGTGGAGTGCGGCCACGTCACGATAAGGGCTAGGTGTTGCACCGCATGCGCGCGGAACTTGCACAGGACTGGACGAGCGGCTGTTCCATCAGAACGGGAATTCGGGCCAGTCATTTCATTCACGGGCCCCAACGCCGAATGGTAAAAGGTGGAAGTCGAAGGCGAATATCGGAGCAACAGCGAAGCCGTCAACGACCTGATCCGGAAGGCACGCGAAATCGAGAGCATCCGGGCACGATTGATAGAAGCGGAACAAAGCGGATTTATCCGGCTGAGCCGCGATCAGATACGCGCTGAAATCACGGAAGAACTGCAGCGCAATGACGAGTTAAAGGAACAATGAAGCCGCACTAGCCGATCTCAAGCGAATTTACCGGCACGGCGTTCGAGAGTACGGCGCGGCGCAGGCCGACCGGTACTTCGACGCCTTCTTTCGACGTTTCGAAGACATCGCAGCACAGCCCTGCCGGTACCAGGCCTTTGACGATATCCGCGAAGGTTACAGGCGCAGCATCTGCGGCGTGGACAACATCTAGTAACGTTTTGCAGACGGAGTTGTAGAGATCATGCGCATATTGGGCTAGCAGGCTACAGACGAGTGCTATAGCACCACTCGTAGACCTTCGCAGCGGCCTCGGAACCACCGGGCCGCCCAGGGTAATCGATCGTGAACCCGAGGCCGCGGCTCGCTAGAATTA
>CAZSKQ010000212.1:0-3778 GCA_964607425.1 uncultured Woeseiaceae bacterium
GTGTAGAGGACTTTCACCTCCAAGTCGGTGCGCCCTGCCGGGCGCACAAAGAAAAGGGCCTACGGGTACACCCGCAGGCCCTTTTTGCCTACTGCAGACCAATTACTCCCCGCTATTCGCTGCCACCGAATTGCGCGGCAATGTTGAGGAAGAACACTCGCCCATTGAGGTCATAGCCGAAGCCCAGCGGTGCATTGTTCACCGCAAGAACCTCGGTACCGTCGACAAACGGTGGGGCCTCGTTGAACACGTTCCGCATACCACCGCCGAACGTCCATACGTCTCCATAATAGTAGATGGACATCGAATGCAGGAAATAGTCATCGGCGAAACCGATATCGCGGCAATTGACATCGCCCTCGCTGGGGCCAAGGCAGGTATCGGCGGTACCGTCGATCACGTTGCCGAACTCGTCGATCCCGAGAGGATCCTGTTCGACGCTACCCAGGTAACGGGCTGCCCAGGTGAAGCGGAAGTCGCCGATATCCGCACGAATCCCGAGGTTCCCGCGCCAGTCCGGATGGCCGAACTCGCCCTGGTCGTCGTCGTAGGTCGACACGCCGGCGTCGTCGAGAAAGGTCTCGGAAGCTTCGTAGGAATGGTTCAGCGTCAGGTCGATACCGAGGTCTACGGGCCGCTCGAACATCGTCACGCTCTGGTCGTACGCGATATTGATGTCCATGCCGCGGACAGTTTCGTTGTCGCGGTTGATGAAACCGGCCGCCAGCAGGTCGAGGCTGCCGTCCGCCGCACGAGTGATGCGGCTGCAGAACGGACTGTCGAGCGTCACACGAGTGTAGCAATCGTTGACGATGAACTGCCCGGTCGGCTCGATGATCGCGTTGCTGATCTCGATCTCATAGTACGTAGCTCCGATGGTCATGTCGAAGGCCTGGAAAAACGGCTGCTCCCAGGCGAAGCCCGCGGACCAGGATTCCGATTCTTCCTCGAACAGGTCCAGCGCACCACCGCGCGCGACCTCCACGCTGTAGGTGTTGGTCCCGCTGACGTCCAGGGTTGTTGGATCGACACCGTTTGCCAGGCAGTTCTCCAGCACCTCGGGCTCCCGCGTATCCAGGGTGGGATCGTACTCGCCGAGCACGAGCGCCTCCTCCGGCACCTCGCAAGGATCGAAGATGTTCAGGAATCCCGTCTGGTTCTGGAGGAAGTTCTCACGCAGGTTTGGTGCGCGATATGACGTTCCGACGGTTCCCCGCAGGAGGAGTGAGTTCACCGGACGGAAGCCGAGCTTGTACGAGTAGGTCCACGCGGAGCCGTAAAACTCGTCCTTCGTGTGCCGGCCCGACAGGTTGAGGGTCAATTCCTCGGCCATCGGCATATCGGCGAGCAGCGGCACCTCGAGTTCGCCGAAGACTTCGCGCGTGTACTTCTCGCCCGTCGCTCCTCCATCCGAGAAGAATCCGAAGAACGTGCCGTCGCGCGCTATGGCGTCGGGAATCGACTTGATCTCGTCCTCCCGGTACTCGAACCCGAGGCCCGCACTGATTGTTCCGGTCGGGATCTCGAAGATGTCGCCGGTAAGGAAGCCCATGTACAGCGTCTGCGTGTACTCGGTATCGAAGTCGCGGCTGTCGAACAGGTAAGCGCGCTCCTCGGGCGTGGCGAAAGCGCCGATCGGACTCCCGAAAAGCGATGATGCGAACATGTTCACCGGAACGCAGCCGGGGGCCGCGTCAGACGCGAGTTCGCTGGTTGGTGCTCCGGTGCGCAGGTTGATGGGCGAGCTTACATCGCAGGGAGTGCCGGTTGGGGAGTACCAACCGAGCGCCACGTCCAGGCGATCCTGGCGAATGCCGGGTCGGCTCGAGCTTCCGTCGGAAGTCGCATAAACCATTGCGAGATCGAAGCTGAAGTTGTCCAGCGATCCGAAGCTCAGCTGCGGCAGGTCGCCTCGCACACCGACAACGCCCCGGATCTGCTGCACATTCGCGAAGTTCAACGTGCGGTCACCGTCCACGGCCACGACCGGCTGCAGGAAGAGGGGTCCGATCTCGCCATCGTCACCGAACCCGAAAGCGCTCGGTGGCGCGCCGTTCACGGCCGCGAAACTGGCCGCAACCCCGGGATCCAGGGTCATGGCATCGAATGCCAGGCCGCAATCAACACCGCCGGGGGCGAACGGGTTGCACGGGTTGAACGGATTGAGTCCCGGAACGAGCGGGAAGAGCTGGAAAGTGCCGGAATCGGAGAAGAAATCGCGCTCGCTGTACATGGCCTCGAAATAAGGCGTGATGTTCATTTCACCCCGCATCGTGTATTCGCCGTACGCCATCACGCTCGTACGCGTCAGCTCGGGAAAGAGATGCGTGTCCCGGTTGTCGATGTTGTAGTCAGTGAACTCGACGTCGTTGCGCCCGTCCCCGTTCGCATCGACGGGCCCGAAGAAACTCCAGTCGGAAAAATTGGGAACGCCTGAATTCGCGAATTCCGGTGTATAGAACAAGCTGCCGTAGCCGCTCCCGATGATCCGTGGGAAAGCCGGAACGCCGATCCAGCCGGCCTGTGCGGCGGTGCATTCGCTGGGCAACATCAGGTTGCGGATTTCGTCGAATCGGCTGACCGTACGCACCTGCCCGAACTCGTCGATCTCCGCATGCTTGTCACATTGATCGGTCCATTTGCGATCGGCCAGGGTGACAGCCTCCTGGTCCGTGTACTCCGCTCCGAGGCCGATGAAACCGCGGTCGGAGTTTTTGCCCCAGACGAGCGAGATCGTGTTCTCGACCCCGGCGCCCTGGTCCGGGATATTTGAATAGGCTTCGAACTCCAGGCCGTTGAAATCCCTCCGCAGGATGATATTCGTGACCCCGGCCACGGCATCCGATCCGTAGACGGATGATGCACCGTCCAGCAGCAGGTCGTATTGATCGACCAGCGATGCGGGAATCAGGTTGAGGTCGGCAGCGAACGGCGCGCCCTCGACGCCGGCCGGCGCCAGTCGGCGTCCGTTGAGCAGCACGAGCGTCCGGGCCTCACCGAGACCGCGCAGGCTGATCGTCGAGGATCCCGGACCGTTATCCAGCACGAATCCCTGGAATGTCAGGTCGATCTGCTGCCCGCTCGCAGCAGTTGAATCCTGGAGAATGTCGCTGGCATCGATCAAGCCGACTTCGCGTGAGACCTGTGATGTGATCACCTGGAGCGGAGCGATACTGGTATAGGTGTCGCGTTTCAGGCGCGAGCCGGTGACGACGATCTCGTCAGCGGAGTCCGCGGGTTCTGCAATTTCTCCCGTATCGTCGCTCTCCTGGTTGGCAGCATCCTCCTGGGCAAACAACGGCGGAGCCGCGATCAGCAGCGAGACTGCTGCGAGCGCAGTCACGATACCCGGTAGCCGCGTAAAAGACGCGTGCTCGTCATCGTCTCTCATGGTCATCCCCTTATGCAGTGTGGATCGAGACTTGTCGTCCCTGTTTTTCATTGTTCAGCCGGCTCGCCCGGTCTTGTCTTTGCGTCATCATGCGAGATTGCGGACGACTTGTAAACGGTATTTATGGCCGGATTGTTTGTTGCCAAATAGCAACATTTTGTGACTTGTGACTTGTTTATGGCAAAACAGTCGTCGCGGAATCACCACGTTCGACGGCCGCGACAGGCGGATCCGTACGGCCGGCCGGGAGCAGCGGCACCCTCCGGACATTGTGTGAACCGGCGCAAGGAACTGGACGTTTGTTTCGCGGAGAGTAATGATTCGGGGAAAACGCGGGGAACAACCGTTCGGAATGCTGATAACGCCCAACAGGAAGAACCTGAACAC
>CAZSKQ010000213.1:0-3757 GCA_964607425.1 uncultured Woeseiaceae bacterium
GGTGAGAAGGAAGCTGGCGAGTACGCCGACGTCCCCGGCTTCTGCAAGAGCGCGTCGCTGGAAGAGGTGCGCAAGCACGGTCACGTGCTTACGCCCGGCCGCTACGTCGGCGCCGAGGCGCAGGAGGACGACGGCGAACCGTTCGACGAGAAGATGAAGCGCCTCGTCGCGATGCTGCGCGAGCAGCAGGCCGAGGCCGCGAAGCTCGATGCCGCCATCGCCGCCAACCTGGAGGAGCTTGGGCATGGGGGCTGAGGAACTGATCGGTCACGCCCCGGAAGGCTGGAAGTACACGACGCTGGGCGCAGCCTGCGAGCGCGGAGGCGGTGATATACAGACCGGTCCCTTTGGCAGCCAGCTACACGCTTCTGACTATGTTCCGGTTGGCATTCCGTCAATCATGCCCCAGAACATTGGGGACAACCGGATCAACGAGGATGGGATCGCGCGAATCACTCCGGAGGACGCTCAACGGTTGAGCCGGTATCTGGTGCGCGCGGGCGACATAGTCTACAGCCGACGTGGAGATGTCGAGCGACGCGCGCTGGTGCGGGGTCACGAGGATGGATGGCTTTGCGGAACTGGGTGCCTTCGGGTGCGCTTGGGCAAGAAGGGCGCCGATCCACGCTACACGTCCTACTACCTCGGACACCCGGACGTTCGAAATTGGATCGTCCGCCATGCTCATGGCGCGACGATGCCGAACCTGAACACGTCGATCATCTCCGCGTGCCCCTTCTTGGAGCCGCCGCTGGCCGAGCAGCGCGCCATCGCCCACATCCTCGGCACGCTGGATGACAAGATCGAGCTGAACCGGCGAATGAGCGAGACGCTGGAAGCGATGGCGCGGGCGCTCTTCAAGTCGTGGTTCGTGGATTTCGACCCCGTTCGCGCCAAGGCCCAAGGCCGCGACCCCGGCCTCCCCCAGTCTCTCGCCGATCTCTTCCCCACCCGCCTCGTCGACTCTGATCTCGGCGAGATCCCGGCGGGGTGGGAGGTGAAGCCGATCGACGATCTTGCGGAGGTGGTAGGTGGAAGTACGCCGAGCACAAAGGACTCTGCTTACTGGGGCGGTGTACATCACTGGGCAACACCCAAGGATCTCTCCGGCCTTGTAGCCCCCGTGTTGCTCGATACGGAGCGGAGACTCACGGATTCTGGGCTCGCGAAGATCAGCTCGGGCTTACTACCTGTTGGAACGGTTCTCCTGTCTTCACGGGCGCCCATCGGGTACCTAGCTATCGCGGAAGTTCCGGTAGCGGTCAATCAGGGATTCATCGCCATGCGACCGCGTAAGGGCGTTTGCAGCCTATTTCTCTTGCTCTGGGCGAACGCCGCGCGGGATGACATTCTGAGCCGCGCGAACGGCTCGACATTCTTGGAAATCAGCAAGGCGAGCTTCCGGTCGATTCCTCTCGTAGGACCGCCAGCCCAGCTGCTAGATGCTTTCAATCGTGTCCTTACGCCGTTCTATCGGAAAATCGTCTGCATTGAGCGGAATTCTCGCCAGCTCACCGCCGTGCGCGACACTTTGCTCCCCAAATTGATGGCCGGTGAGATCCGGGCGAATGATGCGGGGAAGTTCGTAGAGCGGGCAGTGGCATGAGTTCTTCGGCGTCCAGCACCCACAGCGAAGGGCTCAGGGCAGCGCGGCTGCTTATGGTTCTCAGCAGCATCTCGCCCCTGTTCATCCTCTGGGCGATCCGGGGCAACAGTCTGATTCCTGACCGCTACTTCATTGGCCTCTGCGCGCTAATGGTAGTTCTGCCGAACGTATTTTTGTGGCTGCGAATCCGGACGGCCAAGAAGCAGAACGACAAACGTGAGATTGCCGTCGGCACCGCCGACGACCACCGTGATCACATCCTGGTCTACCTGTTCGCCATGCTGCTTCCGTTCTACTCGGAGGACCTCGGAAGCTGGCGGTTCCTAAGCGCCTCGTTTGTTGCGTTGGCGTTCATCGTGTTTCTGTTCTGGCATCTCAATCTACATTACATGAACCTGATCTTCGCCGCGCTAGGGTTCCGTGTCTTCACGGTATATCCGCCTGCAGACGGCAATCAACTGACCGGCAAGACTCGTCAGGCACTCATTACTCGGCGAGTGAGCCTCGCACCGGGTGACCGCCTCAACGCGTACCGCCTGAGTGACACTGTCTACTTGGAGGCCGAAGAATGAATCTCGATTTTGATCTCAGAAACGTGACACTTACCGAGTTCGGTGTCGGGCGGGACGACGGCAATGGCCAGAACTTTGTCGCCGTGCCAGTTGGAACGGATGTACAGAAAGCCGTGTCCGAGATCGTCCAGGCGACGTGGAGCGTACTGCGAAAATACGAAGACGGGCCGGCTAAATACGATCCCTCCGAGAAGTACGGGAGCACGGAGTACGTCTATCTTCCTCTCGACGATCCGCTCGCGGCCTCAATGCGCGACCTTCACAAGGCGTCAAATTTGCCTATTAACACCGCAGCGCTGTCGGAACCAGCTGCGGTGTTCTGCTATTTCGCGCGTTTGAAGGACAAAAAGAAAAGCCGCCTGACGGCCTTGCGTCGTGCGACACAATTTAAGGGCGTTCTAAAGAGCAAGAACCGTCTCGTTCGCATGATCGACGACGCACTGGAGATCATCGATGACAGGGTCTTCAAGCTCGACAATGACTTTGATTTGCTCATTGACGGGAAGAATCTACATATCCTGCGGCCCAGCAGCTTCGAGTTTGCAGGAAAACTCCAGCAAGCGATCTTGGGCGCCGTGCGAGGAAATGTCAGGGCGATTCGGAAGGACCTTCCATTCGTGGAGTTCGATGGAATCGAGGCATATGCGCAGAAGCACCCCCGCGCTGCTCGGTACCTCGCCTCCATCCGAGGACAGGCGGCGACCAAGAACATCGATAAGACACTGCTGAAGAAGCTCTGCAGGCAAACGGGCGTGAACGTGAGCGAGGCAAACGGCAAGTTGGGGGTGCTCAAGGGCCACGAGATGGGCTTTTTGGAGGTGCTGGACCGGCGACGGTATGAGGTGAATCTTGTGAGGGAGACGCCTGAGCGTTACCGGGCAGCGAGCCGAAGCAAAATAAATGCCTAGCGCTGGCTTTACCGAATCCACCGTCGAAGAAGCCACCCTCGCTTGGCTCGAGGTCGCCCGTTGGCAGGTTGCGCACGGCCCCGAGATTGCTCCCGGCATGCCAGCGGCCGAGCGGGCGAATTACGGTGAGGTAGTTCTGGTGCAGCGCCTGCGAGGCGCACTAGCTCGCCTCAATCCCGATCTTCCCGCCGAAGTGCTAGAGGACGCGTTCCGCAAGCTCACTCGGCCCGAGGGTGCGGACCTAGTCGAGCGCAACCGCGCGCTTCATCGCCTACTGGTGGACGGCGTCACCGTCGAGTACCGCGACGGCGAGGGCGCGATCCGGGGAGCGCAGGCGCGGGTGGTCGATTTCGACGATCCCGCGGCCAACGACTGGCTGGCCGTCAACCAGTTCACGGTCATCGACAACAAACACAGCCGCCGGCCGGACGTGGTGCTGTTCATCAACGGTCTGCCCTTGGCCGTGTTGGAGCTGAAGAACGCCGCGAACGAAGGCGCCACGATCTGGACCGCCTTCCAGCAGCTTCAGACCTACAAGGCCAAAGTGCCGGCGCTGTTCGCGACCAACGCCGTACTGGTCGCCTCCGACGGCGTCGAGGCGCGCGCCGGGACGCTCACCGCCGGCCGGGAGTGGTTCAAGCCCTGGCGCACGATCTCGGGCGAGGCGGTGG